>JAADIQ010000003.1 GCA_013151255.1 Alphaproteobacteria bacterium
TGTCGCGGGCGAGAAAACCGCCGCACAAATCGGCGCCGATATGTTGGCGCAAGGCGGCAATGCAGTTGATGCGGCGGTCGCGACCGCTTTTGCGCTTGCCGTCACTTACCCTCGCGCCGGCAATATTGGCGGCGGCGGTTTCATGCTGGTGCATATGCAAGATGAGGGGAAAACCATCGCCATCGACTACCGCGAAATGGCGCCCGCCGCTGCGACGCAAGACATGTATCTCGATGATGAAGGCAATGTCGATATTGACGCCATCCGCCATTCACACAAATCATCCGGCGTGCCGGGAACCGTCGCCGGCCTGCTTCATGCGCACGAGAAATATGGCGTATTATCCCGCAAAAAAGTAATGGCGCCGGCGATCCGCCTTGCTGAAAATGGCTACACGCTATCTTACTTTAACGCGGCGATGTTTGAAGAGGAAAGAAAAGCTCTGACGCGCAATGCGGCGGCGCGCGCTGAGTTTTTCAAACCCGATGGGTCGGGATATCTCCCCGGCGACGTCATGCGGCGCAAGGGTCTGGCCAGAACGCTGAAGGCGATTTCAAAACACGGCCGCGAAGGGTTTTATAGCGGCTGGGTGTCGGACGCGATTGCCAGCGATATGGCGGCAAATGGCGGGTTTATCACCCGCGATGATCTCAGCCACTATAAAGTCATCGAACGCGAACCGGTGATCGGAACCTATCGCGGGTACGAAATACACTCGATGCCACCGCCCAGTTCCGGCGGCATTCATCTCATTCAAATGCTCAACATGTTAGAAACGCGCCCGCCCTATAGCTCCGCTGGCGACAGCGCCGAGGCGCTACATTTTCTCGCCGAGACCATGCGTCTGGCTTTTGCTGATCGCGCCGAACTTCTGGGCGACACGGATTTCGTCGATGTCCCGGTTCAAGGGCTAATGAGCAAGGAATACGCAAAATCGTTAGCCTCAACCATCAACCCGAATAAAGCCGGCGACTCCTCTAAAATTGGCGCCGGCGACCCGGCTGCTTATGAAAGTCATGATACGACGCAATTTTCTGTCATCGACAAGGACGGCAATTTTGTCTCCAACACCTATACATTAAATATGAGTTTTGGCTCCGGCGTCGTCGTGCCCGGAACCGGCATTCTATTAAATAACCAGATGGATGACTTTTCCGCAGCGCCTGGCGTTCCAAATTATTATGGCCTTGTCGGCAATGACAAAAACGCCATCGCCGCCAGCAAGCGCCCGTTAAGCTCGATGACGCCGACATTGATTTTTAAGGACGGCGCGCCGTTTATGGCGATTGGCGGCGCGGGCGGATCGCGCATCATCACATCCGTTTTGCAGGTCATCATCAATGTCATCGACCGGGGCATGAATATCGCCGACGCCATGGACCACCCGCGCATTCACCATCAATGGCTGCCGGACCAGATTCTCTATGAGCCCGGCATCAGCGACGACACCAAAGCGCTGCTTGAAGCCAAAGGCCACAAGCTTCAGCCGATAGACTGGTATGCGCGCCCGCAAACCGTTCTCTACAAGGATGGCTGGTCTTATGGCTACTCCGACACCCGCATGCCCGGCGGCGGCGCCTGCTCGCCGGACGGCGGGTGCTGATGACGCCGACGCCGCGCAGGCCATATTTTATGGGCAGAATTGGCCAGACCTTGCCAAAAGCCGCCAATTCGCCAAAAATCCTCCCTGTGGGATAAATATGGGGTGTTGTGGTGTCAGAGTTGCTTATGATTGGCGGGGGCTCCGCGCTTGGCGGGTTCGTTCTCGGGGCGTTGCTAACGGCGTTTTTTTCCAGACGGCGCACGCGCGAGCGGGTTAAAGAGCTTGGCGGCGAAATCGCCCGCATGCACAAGGTTGCGAAGGATAAAATGGCCGGCGACGACCCGGACCTCAAGACGCTGCTGCGCAATCTGAACACCGCCGTTGAACAAACCTACCGCGCCGTCGATGCGTTGGAGGACACCGCGCAGCTGACGAAGCGAAAATCTGAAGGTGGCAGGCAAATTCTCGCCTCCTCGCGCCAGATTGTCTCGATGATTGAAGAGCTTGGCGGCGACATGCCGGAAATCGATATAGCGTCAGTGGACGCGGACCCTGAAATTGAGCTCGCGAGCGACAAACAAATCCCGCCGCTGAAATAGGAATTTAGCAGCGGGCGGCCCCGCCATTGTCCGCGTAACGAAACTCTATTCCGGCGCAATGGCCGGTCCATAGATTGAGTTTTTGGGCGCCTCAAACAGTTTCATCACCATCGGCTCAAACGCCTCCAGCGGCATCGACTGGTAATCCGGATCGAAGGCGTTCTGATCATATTTCTCACAGAACTCTGCTGTGTACTGAAAATGCGGATGGTCGCGATAAGCCTCGCGCATGTCGCGATCGAGGCCGAGATAGTGGAAGAAATAATAGCCCTGAAAGACGCCGTGCTTTTCAACCATCCAGAGATTCTTTTCCGACACGAACGGTTTTAAAATCGCCGCCGCAATATCAGGGTGGTTATAGGCGCCGAGCGTGTCGCCAATATCGTGAAGCAATGCACAGACGACATATTCCTCGTCGCGGCCATCTTTATGCGCCCGGGTCGCGGTTTGCAGGGAATGCTGCAGGCGATCAATGGGAAAACCGCCATAATCGCCATCAAGCAATCGCAAATGGGCGAGCACCCGCTTGCCGCCGGTCGCCGCAAACGGTGCAAATTGCGTGATGATTGTCGTCCAGTCTTCCTGCGTGCCTTCGCTCATGGCGCGGAATTTCGCACGTTGCGGTTTGATGTCTCCATGGTCAGGCATTGGGGCCTCGCTCTCATTGGTTTTCGGGTTAACCTATACCCTCGCCAGCCTTCGACTCAACTGCGGCAAGCAGACCTATAATGTGACTATCCGCAGGCAACCGGCAGCGCGTTAACGATAATCCGCGTTCGTTTGCGAGGCTTGCACGAAAATTGCTCCTCGTCCGCTACATGACCTTATCGATTTGCATATTCGCCCATAACGAGCAGTGGCTGCTGCATCGCTGCATTGGCGCACTCGACGCCGCTGCGGCGGGCGCAGACTACCGCGCGCATATTCTGGTTAATGGCTCAACCGACGAGACCTATAGCGTCGCCAAGGCGCTTGCCGCCGCTGATCGTCGGATCACGGCGCATTTTCTGCCCGTCGCAGACAAGGCCAACGCCTGGAACGACTATGTCTACCGGGTAGCGCCAGAGGCCAGCGCGCATATTTTCATCGATGGCGACATCCGGCCCAGCGCCGGCGCATTCCCCGCATTGTCGCAAGCGTTACACCGCGCACCGCGCGCCTATGGCGCTGCCGCCTTACCGGCGACCGGCCGCAGCCGC
>JAADIQ010000126.1 GCA_013151255.1 Alphaproteobacteria bacterium
ATATTTTTTAGCTCGATGTGAAACGCATGAAGCGCCAGCAACCGGCGCTTCGCATCGCCTTGCGCATAGCCCGCCGCCAGCCAGCGGTCTTCATCCTGCCGGCGCACCAGGCCTTGGCAATAGTCCGGCGCAAGCGCCGGCGCAGAAGATTGTGGCGTGTCCATAAGGGCCCCGGCGGGCAAGCCTAAGGCGTCGCCGTCGCGGTTTGTTTTGACCAGTCGCGCTTGACGCCCGTCGCCAGGAGGAACGGCGAGGCGACGAAAATTGATGAATAGGTGCCGATCACAATCCCCCAGATCATCGCCATGGTAAAGCCGCGCAACACCTCGCCGCCGAACACCGCCAGCGACGCCAACGCCAGCAACGTCGTTACCGACGTCATCACCGTGCGTGACAGCGTGTCGTTAATCGACAGATCAAGCAGCTCGGCCAGGTCTTTCTTTTTATATTTGCGCAAATTCTCCCGCACCCGGTCATAAACAACCACCGTGTCATTCATCGAGTAGCCGACAATCGTCAAGATTGCCGCGATAATCGCGAGGTTAAATTCAAGCCGGGTCACCGCGAACATGCCAAGGGTGATGATCACGTCATGGACCAGCGCAACGATGGCGCCGAGTGAGAACTGCCATTCAAAACGCAGCCAGATATAGAGCAGCATCATGCCGATCGCGAGGACGATGGCGATGGCGCCTTTTTGGATCAACTCGCCGGACACCGTTGGGCCGACCACATCGATTTTGCGGAACTCGATATCGTCGCCGAGAAGGGCTTTGAGCGCGTCTTGAACCTGCACCGCCGCATCCTGCTGCGCGACATCGCCGACATCGCCCGAGGCTGTATCGCTCTCGCCGCCATCTTCAGCCGCGCCGGGTTCTGCGTCCTGCTGTTCGATGAAAACAACCACCGCCTCTTCGGTGTCGGCAAAATCCTGGATGGTCTGAACCTTTACGTCCCCCAACCCAAGAGCCGAAACCACGCTGCGCACTTCGCCAATATCAATCGGCTCATTATCGGTAAACTCAATCGTCACGCCGCCGCGAAAATCCACGCCGAAATTGAGGCCAATTTCAAACAGCGCAACGAACGACCCGACGATTAACGCGCCCGAAAAAACCATCGCCATAATCCGCATTCGGATGAAATGGATATGCGTGTTATCAGGGACAAGTTTTAAAAACATTTTCGCGCCCTCTCCTATAACGCCATTGTTTTTGGCCGTTTCGACAGGAGATAGCCTCCCGCAAACAGCCGCGTCAGCACATAGGCGGTGAAGACGGACGTCACGACGCCCACCGCAAGGGTGATGGCAAAGCCGCGCACAGGGCCGGCGCCAAGCTGGAACATGATCAGCGCCGCCAAAAATGTCGTGACGTTGGCGTCAAGGATCGCCGACCAGGCTTTTTGGTAGCCAAGCTCGGCGGCGTTAATCGGCGCTTTGCCATTGGCGAGCTCTTCGCGGATACGCTCAAAGATCAACACGTTTGCATCAACCGCCATGCCGATGGTCAAAACAATCCCGGCAATCCCGGGCAGCGTCAGCGTTGATCCAAGCAAAGATAATACGCCGGCGATGAGAATAATATTGGCGATCAGCGCAATATCGGCATAGACGCCAAACCGTCCGTAGCTCAGCACCATGTAAATGATGACGGCAATAAAACCGAGGATTAGCGCCTCGGCCCCGGCTTTCACGGAGTCACGCCCAAGATCTGGCCCGACCGAGCGTTGTTCCAGCGTTGTCAGCTCCGCCGGCAAGGCGCCGGAACGGATCAGGAGCGCGGTGTCGGCTGCTTCCTGCGCCGAAAAATTCCCCGTGATGCGGCCGCTGCCTTGGGTGATGGCGCTTTGAATGACTGGCGCGGAGATAATTTTCCCGTCGAGAACAATGGCAAACACCGAGCCGATATTGTTGCGCGTGTAATTGGCAAACCGTATAGCGCCGCGCCTGTCGAACGTAAAATTAATCTGGAAACCACTGCCATCAGAATTTGCCGACATTGAGGCCGTCTGCACCATATCGCCGGTGACTTCCGCGTCCTCAAACAACACCATCGGTTGCCCGCCGGAGCCTTCCAAATCTGCAAACGGCACCAGTATGCGTCTCGGCGGCAACAAGCCCGAGGCCGCATCGCTCGGACTGACGGTCGGGTCCTGGCGGTGAAACGAGAGCTGGCCGGTGCGGTTGATAATCGCTTTGAGCGCCTCGGGGTCGTCATCGCCCGGCACCTGCACGACGATGCGCGCCGCGCCCTGGGGCTGGATGGAGACTTCCTTATTGCCCGCCGGATCAATCCGCCGGCGAACCACCTCTATCGAATCGCGCACCGCTTCGCGAGAATAGAAGCGTTCGGCTTCCTGGGTCATCGATATTTCAATGCGCGCATTATTCGCCGACACCGTATAGGGCCGCCCGCCAAAGCCGAGCCCGCCGCCAAAACCGCCGCGGGTCAAATTTCGCATCCGTTCACGCGCTTCTTCAAGATCGCCCGCATCGCGCAAACGCAAAGTGATGACTTTGGTCGCCTCGTTAAAGGCGAGGTTGTCGATCGATATCCGTTCGCGGCTGGCGCTTCGTTTCGGCCGCATCTCGCCGCGAATATCCGACATCATCGACCGCATACGATCATCGATGACTTTTTCTGTATCAACGCCGAGCAACAGATATGAGCCGCCCTGTAGGTCGAGGCCGAGATTGATTGTCGTCTTGGGCAAGAACCCCGGCAGGGCGTCGCGCTGCGCCTCGCTTAAAAAATTGGGCGCTGCAAACATCAGCCCCAATGCAATAAGGCCAACAATGCCGGCGATCTGAACTTTCGAAAATTGCAACATCTGCGAGACGCTCCCAAGCGAAAAGATCGCTGCGCTGGTTTTTTGTTATTTGTCGTTAGCGGCAGGTTCCGGCTTGGTGCGCACATCGCTGAGGGTCGATTTGACGACCTTGACCGCAACCTTGTCGGCAAGCTCGACCATCACTTCACTGTCGTCGATGACTTTGGTGACTTTGCCAATAATGCCCCCAGCGGTGACCACAACATCACCGCGGCGGACTTTGGAGATCATTTCCGTATGTTTTTTACGCGCCGTCATTTGCGGGCGGATCAAGAGGAAGTAGAAAATCACAAAGATGAAGACCAGCGGGGCCAACTGCATTAACGGGTTGGGGGCTGCGGCCTGAGCGGCCTGCGCATAAGCGGGCGATATCCACATCTTGTCGGTCTCCTCGGGAAATTCAGCAATTTGGG
>JAADIQ010000116.1 GCA_013151255.1 Alphaproteobacteria bacterium
CGCCTCGCCGGTCAGCGCTTCCACCCGGCGCACACCCGCCGAGACCGCGCTTTCGCCAATGATTTTAAACAGCGCAATATCACCAACGCGCGATACATGGAGCCCCCCGCAAAGCTCGACAGAAAAGGGCTTAGCCGCACCGTCAAGCGCTGCGCCCATCGTCAGAACACGGACATCATCGTCATATTTCTCACCAAACAGCGCCATCGCGCCTGATGCGACAGCGTCTTCGTAAGCCATGATGCGGGTCTCGACGGGCGTGTTCTGGCGGATTACCGCATTGACGCGCCGTTCGACCTCCGCGGTCTCCTCGCCCGACATGATTTTCGGATTGGAGAAATCGAACCGTAATCGGTCCGGCGCGACGAGCGAGCCTTTTTGCATAACATGCGCACCCAACACTTCACGCAATGCGGCATGCATCAAATGCGTCGCGGAATGATTGGAGCGGGTCTTGTTGCGGCGCTCAACATCTACCGACAGAAGCACCGCCTCACCGGCTTTGATTGCGCCTTCCTCAACCACGCCGATATGGCCGAACAGCGCGCCGGCGCGTTTTTTGACCTCGCGGATGATGATTTTCGCGCCAGCCTCGGTTTTGATGACGCCCGCGTCGCCGACCTGACCGCCAGCCTCGGCATAGAACGGCGTCTGGTTGACGACAATCTCAACTTCATCGCCCTGGCGGGCCTCGCCCACCGGTGCGCCGTCTTTAACGACTGCCTGAATGACGCCTTCGGTTTCGTCATGGATGTACCCAAGAAATTCTGTCGCGCCATGCTCCGTACGCAAATCAAACCACACGCTTTCATCAGCGGCGTCGCCCGAGCCCGCCCATGCGGCGCGTGCGGCCTTGCGCTGGACATCCATCGCCGCGTCAAAGCCTGCAACGTCGACCTCGCGGCCCTGGCGGCGGAGCGCGTCTTGCGTCAGGTCTAAGGGGAAACCAAAGGTGTCGTAGAGTTTGAACGCCGCCTTGCCCGACAACGCCTCGCCATCGGGCAGGTTGGCGGTCTCTTCGTCGAGGAGTTTTAACCCGCGCTCGAGCAGCGAGCGGAATTTTTCCTCTTCCGACGTCAGGGTTTCAACAATCAGGGTTTGGGCGCGCCCAAGCTCGGGAAAAGCGGCGCCCATTTCCCGCACCAGCACCGGGGCGAGGCGCGCAAGCAGAGGGTCGCGCACGCCAAGCCCGTGGGCATAACGCATCGCCCGGCGCATTATTCGCCGCAACACATACCCACGCCCTTCGTTCGATGGCGCAACGCCGTCAGCAATTAAAAAACTCATGGCGCGCAAATGATCGGCAATCACCCGGTGCGCCGGGGCGTCCGCGCCCTGCGCCTTGCGGCCGGTGAGGTCTACGGATGCAGCAATCAGGGTGCGGAATAAATCGACGTCATAATTGTCGTGGACGCCTTGCAGAACAGCGGCCAGGCGCTCAAGTCCCATGCCGGTGTCGATGGAGGGTTTTGGTAAATCGACCTGCTCACCGCTGGCAAGCCTTTCAAACTGCATAAAGACGAGGTTCCAGATTTCAACAAAACGGTCGCCGTCTTCATCAGCGCTGCCGGGCGGTCCGCCGGGAATATGATCGCCGTGATCGTAGAAAATCTCCGAGCACGGCCCGCACGGACCGGTGTCGCCCATCGCCCAAAAATTGTCATTGGTTGGAATACGGATGATACGCGCCTCCGGCAGGCCGGAGATTTTTCGCCACAGGTCAAACGCCTCATCGTCGGTGTGATAGACAGTGACGGTGAGCTTGTCGGCGGAGAGCCCGAATTCCTTGTGCACCAGGGTCCAGGCGGCGTCGATCGCCTCATCTTTGAAATAGTCGCCGAACGAGAAATTGCCGAGCATCTCGAAAAACGTGTGGTGGCGCGCGGTATAGCCGACATTGTCGAGGTCGTTGTGTTTGCCGCCGGCGCGCACGCATTTTTGCGACGACGTCGCACGCGTGTAGTCTCTGGTTTCTGCGCCGGTGAAGACGTTCTTGAACGGAACCATGCCGGCATTGACGAACAGCAAAGTCGGATCATTTTGCGGCACTAGCGGCGCGGAGGGGACGACGACATGCTCGCGCGCGGCGAAAAAGTCGAGAAATTGCGCCCTTATGTCTTTCAGCGACGTCATGGCTTCATGGCCTCATTCAAGCCTTACGGCCTCATAAAACAAAAATCGCGCCGGCCCAAACAAATGATCCGGCGCGATTTGTTTGTCTTAGCGCCCGAAGGGGCGGCGCGTCCAGATTTTTCGCTGCGCTGCGAAAATGGACGCGATGGCTGGGAGCCAAAGCTGTGATTTGGCAGCGTGGGTGGGGCGTCCGCGCGCCTAGGTCATACAGAAGAAGTTGAGCTTGTTGCCGTCGAGATCGCGGAAATAGCCGGCATAGAACGTATCGCCGCGCGGGCCGGCCGGGCCTTCATCGGTAGCGCCGAGGGCAATCGCCTTTTTATAGAGCCGATCGACCATTTCCGGCTTGTCGCAGGCAATCGCCACCATGGTTCCATTACCGACCGAAGCTGGCTTGCCGTCATGCGGTTTGGTAATCGAAATCGCCGGTTGTTGGGGGGCGGCTGACCAGGCGATAAAGCTGTCGCTTTCCATCATCCGCTTGGCGCCCATTTCCCCCAGCAAGGCGTCATAAAACTTAGCGGATTTTTCGAGATCGGCGGCGCCGAGGGTTACATATCCAATCATTGTCTTCTCCTGATGAGCGTTTGTTCGCGCTGCGTCAGCATGCACCTGATACCTGTTTCCGCAAAGCGTCAGGCGCAGTCAGATGAAAACAATCCGGCCACGCCGACCGGATTGTTTGTTTTGCTAACCTTATGCAGCTGTATTTCCGGCTCCCGGGCGGGCGCTTAAAATCCGGCTAAGACGCTTCGGCTGCCACGTCGTCATCCTGTTTGGTTTCGCCGGTGAGCATTTCTTCGCCGACAAGCCCGGCGTTCTTGCGGATTGCGTGCTCAATTTCGGCGGCCATGTCGGGATTGTCTTTTAAGAACTGCTTGGCGTTTTCGCGGCCCTGGCCGATGCGCTCAGAATTATAGGAATACCACGAGCCGGCCTTTTCCACGATCTCGGCCTTGACGCCAAGATCGACCAGCTCGCCCATCTTGGAAATGCCCTCGCCATACATGATGTCGAATTCCGACCTGCTTAAACGGCGGGGCTACCTTGTTTTTGACAACCTTGACGCGGGTTTGATTGCCAACCACCTCGTCACGCAGTTTGATAGCGCCAATGCGGCGAATATCCAACCGCACGGAGGCGTAAAACTTCAACGCATTGCCGCCGGACGTGGTTTCGGGCGAGCCGAACATGACGCCGATTTTTATGCGGATCTGGTTGATGAAAATCACCAGCGTGTTGGACTTCGAAATTGAACCGGTCAGCTTGCGGAGCGCCTGGCTCATCAACCGCGCCTGCAGGCCAGGAAGCGAATCGCCCATCTCGCCTTCAAGCTCGGCGCGCGGCGTTAGCGCTGCGACAGAATCGATAATCAGAATATCAACCGCGCCGGAGCGCACCAGCGTGTCGGCAATTTCAAGCGCCTGCTCGCCAGTATCCGGCTGGGAGATGAGGAGGTCATCGAGGCTGACGCCGAGCTTTTGCGCATAGATCGGATCGAGCGCATGTTCAGCGTCGATAAACGCCGCGGTGCCGCCAAACTTTTGCGTTTCCGCCGCCACATGCAGCGCCAGCGTTGTCTTGCCGGAGCTTTCCGGTCCGTAAATTTCAACCACCCGGCCCTTGGGCAGGCCGCCAATCCCGAGCGCGATATCAAGTCCGAGTGAGCCGGTCGAAATCGATTCCATCGGCACCACATCGCGGTCGCCCAGGCGCATCAGCGAGCCCTTGCCGAACGCCTTGTCGATCTGCGACATCGCCGCTTCCAGCGCCTTAGATTTATCCACGTCACCCACCTCTACAAGCTTCAGACCGCCCTTGGCCATATACCGCCTCCGTTGCCTACAGGGGACCGCCCTGTCAATAAGCGCCTTTGTACGCTTTTTGTTCTCATTTGGCAAGGCGGGCTATCATACTGTTTTAAAGGGTAATTTTCTATTTGTTCTTTTTTTGTTTTAAAAATTTTTGCAGCCACAAGCCAATAAACTCTACCCCTTGCGCCTCTCGATTCGGGGGGGGTAGCCGGGCACCCGCATCTGGATCCCCGCTTTCGCGGCGATGAGCGGCTGGAGAGCCCGGCTCACGAAGCCCATGGGGAATATGGGTTTTGGGAACCTGTTTAAGGGCACTTATCGGGGGACTTATGTCCATGTGTAACCGAAGTATCTGGATTTATACCTTGGTGAGTTTGAGTATCGCTGGAACCTTCGGAAGGCGCCGCACTTGATGCTGCCGGTCCTTTTGCAAGCGTTTTCGAGGCCGGAGCACCTGTACGCTATCGCTTTCAAGAGCTGGTCAAAGCGTTGCTTAGTGTTACCAGTCAAATAGAATCTCCACCTTGTCACTTTTATCGCTAGCAACATATTGAAGGCGATACCGCCCCTTAAAAACGTCTTTTAGAATTATCGCTGGAAAACCGTTGTACGTACCACTGTCATCAATTTGATATGCACCTCCCTCAATCGGGCGAAGGTCTAGATATGAAGCGCCCCTAGCATATACAGCCGCTAACATTTTGCCACTTGGCGGGGGTGCAGTTACATCAAATGTAATCACAGTCATATTGCGATCATATTGCGTGTTAAAGTTTATCGCTTCCGGTACGGCAGCAAAGTTTATATTCCCCTCACCAGTATTGACGACATTGTTGCTACTGCCGTCGCCAATTGTTACACTTCTGTCTTCAGCTTTGGGCTCCACCTCGTCGCTTTCGGTTAAAGGATTGGAATCAGTCCTTAGCAGAAATACGACCCAAAACGAGGCGCCGAAGATCACCAGAGTAGCTAGCCCACTTAGTACCCGGTGGCTTCTTATACAAACCGAAATCCGTTGAAGCTGTACCACAGAGGCAAATGTTAACACAAATGCAATAAGCGCCGGGCCTAGTGCCAGAGAGATCGCAACAGCCCCCACCCAAGCCGGTGCGTTAGACCACATAATCGGGGCTCCGAAACCGAACGCCATCGAAGCAAATGCTCCAAGCCAGGCAATAATTGTTCGCTTGTCGATGTTCATGCGCGCTCCCGGCGATTCCCAAACCAGAGCAATCATAGGGCCAGTTCCCGATTCGGAAAAGTAGCACGGATTTGCGTACTTCTTGCTAGGTGTTTAGTTCCGCTTTCCTCCCCGCAAGCCGATAACCTCAGCCCCCGCGCCTCTCGATTCGCCGATCGAGGCGCCTGCATCTGGATCCCCGCTTGCGCGGGGATGAGCGGGTGGTGGGCTTCCGCTTCTCGGCTTCCCGCAGCGTGCGGGTCGGCCCGCCTACCGCCCGCGTTCTTCGCCGACGAGATAGCGATAGGCGATGCCCGCGGGAACCACCCACAATGCTGTGTAAACCATTGTGAAAAGATACGTCGAAATTACCGAGACCCATGCGCCGGGTTTTGACAGGTCCCACATATCGCCCTGCATTTCGAGCATGCGCACATTAAGCTGTTCCATAGCCGCCGGGTCAGACATTGATGACATCATCTCCATCATCAAAGGCATATAGCTTGGTAATATCAGCGCCAAAAATACAAGGCCGGCGACAATCATCACAAACACCCATAAAATCCAGTAGAAGAACAAGCCCCAGAAATGGCCTTCAGTAATGTTCCAGGCTTCGGCGACGCCAACCGTTCTTTCACCAACCGCGGCCGCATAGACGATGGACATTCTGACAAAAAACCAAATCAGTGCGCCGACTAAAGCGAGTATGCCAACCCCCATCAGGATGCCGCCCAAGGCGCCGGCGACCAATGACAGAATAAGGCCGACCACCATAACCAGCAGGCCCCCGGCAATATAAAGAATGATTGTCATGATTATCAGAAGCAAGAACGCTGCAACGATGCGCAACTCATCGGCGCCGAACCAAAGATAAAACGGCAGGCGCGGCGCCTCCCCCCGGATCACATGGCGCAACAGCCCAGCGATCATCATCGGGTAAGCAATCGCCATCGCCAGATACAACAACCCCATTGCACGAAACATCGGCCCCATGGCGGCGAACATGGCTGTGGGGTCGCCGCCCTGTTCCATACCGCCAAGCTGCACCTGCGCGTCGATCATCGACGGCATCAGATAGACCTGCACCGCGATCAGCAGAAGTGTTGGCAGCCACAAGATTTTTATGATCGTAAAGAAGTGGGCGACAATATAAGCAAGCCCTGCACTGAATGCCTTAAAAACTGGAAAATTCATAACAAACCCCTCCGCCTATACATCTAACCCTATCGCACTATCACGCCAGAAAACAAGTTGGCGTATGCGGCCAATTTCAGGTAATTATAGAGCGCTAGCACATCACCAGGCGGGTTCGTCCCCCACCGCAGTAAGCCTCGCTAAAGGGAATTGTAATGAGCCGTGTATTCTTCTTTCTGGTTTCGATTGTCGCCGTCCTTCTTGCTGTGGCGGTGTTTGCGCCGGGGTTGATCCCGACGGCGACGTTCAAGCCGCGCATTGAGGCGGCAGCCTCGGCGGCGATTGGGCGCGAGGTGACAATCGGCGATGATTTATCTTTCCGGTTGTTGCCGCGCGCGGCGTTTCATGTGGAGGCGCTGACCATCGCCAATGCCGATGGCTTTGACGGTGATTATCTGATGCGCGTCGCCGAGGCTGATATCGGCGTCAACCTGTTCAAGCTGCTCACCAACGCCGTCGAGGTTGACCGTTTCGTGTTGACCGAGCCGGAGATTAATCTCGCGCGCAAAGCCGATGGCGCGGTCAACTGGAATTTCGCCGCCGGAGACACAGAAGACGCCACAGATAATGATGGCGCGCGCGCGCCGCGCGACATTCGCCTTGGCGATGTCCGTATCGTCGATGGCCGCGCGCATTATAGCGATGCAGCGGCGGCCAAGACTTACTCAGCCGAGGACATTGATCTCAATATCTTTTTGAAAAGCCTCAAAGAGCCGTTGGAAGTGAACGGCCGGATGATTTTTCAGGGCGAGCCGACCAAGATCGATATCGTGCTCACCAATCTCGCCGCGATCATCGCCGGCAAGCCCAGCAACCTTAAGCTTGATGTGACTATCGGCGCGACCAAAGCGGGCGCTGATCTTAATATCGAGACCGGCAAGGCGCTGCGCTATAGCGGGCCGATTGATGTCGACGCGCCGGACTTGCCGGCGTTTGCCGCGCTTGTCGGAACCGAGCTTGCCGATGCGCCGGGCTTTGACCGGTTGTCGCTGTCGGGCGATGTCGATGGCGGCGATGATGCGTTAAGCCTCACCGATGCGCATATCGGGTTTGACGACATTAAGGCCGAGGGCGTTCTCAATCTCGACTGGTCGGGCGCCAAGCCGAAGGCCAGCGGCGTTCTGTCTACGGATAAACTCGACCTCAGGCCCTATATGCCGCCGCCAACAACCTCGTCGGAAGGCTTTCCCGAATGGTCGACGGCAAGGATGGATTTCACCAGCCTGCGCAATGTCGATGCCGATTTCGATATTTCAGCAAATGCGATTTTCCTCAACGACCTTGAGATTGGCGAGAGCCGTTTGAAGCTGCGCATCGACAATGGCCGGATGACGACGGACATCCCCGAGCTTGCAATGTATGGGGGCCAGGGCTCGGGCCGGCTGGTGGTCAATGCGCGCGGCGCGACGCCGTCCTTTTCCGGCAATCTTGATATGAACGCCGTCAACACCCAGCCGATGTCGCTCGATCTTTTAAAGCACGATAATCTTCTGGGATTGGGCTCGCTGAAGTTTGACTTTACCGCCGCCGGCGACAGTCAGGCGGCGATAATGTCGTCGCTTAATGGCGATGGCGGTTTTGACATCGCCAATGGCGCGCTGAAGGGCGTCAACATCGCCAAGATTGTCCGCGCCGCCGCCGCGCTTCAGCAGGGGATTAACCCGGCAACGCTCACCACCGCCGTCAGCGCCGCGCGCGGCGCCGATGAGACAACCGATTTTTCGGAATTTCTTTCCAACTTCAAAATCACCAACGGGCTGCTCAACACGCCGACGATTTCTCTTAACGGGCCGTATCTCACCATGTCCGGCAAGGGCGTCATCAACCTGCCGCAACAGACCATTGATTTGCGGCTGTCGCCGCGCGCAACGACGACGGCTGACGGCAAGGACGCACGCACCGTCGCCGTACCGATGCGGGTTGGCGGGACGTTTTCTGAACCCACCATCGCCGTTGACCTTGAAGCCTATCTGCGCAGCGGCGGCGTCAAGCAAATTCGCGATTTGCTCGGCGGCATCGGCAAACGCAAAGCAGCGCCCGCTGATGGCGACCAAGCCGCGCCCGAAGCGGAACCGCAAAAAGAAACGCCAGAGGAAACAGCGCTGCGCGCGCTAGAAAGCATTTTTGGCGCGCCTAAGGAAGAAACGCCCGAGCAATAAAAAACCGCTTCGCATGAACGCGAAACGGTTATTCTTTTTTAGCCCGGCTTCAATCCGGCGGGTTACTCATGCATGGCCGGGTCCGGACAGGATTTTGAGCGCCGCATCAGCATTACAATCAAGAGGATTGCGATAATCGGCGAGGCGATAATAAACAACGTCATCGCAATCGCGCCGCCAGCAGCGACAAGCCCGATCAGCGCGCCTAAAAGGCCGATCACCAAACCGGCCACCGCGACAATCATGCCGAAAATGATGGCCGCGAGGCCGCCAAAGCCGACCGCCAGCGCTTCCATGATTGTCAGTTGCGTGTCGGCGTAAAAATACGCGCCGAGCGTTAGGGCGCCGCCGAGAAACAAAATCAACACCACCGGCACATAAAACCATGCGCCGCCGCCGCGTCGGGTTTCGTGATAATCAGATGTCGCCATTTTCGCCACCGTCTCAAATGACTTTCGCCATTCGCCTTTTCTCGGGTATTTTTGCGTTGGTTCTTTTGAACTCTTTACGAGGACCATAATCGCTATATCGTATGGCCGAGACAAGCCCTCCCGCCGCGCCTGCCTGTCGCTTGGTCGATCCCTTGCCGGCTCTGCGGCGCTCTGCTAGGCGTCGCGCCCGACCTACCTGATATTCTCACGAAAGCGACCGCGCACCCTGTCCAGCACCAAAGATAACCCCCGCGCCTGGCAGCGCATGTTGTCGGGGCGCCGTCTCGACCTGCTTGACCCCTCCCCGGTTGATGTCGAGATTGAAGATATTGCTCATGGCATTGCCCGGGTTGCGCGCTGGAACGGCCAGACATTGGGACCTTTGCCGTTTAACGTCGCGCAGCATTCGCTCATCGTCGAAGCGTTTTGCGGCGAGATAAAACCCGGCTGGCCGGCAAAATGGCGCCTCGCCGCGCTCCTCCATGACGGTCCGGAATTTGTTATCGGCGACATGATCTCGCCGTTTAAGGCGCAATTGGGCGGGCGCTATAAAGTCATTGAGCACCGCTTGCAGCAGGCCATCCATCTGCGCTTTGGCCTGCCTGCGGACTTGCCGGAAACGGTTGAGAAAACCATCAAACGCGCCGACCGCGCTTGCGCTTTTTTTGAAGCAACGCAACTTGCCGGTTTTGAGTTTGCCGAGGCGCGCAAATTTTTTGGCGCACCGCGCGGGGTGGCGCCGATTGAGCTGAAAACCATGACCTCAAGCCAGGCGCAGGCCGCCTTCCTGGCGCGCTTTAAGGTGCTGATGCAGGCTTGCGAAGGTTAAGATTGTCAACCAATAAAGCCCGCAACTTCAAAACCGCGTGATCGCCCGCCTGTTCGCCACACAAACCAGCGAGGTCGTTTGTGTTTTGTTAACGACGCCTCTATCTCAATAGAGCGCGCATACCGGATGCGGAAAGCTCAAGGCCTAATGATGGCTGGTACGTCATGATCATTGTCAGTTCACTCGATCACGCCGAGGCGGCGTTTAAAAAATATGCGCCCGCCTATGTGATATCGATTCTCGAACAGGATGAGCCGACGCCGCCGGTATTTGACGCTGTACGGGCAGAAAACCACCTCAAGGTTATTGAAGATTGCAGCCGCGCGGTCGATGTTGAAGATTGCGAGAGCCGGTGCAAAAAACTCCTCGCCTTGGCCGAGCGCTGGCGCAACGACCCCGAGCCCAAAGCGCCAATCCTCATTCATTGTCATAAGGGCGTGGCGCGCTCCATGGCGGTGGCTTACGTTTTGATGTGCGCTATCGAGCAAGGCAATTGCGAGCGAAAAATCGCTGACCGCCTGCGCGCCGCCGCGCCCCATGCCGACCCCAATCTGATGCTGGTGTCTGAAGCCGACGCGCTGATGCACCGCGACGACCGCATGATCGAGGCGATACTCGACCTCTGCCCGAGCTGTGCGGCGGTTGAAAAACCCGTCGTCATGCTTCCCGTTACCGCATAAATCAGCCATAGACGGCGGGATGAAAAAACCGCCCGCCGCCTCTCACCCCGCGTCCCTGGCGACCCCGGCTGCCTTGGCGACCCCCGCTGCCTTGGCGACCAATGTCGCCATCGCCCTCAACGCTGTCTTGGCGGCGGTTGATCGTGAGCGCCCGAAAGTCCTGTGCGTCCAGGCCGACGCCTTAGGCCTTCCCTATGGGCCGTTTGATCCGGCGCGCCATCGCACCTTTGAAATCGGGATGCGCGAATGGGTCGAGCGTCAGACCAAAATCTCGCTTGGGTTTATCGAACAGCTCTACACGTTCGGCGATGAAGGCCGCGAGGCGCCCGCCGCCGCGCTACTCGGCGCCAAAGCCAGCGAGCGCATCGTCTCGGTCGGCTATCTGGCGCTCGCCCCGGCGCTGTCGCAAACCATTGCCGAAGATGCGGTCTGGCGCGACTGGTATGGGTTCTTTCCCTGGGAGGACTGGCGCGGCGGCGAGCCGGCAATCCTCCGTGAACGCATCATACCTGGTCTGGCCGATTGGGCCGGAAGCGGCCGCAACAAGTCATCACGCAAAGCCCGCATCAATATCGCCTTTGGCCAGGGCGGCATGGGCTGGGCCGAAGAGCGCACCCTTGACCGCTATGAGCTGATGTACGAGGCGGGGCTTGTGGTTGAGGCCGGGCGCGACCGCGCCGCCGCCGGCCTTGATAGCGCCTCACCCGCCACCGAGGCGGCGCCACAGACCGGCGCGCCGATGATTTCCGACCACCGGCGCATTCTTGCAACCGCTATCGGGCGCTTGCGCGGCAAGTTGAAATACCGGCCGGTGATTTTTGAAATGACGCCGCCGGAATTCACCCTGCTGCAACTGCAACGCACCGCCGAG
Organism: Alphaproteobacteria bacterium; assembly: GCA_013151255.1. GTDB lineage: Bacteria > Pseudomonadota > Alphaproteobacteria > Caulobacterales > Parvularculaceae > Hyphococcus. Next base: position 11,292 of record JAADIQ010000116.1, read on the forward strand.
GCGATTGTCGGCTTTGGATTTCACAAGCAGAATTTTCGCCGCACAATCGAAAAATCAGGCTTTGTCGAACCCACTGGCGAGGCAACGCAAGAAGCGGGCGGCAGGCCGGCGGCGCTGTTTCGCATCAACCGCGAGGGCCTGCGCGAGCGCGCCGCCACGGGGCTCGCCATCCCGCGTTTGCGCCGCACAAAGGATTAGACGATGATGTGCATGCAATCACCATCATCAAGGGGATGTCATCGATGAAACGCCTGATCGCCATATTCGCAACAAGCCTTAGCCTGTTCAACACCGCCATCGCTCATGACAGCGCCACGGCTGCCTATCTTGGCAATGAAGGCGTGATGGTCGTGCATGGCGAGACGAAAGTTCTGTTCGATGCGTTCTACGCAGACAGCTATGGGCAATATGCGCTTGTGCCGGACACGATTGTCGAGGCGATGATGAAGGGCGCGCCGCCCTATGACGGCGTCGATGCGATTTTTGTAAGCCATGTCCATGGCGATCATTTCACCGCCGAACCGGCGGTTGCTTATATGCGCGCCAACCCAACGGTTCGCCTATATGCGCCGCAACAGGTTCACGACGCCATCGTCAATTCCGGGGTTGCCGACAACGATCCCCTGATGGCGCGCGTGTTCGGTTACGATCTGGGCCCTGAAGATAGCGCGATTAATTTTGATGTTGATGGATTGCAAGTCGCCGCCGTCGCCATCCCCCATGCCGGCAATCGGCCGCATATCCAAAATTTCGCCTGGCGCGTCACTCTTGGCGAGGAGACCACCGTCATGCATCTCGGCGACGCCGGAACGGTAGTTTCCGATTTCTCGCGCCATATGCAGCACTTCAAATCACGAAAAACCAATACCGCCTTCCCGCCTTACTGGTTTTATGGCGACGCAAACGGCGAAATGATCCTCCGCGACATCATAGACGCTGATCGGACGATTGGCGTTCATGTGCCAAAGCGGGCGGCGGGCGATGGAGACAAATGGCGCGCCCGCGCCGGCGGCGATCTCTTCACCGACCCCGGTGAAACGCGCGATTTGATCGGCAAGTAGGTTTATCAGGATTTGATGTGACTACAGAATTTTCCAATACGGCTACACGTCCGCATGTGCTCGTTCTTGGACGCGCAAAAACCGGCACGACTTTTATTGCCAAGTCGATTGAAGCATCCTGTCCAATGTCGCCAGCGCGTTTCATTATGGAACCCAAGACGCAGCGTGACATTAACCGGGCCGCCAGTATGGCGACAAAATCAACACTTATAGTGAAGGTGTTATATGATCATTGGGGTAAGCAATGTGAGGCGTTAAGCGATTTTGCAACGGGGCTATCACAGCCAAATTTCCACGCCAGAATCGCCATTGTCCGCGACCCACGCGACGAAATAATCAGCCGGCTGATGTTTCGCCCGTTCAGTTTTCTCATCAACGGCGACGCGCGAGCCGAGGACGTAGAGCGTTGGGCGAAAGTTCTTGAGCAGCGCGAGCAAAATCCCCAGATGACTTTTCTTGATGTGCAAAAAGCATTTGCCGCCACATTTCCCGGAACCCGCGATCCCGCCGACGAGATACGCCTTATCGCTCGCTTATGCATGGACTATGCAGACTATCTGAAACAAAATCAGACTGTTTTCGCGACCTTGCGATATGAAGATGCGGTCGCAGATGATTTTTCCGCAATTCAATCAGCGCTCGGCTGGCAAGTCGCCAAGACCCGCGATCTCGGCCGTTTTGGCTATACAAAGCGTTCCGGCGCGGCAACGAACTGGGCCAAGTGGTTCCATCCATCCGACCTTGAAATCATCAAAGACTTGATGGAACCGGCCTGCGCGGCGCTCGGCTATCACGATTGGGCGTTGCCGACTGATATCGACCGCACCATCGAGCCCGAGCACCACTCTGACTATACGCGTGGTCTGGTGCGTCAATATCACCAGCAGGGCGGCGCGGCACGCTCATTCATTCAACGCCTTCGCAACCGGCTGTTTGCCTGAAGCCGTTGATATAGTTCATCAATAATGTGATTTTATAGCAGCCGTTCTACTTATCCGTGAGTGTTTACCCCGGCTTGACCGAGCCGCCATTTCCGGTCATTTTTCTGCTCAGCCCCTTGCGGGGCAGTTTTTTAACCCTATATATGCTCTAGTTGAGCACATATGCCTGATGCGTAACTCAGACGACCACAGCGGAGGCGGCGCGATGGCTGATTTTGGCGGCGAACCGACAACCCAAACCTCACTGCCCTATACCGATGTGGTGAAGGCTAAAACTGATCATCTCTACGAGAAAGTCGCGGCATTCATTCCCGAATTCGAATGGCGGCTGCACGCCCCCTATATCGCGGCGATCAACGATCTCAAAAAGCAAATCAACGCGGTCATCCTGGCGCATAATTATATGACGCCGGAAATTTTCAACTGCGTCGGTGATTTTGCCGGCGACAGTCTTCAACTGGCGAAAGAAGCGGCCAAGACTGACGCGGACATCATCGTCCAGGCCGGCGTCCACTTTATGGCTGAGACGTCGAAAATTCTGTGTCCGGACAAAACCGTTTTAATTCCTGATATGGAAGCCGGCTGTTCCCTCGCCGCCTCGCTCACCGGCGCGGATGTGCGATTGTTAAAACAACGCTATCCCGGCGCGCCGGTCGTCACCTATGTCAACACAACCGCTGATGTGAAAGCCGAGACCGACATCTGTTGCACTTCTTCTAATGCGGTCGAGGTAGTGGAACACGCAGCGCGCGAATTTAATTCCGACACGGTGATTTTAATTCCCGACCAGTATCTCGCCAAAAACGTCGCGGCGATGACCGACATTAAAATCGTCACCTGGGCCGGCGCCTGCGAGGTGCATGAGCGCTTTACCGCAGACGATATTCGCGAAATCCGCGACGGCAATCCCGGCGTCATCGTGTTGGCGCATCCCGAATGCCCGCCCGACGTTATCGCCGAGGCTGATTTTGCCGGTTCGACCAGCGGCATGAGCAATTACGTCAAGGTGAACCAGCCCGAGCATGTGGTGTTGATCACCGAATGTTCGATGTCGGATAATGTGGCGCTGGAAAACCCCAATGTGAAATTCGTGCGGCCATGTAACCTCTGCCCCTATATGAAGCGGATCACCCTGCCGAAAATCCTCCGCTCGCTGCAAACCATGGAGCATGAGGTCATCATCGACGCGGAAATCATCGAAAAAGCGCGCGCGCCAATTGAGCGCATGATGGCGCTGCCGCTGACGCGCCAGTCAATGTACGCCCATGAGCGCCCGCCGGAAGTGATGGCGATTGAGACGCGGGTTTGAGATTTATCTATTTTTTCTCAAGGATGGCTCTGTGGTGAAGCGCCCTAAAATTCCTCTTCCACTTCAACGCCGTGTTCGCCAACAGTGTGCTTTTGGCTGCGTATTTTGTGGAAAACCAGTATTCGAATATGACCACATAATCGAATATTCAAAAGTGAAATGCCATGAGTTCGATAATTTAGTACTTCTTTGCAGAGATCATCATGGTCCTAAAACACACCACTGCCTAAATATAGATTTGCTCCGGGCCAAAAGACTTAACCCATATAACCGAGATAAATCTATCTCTTCTCCACGCGAATTTATGGCTGGAAATAATCCATATATGGTGATTATTGGCGACAATATATATGGTGTAAGAATTTCTGAAAATATCGATGAAAGTAACTTTTCTGCACTGACCATCGGAGACCAAAACATCATCTCTATAACTTTCTATAGAGAAGGTGGCCTGATATATTCATTGCCCAGCATCAATATTAGAGATGAAAATCAAGAAACTTTGGTATTAGTAAGCCAAGGCGAAATTCAAACCTATGAAAATGACCTAAGGGTTGGGTTGCAGAATTGGGACATTTCGTGCGCCAATAAAACAATTGTGATTAGAAGTGCACCACGAAAAATCTTGCTGAGCATAGAGTACAATGCGGGGGGATTTTGGCTCAAACGGGCAACTCTGTACGACAGACAAGAGACAATCACCGTAAATGAAAAAGGTGTTCATTTTGAACAAGGCGGCCGCATAAGTGGCCAATCTCATGTGGGCTGCCTCGAAGGCCTGACGATTTGCTAATTGAACACAACACAGAATACGTTTTGAAACCGAACAGGCAATAGATTTTCGAAAATAGTAACCGCCTCAAATATCAACCTTTGGATAGGTGCCAGCCTTACAATGACCTCTGACATCCTCATCATCGGCGCCGGCGTTGCGGGGCTCTATACCGCCCTGAAGCTCGCGCCCCGGCCGGTGACCATCATCACGGCGCGCCCGCTCGGCAAGGGCGGCTCGACGCCGTGGGCGCAGGGCGGCATGGCCGCGGCGATTGGCGATGATGATACGCCGAACCTACATTTCGCCGACACGATGGAGGCTGGCGGCGGGCTGGTCGACCCTGAGGCGGCGAGCCTGCTTGTGGATGGCGGCGCGGCGGCGGTGGAAGACCTTGGCGCTTACGGCGTTGCATTTGACCGCGACGCTAACGGCGCGCTTAAGCTCGGGCGCGAGGCCGCCCATTGCCGCAACCGCATCGTCCACGCCGCCGGCGACCAGGCTGGCGCGGCGATCATGGCGGCGCTGATAGCGGCGGCGCGCGCGGCTGACCATATCACCATTCTTGAACGCATTGTCGTTGAAGATCTGCTGACGGATGACAATGGCGCGGTCGGCGGCGCGCTGGTCTATGATGTGAAGGCCGGCCAGCGCAGCGTCTTTGACGCTGGCGAGACCGTCTTGGCGACCGGCGGGCTTGGCGGATTATACGCCGTCACCACCAACCCGACGCCGGCGCAGGGCCATGGCCTGGCGTTTGCCGCGCGCGCCGGCGCGATTATCCGCGATCCGGAATTTGTCCAGTTCCACCCCACCGCGCTCGATATTGGCGCCGATCCCGCCCCGCTCGCCACAGAAGCGCTGCGCGGCGCCGGCGCCCTCCTCGTCAACGCCGACGGCAAGCGGTTCATGGAGGGATACCATAAAGCGCTGGAGCTGGCGCCCCGGGACATTGTCGCGCGCGCGGTCGAGGCGGAGATTGTCGCCGGCCGCGGCGCTTTCCTCGATGCGCGCGAGGCCATCGGCGCGCGCTTCCCAGATGCCTTCCCCACCGTCTTTGCGTCCTGCAAGAAGGCCCGTATCGACCCGCGCAAGCAACTGATGCCGGTAGCCCCGGCGGCGCATTACCATATGGGCGGCGTTGCAACGGACCTTAACGGCCAATCCTCCGTCGACGGATTATGGGCGGTGGGCGAGGTCGCCTCGACCGGCGTGCACGGCGCCAATCGCCTCGCCTCCAACTCGCTGCTTGAGGCGGTGGTGTTTGGCGCCCGCATCGCCGATCAGCTGCGCGATAAAGAGACTACCAAGCGGATAAACGCCGGCGCCCCGGCGGACCGTATGGACCTCGCATCAAAACCGGCTGACCCTGACGCCATGGCGCGCCTGCGCGGCAAAATGTCGGAGGGGTGCGCGCTCAACCGGTCGCGCGAAAGCCTGTTGCTGGTGATCGACGTTATTCACGCGCTCAATATCAGCCCGTTCATGACCAGCGGTTTAAAAAGCGCGCTCATCACCGCGGAGTTGATTGCCCAAGGCGCGCTGATGCGCGAGGAATCGCGCGGCGGGCATTTCCGGACCGACCATCCGGAGACGGATGAAGAGGCGTTCAATACCGAAATCTGCACCACCGCCACCCATGAGGAAGACGAGGACGAGACATGAGCCTGCCGCGCCTCGCCTCGCATGTCATAGACGACGCGGTGGCGCGCGCGCTGCGCGAGGACCTTGGCGACGCCGGCGACATTACGTCTGCTGCGACCATCCCCGCCAACGCAGTATCGCGCTCTCTCATTGCCGCGCGCCAACCGGGCGTGATCGCCGGCGTTGACGCGGTGCGCGCCGCCTTCCGGCAGGTGGACCCGGCGATTAATGTCACCGTCGAGGCGGGCGATAGTGCGCGGGTCGAACAAGGCGATGTCCTTATCTCGCTAGACGGCCCATCGCGGGGCGTTCTTTCCGCTGAACGCGTCGCGCTTAATTTCCTCGGCCATCTCTCCGGCGTCGCCACCGCAACCGCCGCTCTGGTGGACGCTGTCGCCGGAACCAAGGCGCAAATCACCTGCACCCGCAAAACCACGCCGGGGCTTCGCGCGCTGGAAAAATACGCGGTTCTGTGCGGCGGCGGGCGCAATCATCGTTTCGGGCTTTATGATGCGGTGATGATTAAAGACAACCACATTGCCGCCGCCGGCGGCATCGCGCCCGCGCTTGCCGCCGCAAAATCTGCGCTCGGACATATGGTCAAAGTCGAAATTGAAATCGACCGCCTGGACCAACTGGAAGCGGCAATTTCCGGCGGCGCTGATGTTATCTTGCTGGATAATATGTCTACAGACCATATGAAACAGGCGGTCGCTATCAATCAGGCCCGCGCCATCCTTGAGGCGTCCGGCAATGTCACCGTCAAATCTGTCCGCGCGATCGCCGAGACCGGCGTCGACATCATCTCATCAGGCTGGATTACGCACTCCGCGCCAAGCCTTGATGTTGGGTTGGATTTTAGCTGATTGTGGGCGGGCGAAAAACGCCCTACATCGCCGCCGGCGCGGCGGCAATCGTGCGCCGGCTTGGTATTTTATAAAATTTGTGGGTGCCGATGCTGGCGGTCGGCGTCATTTTTGCGGCCCAGTAAGGATCGACATAGTTGGCGTGGTAATGCGTCGCCTGGCGGCTGACGGGTGCGCGAATGCCGGCAAGGATGGCGCCGGCCAATTCCTTGGACGATTTCCATTTGCGTTTATTCAGCCGCGCCTGCATCGAGCCGTCGCAGGTGAACGAGAATTGACAACCGGTGCGCCGCTGCGAGCCCTGAAAGACCACGCCGCAAACTGAACCCGGATAAACCGGACTGGCGACGCGGTTCAACACAACGTCGGCGACCGCGAGCTGACCGATGCGCGGCTCGGACCGCGCTTCATAATAAATCGCCTGCGCCAGACAGGTGCGCTCTTCGCCGCCAAGCTTGGCGACCGTCAGCGTGGTGAAGTCAAAATCGACGAAATCGGTGAGTGCATTATCGCCAGCGAGAACTGAAGCGGTGGAACGCGCAGGCTTTAGCCGCGGCGCATCAAGCGCGGTGCGCACCGCGGCGGTCTCAGAGGCGAGGTAGCGGGCAAGATCGGCGACCAGGTCAGCTTCTTCGGCAATCGCCAGCTGCACCTTGCGGTCAGCCGCCGCGCGGTCAGCGCTCACCGTCAAGCTCAGCGCGGTCGCAACCCCACAGATGCTCAACAGCCCCACAGCCAACAGGCTGCGTAAGGTCCAATGGGCCTCCTGGGGCTTATGAAGACGGCGATCGGTCACGATATATTCTGCCTGTTAGCTGGCCAGAGAACCGGCCATTTTAGTCTCAAACTTTAAAGCTTTCCTACGCAACGCAAAAAACGCGCCTTATCAGCGCGAGCCGGCGTTATATGGCGCCCTAGCGCTGCATGTGCAAATGAATTCGGTGTGTATTAACCTTATGTTAACCTTTGCCACTGGGCGCTAACCCATTGGAATCTGACGGTTAACCGCATGGTGAAATGAACCGTAACCAAATATGTGGCTCTCGGGGCTTATTTTTTGCCGAGTTTGGCTTGCGCTGCAGCAAGACGCGCAATTGGCGTGCGGTATGGCGAACAGGACACATAATCTAGGCCCAGGCTTTCCACGAACCGGATTGAGTCCGGATCGCCGCCATGCTCGCCGCAAATGCCCAATTTGAGCCCCGGGCGCGCCTTGCGGCCCTTCTCAACGGCAATCTCCAACAGCGCGCCGACGCCCTTTATATCGAGCGTCACAAACGGGTCGCGCTCGAAAATCCCGCGGCGCATATAGTCCGGCAGGAACGAGGCCGCGTCGTCACGGCTTAGCCCGAAGGTCGTCTGCGTCAAATCATTGGTGCCGAAGGAGAAAAATTCTGCGTCCTCAGCGATTTCATCGGCGGTGAGCGCGGCACGCGGCAATTCGATCATTGTGCCCACAAGATAGGCGATATCGCCGCCGGTCTCTTTCAGCACAGCCGCCGCTGCGGCATCAACACGGGCCTTCACAAAGCTCAGCTCGGCGCGTTTGGCGACCAGCGGGATCATAATTTCCGGCACAATCGTGTCGCCGGTCTCGGCCGCGACGGCGCAAGCCGCCAGCATGATCGCACGCGCCTGCATCTCGTAAATCTCCGGATAGGAAACCCCGAGACGACATCCGCGATGGCCCAGCATCGGGTTAAATTCGTGCAGCTTATGAGCGCGGTCTTTGAGCTTTTCCGCATCCATGCCCGAGGCTTTGGCGACCTGTTCGATTTCTTCATCCGAATGCGGAAGAAATTCATGCAGCGGCGGGTCTAACAGCCGTATCGTCACCGGCAGTCCGCGCATCACCCGGAACAGGCCTTCAAAGTCTGATTGCTGCATTGGCAGAAGCTTATCGAGCGCGGCTTTGCGGCCGGCGGCGTCTTCAGCGAGGATCATCTCGCGCATCGCGATAATCCGGTCAGCGTCAAAGAACATGTGCTCGGTGCGGCAAAGCCCGATGCCCTCGGCGCCAAAGTCACGCGCGACTTGCGCATCATGGGGCGTTTCAGCATTGGCGCGCACCGCCATGCGCCGCACCGCATCGGCCCATCCCATCAGTTTGGAAAAATCACCGGACAGCTCCGGCTGCACCGTCGCCACCGCGCCGAAAAACACCTTGCCCGCAGCGCCATCAACGGTGACGATTTCACCTTTCTTTATGGTGCGCCCGCCGGCGGTAAATTCCTTGCCGTCCTTGTCGATTTTGAGATCGCCCGCGCCGCAGACACAAGGCCGGCCCATGCCGCGCGCCACAACTGCGGCATGGCTGGTCATGCCGCCGCGCGCGGTGACAATCGCTTGGGCTGCATGCATGCCGTGAATATCTTCCGGGCTGGTTTCAACCCGCATCAAAATAACCTTGCGGCCTTCCTGCGATAGCCGCTCGGCCTCGTCGGAATTGAACACAACCTCGCCCGTCGCCGCGCCAGGCGAGGCCGGCAGTCCGGTCAGCACCAGATCGCGCGGCGCATCCGGGTCTAGCGACGGGTGCAGGAGCTGGTCGAGCGAATGCGCGTCGACGCGGCAAATCGCATCTTCCTTGCTGATCAGGCCTTCCTCACACAAATCAACGGCGATTTTCAGCGCCGCTTTTGCTGTGCGTTTGCCGTTGCGGGTCTGCAACATCCACAGCTTGTTGTCCTGGATGGTAAACTCAATGTCCTGCATATCGCGGTAATGACGCTCAA
>JAADIQ010000008.1 GCA_013151255.1 Alphaproteobacteria bacterium
TCGTGGGTAAGTCCGAGATAGTGATTACCGGTCCAAAAGATGCGCTGGCAGAAGCTGTTTCTGGCGAGCCGCTCGCGCATGTCGCGGCCGCTGCCGGGCCGGTTCGTAGTTTGGTACGGGAATGGCGCGCCGGAACGGGTGAAAAACAGTACTGGTTGGCGGTGCGAGCGAGAGCGGGAAAAGCGGCTTAGTTACTGGCCTTGGGGCAATCGCGACGGCCTGTCTGTCCGCTAGTCGCCAAAAGACGACGTAGGCCATTCTAAACTCAATGTCGGGTGTTGGATTGGAAACGGGCCTGGCTTCCAGAGCGCACGCTCTCTGGATAATCTGATAAGTGAAGAATGACCGACCCGTTGTGCGCGTGTAAAGTTCGTTATTTGCTATTGCCCGCCCGCGCCGAAAACGATCTTGCCAAGGGCCTATTTATCGCCATACCCTGAATTTGGTGTGGCATGAACGGTGCCGAACAAACAACCGAGGCTAATCGTTACGGAGCACTTCCGTTGGGCAGGCCAAGAGGGTCTAGTCAGCCGTCTGTTATATATCAAATTCTATTATGGGAGGAAAATTTGTGATTGTTGAAATAATGCTGCCAATAACAACGATTATTCTTAGCTTTGTGGCTCTGTTTATTGCCATTTTTACGTGGAGAGCTAATCTCCGCGCATCTAGAAGGATCCAACATTATAACTTCGCAGCACACGCAGATACTATGCTTGCTGAGAACAAGACTTGCCTACGTTTTCATGGCATTAATCCTGACACGATAGAGGATTTATATGGAGTTACCTCAGCTGAACTTTCATATCTGCTACAATCATTTAACGCAGGATCTATTTCGAACTTATTATCTAATGATGGATATGCGAAACCGTGGGAAAGGGGATCATATTATTATGACATTTTAAAAAGCGAACATACTCAGAAAGCTTTTCCCCTATTACAGTTGCTATTTGATTCAAAGAATCACTTTATAGTTCGTTGTGAAAAAACAATTCACGTCATTAAGCGAATGAACGCTAGCAGTGTGTGTGGCAAAGGCATATAACAATGCAAATAAACAGCAGATTTTTCATGAGCGTTCGTTAAATGGTGCCAACTTCTTTGATAAAATTCCACGGAAGCAGGTCATCGATCTTTTTCATGGGGTGGTCGGCGATTGACAATGGGTGATTATTTGAAGGCCGCCTTTTGTGCATCCGCATAAGCAAGCAAACACCTAGTTCTCGTCCACTGCCTAATCGATTCTTGTCGTTCATGCGACAATGAACAACAGTCTTAAAAGGGCCAATAACAACCAGTCCGCTTCCGAGTACTTGCTCGATTCAATGGTGGGCCAAAAAACTTTATCTCTTCAATGGTTTGTAAATGGCGCGCCGGGGAAGATTCGAACTCCCGACCCCTAGATTCGTAGTCTAGTGCTCTATCCAACTGAGCTACCGGCGCCTGCCGTGGCGCTTGGTTTTGCGCCTGAGCGGCGGGGTTTAACCCTAACGGGCTGGTAATTGCAAGCGCGCTGCTGGGCCTGCGTATTCTTGGCGGCAGATAGAGTGCTTTGCGGGCTCGACGCATCGGCGTATGAGGGGAGGCTGAGCATTGCAGAGGTTTGTATGAGGGTCTTAGTTTTATTGGCATTGGCTGCGCTGGCGGCTTGCGGGCGCGATCAGGCGGCGGAGGCTCGACCGACGGCGGTGGGTGTGGAGCCGCCCGTAGCGACAGTGGAGGCCGCGCCGAAACGCTGGTTCATTTCCGCAGCCAATCCTTACGCCGCGGAGGCGGGGGCGTCGATTTTGCGTAAAGGCGGATCGGCGGTGGATGCGGCGATTGCGACGCAGGCCGTGCTCGGGCTGGTCGAGCCGCAATCTTCCGGTCTCGGCGGCGGCGCGTTCATGTTGCATTACGATCCCGCGACGCAAACGCTGGAGACTTATAATGGGCGCGAGACGGCGCCGGCGGCGGCGACGGCGGACCGTTTCCTTATGGACGATGGCGAGCCGATGGCGTTTTACGATGCGGTTGTCGGCGGACTTTCGGTTGGCGTGCCGGGCGCGGTGCGGATGCTGGAACTTGCCCATCAAGACCATGGCGCGCTTGACTGGGAGGGTTTGTTTGAGCCGGCGATAGCGTTGTCGGAGGCTGGCTTTGCAGTCTCGCCGCGGCTCAACGGTCTGCTGGTGCGCATTCCGAAGTTAAATCAGTTGCCGGCGGCGGCTGAGTATTTTTACGACTCTAACGGCGCGCCGCGTCCCGTGGGTTATGTATTAAAAAACCCGGCCTATGTGCAGACGCTTAAAGTTGTTGCGGCTGGCGGGGCGGATGCTTTTTATACCGGCGATATCGCTGCGGCGATTGTTGAGGCGGTAACGTCAGCGCCCAATCCCGGTGACATGACGCTTGATGACATGGCCGGCTACAAAGCCGTCAAGCTAGAGCCGGTTTGCAGTTTTTATCGCGCCTATCAGGTCTGTTCGATGGCGCCGCCAAGCTCCGGCGGCGTGACTTTATTGCAGATTTTAGCGTTGATGGAGCCGTTCGATATTGCGGGCGCCGGCGCGCACTCGGTTGAGGCGTTGCATATTCTGTTTGAGGCGAGCCGCCTGGCTTATGCCGATCGCGATCGGTACCTTGCCGATAATTCGATGCTGGCTGGCGCCGGCGGGCTTTCGAGCGAAGAGGTGATCGGCGGTCTTTTGAACCCTGCTTATCTTGCGGCGCGGGCGCAACTGATTGATCGCGCCAGCGCGGCGCTTGAGGTGCAGCCGGGCGATCCTTCCGCCTATGATGTGGACGCCAGCGCCGGGAAATGGCGAAATTTAAGCGCGGATGCTTCGCCGGAGCCGCCTTCGACCAGCCATTTTGTGATTGTCGACGGCGAGGGCCGGGTGGTGTCGATGACGACGACGGTTGAGTTTGCGTTTGGCAGTCATCTGATGTCCGGCGGCATGGTGTTGAACAATCAGCTTACGGATTTCTCATTCCTGCCGGAGCGTGACGGCGTGCCTGTCGCTAATGCGGTGGCGCCGGGAAAACGCCCGCGCAGTTCCATGAGCCCGGTGATTGTTTTTGATGCGCAGGGCGCGCTCTGGAGCGCGCTTGGCTCGCCCGGCGGACCGGCGATTATGGGCTATGTCGTCAAGACGCTCATCGCGATGATTGATTGGGATATGTCGGCGCAGGCGGCGATTAACCTGCCCAATGCAGTCTATCCGCGCGGCGAGCCGCTGCTTGAGGAGGACGCGTTTGATGCGCAGATCATTGCCGGTCTGACGGCCCGCGGCCACCAAATTACCGAGCGTGGGCTGAATAGCGGCGTTCACGCGGTTCGGATAATGTCGGATGGCTCATTTGACGGCGGCGCCGACCCGCGCCGTGAAGGCGTCTGGCTGACCGGCGAGGTTGAGGCTGTAAAAAACTAGAGCGTGCCGCCCGGCAGTGTGATCTTGAACTGAGTTCCTGACGCGTCGCTTGCCGCCAGCACAATCTCGCCGCCATGAGCGCGGATGATTTCCGCAGCGATGGCGGCGCCGAGACCGGAGCCGCCGGGTTTTTGCGAGCCTTTGAACGGCTCGAACAAAACTCCGCGCGCATAATCGGGAATGCCGGGTCCGGTATCTGCAACGGTAATGATAATTTCACTGTCACTGGCGGACGCACTGATGGCGACCGTGCCGAGCATGGGTTCGGCGCCGTCAATGGGCGCGCCGCCTTGCGGCGTCATCGCGTCGACGGCGTTGCGCACAAGATTGAACAGGCAGCGGTAAAGTTGCGTCCGGTCGGCGCGGATTGAAAAACCTTCCGTAACAAGATTTTCAGGCTCAACGCCCATGGCGGCGGTGTCTTCGAGCACCTCTTCTGCAAGCGCATGAAGGTCAACCGGCGCCTTACTCAACGTGCGCGCTTCCATGCCGCCAAAGGCGAGCGTATCCCGGCTCAACACGATCGCGCGGTCGAGCGCTGAGATGAGACGCGGGCTCAGCTTGCGCACGCTTGGGTCGTTGCTCTTGGCGAGCCGGTCGGACATGAGTTGCGCCGATGCGAGTATGTTTCTGAGGTCGTGGCTGATCTTGGAAATGCCGGCGCCGAGTGCGGCGAGGCGGCGGCGCTCGTTTAAGAGATCGTGAATGCCGCGTTGCATGGCGGCGAGGCTGCGCTCGGCGGCGCCGATCTCGTCTTTGCGGTTGCTTGGCGAACGGATCAGCGCTTCGCGGTCCGGGTCTGCCTCAAATGCGGCCATGTCGTGGGTTAGCCGCACCACCGGCCGGACGATGATGCGGTTCAGCGCCCAATAAACCAGCGCCGCCGTCAGGCTTGAGATGACCAGCGACAGCGCCAGAATATTGCGCGCATAGATTAGCAAGTCGCGGCGCAGAGCCGCCTGCGATACGATAATGTCGACATTCTGGTCCGCAGCGTAGCGCGGCGCGCCGGTGACCTGGATTAAATCATCGCCGCTTGAAAAGACGGTGCCCCATGCATTGGCGATCAAGGTTAGCGGCATCCGGTCACCGAGATTGACGCGGTGCATGCGCGGCGGCCCGTGCGGGTTTATTTCCGGCGCCAGGATTAGCATACGCATATTATCGCGGTTGATGGTGACGCCGAGAATATTGGCCGTTGAAAATAACTGCCGCGCAACGTCTTCTTCAATCATCGCTTCGCGCGGGCCTTCAAGCGCCAGAGCCACAAGGTAGGCCGCCTCAAGCCGGGCGTCGAACCAGTCCATGCGCTGTTTGGCGACCGACGGGATCATCACCACAATCTCCGCAAGGAAGATGAACACGACCGTCAACAAGAACAGTTTTGTCGAAAGCGATCGGTTGGCGAATCCCGGGGGTGCGTTCATGGGGAGGAAGTTTAATCAAAAACCGACAGCAAAGACACCAGCATTTTTGTGCGGTTTGAAAATAGCGCTGGCGTATACCATGCGCCGGCGGCGCGTTTTGATATCTCGCCGCGTGTGGGGTAGGGGGCGATCATATTGGTGAAGGCTTTGATTTTCTGGCGGTTGGAGATCGCAAACGCCCAGCTCTGGATGAGGTCGCCGGCGCCGGGGCCGACGATGGAGGCGCCCAGAATGGTCCCGTCTTTGGCGGTTGTGACTTTAATCAACCCCCTGGTGTCGCGCATCGCCTCGGCGCGGTCATTATCTGCAAAAGTTGCGCGCACGGTTCGGACGTTCCCATGGCGCTCGCGCGCCGCCGCCTCGGTGAGGCCGACTTGCGCAAGTTCCGGGTCGCTATAGGTGACCCACGGCGCCTGGCTGTCATTATTGGTCGCCGGCATTTTAAACAGCATGCCGCGGATAACGACGGAAGCGTGATAGCCCGCCACATGGGTAAACTGAAGCCCGCCGCGAACATCGCCAATCGCGTAGATGCGCTTGTTGGATGTTCGCAACGCACCGTCGGTCTTGATGCCGCTTTTGTCATAGTCAATGCCCGCCGCTTTAAGATTTAGTCCGTCAACGGTGGGTTTGCGGCCAACGGCGACCAGAAGATGCGACCCGCTTATGGTTCGCCCGCCAGCTTTTAGCTCAACGCCGCCGCCGGCTGCGCTTACCGCCTCGACCATCGCTTGTTCGATAATATCGACGCCGTCCTCTTTAAGCTGCGCGCGCACCACCTCAACCAGTTCCGGGTCGTCCTTATTGAGGATGGTCTCGCCCTCAACAAGCGTCACCTTTGCGCCGAGGCGGCGATGCGCCTGGGCCAGTTCAACGCCGATCGGCCCGCCGCCGATGACGATGAGATGCTCGGGCAGGGTGCGGTTTTTGAAAATCGTTTCATTGGTGAAGAACGCCGTCTCGCCAAGCCCGTTGATCGGCGGAATAAACGGCGCGGAACCGGTGGCGATTACAAAATGCTTGGCGGCGACTGTTGCGGTTTCGGTTTTCACCTGACGCGGCCCGGCAAAGCTTGCATGCTCGCGCAACACCGTAACGCCTAACCCTTCAAAGCGCTCTTGGCTGTCAATCGGCGCAATCGAAGCGATAACGCCATCGACATGGTCCATGACGGCGCCGAAGTCGATTTCCGGCTCAACCGGTTTAAGGCCAAACTTGCCGGCATTGCGCATGGCGTGGGCGCGTGCGGCAGCGGCGATCAGCGCTTTTGAGGGAACGCACCCAGTATTGAGGCAATCGCCGCCCATCTCGCCTTTTTCAATCAGCACCACCTTGCGGCCGAGCTGTGCGGCGCCGGCGGCAACGGACAGGCCGGCCGAGCCTGCGCCAATGATGCAAATGTCCGCAGTGATAGCCTTCGTCATTGCGGATGCTCTTCAAGGCCCGCCGCCTGCTTGTTGATGCGCTTGAGCGCCACCGGAATGAGCGCCAGAACCGTCAGCCCGATGATCGGCAGCAAGGTTTGCGGCTGCATTAAAATACCGCTGAGCGAGACATCTTCCCCGGCGCTGAATGCGGCGCCGGCGGCGTTGCCGATGCTGGCGTAAACAAAGCCGCCGGGGATGATGCCAAAAAACGTGCCGATAACGAAATTACGCAAGCTGACGCCGAGAACCCCGGCGGCGATATTAATCGCCCAGAACGGAAACACCGGAACCAGACGCAAGACAAACATGTAGCTCAGCTCGTTTTCGCGAAACCCTTGCTCCATGCTTTTGACCAACCCGCCGGCGCGGCCCGTCAGGACATCGCCAAGCGCGGTCTTTGAGGCGAGGAATATAATCACGGCGCCGATGGTTGCGGCCAGGACAACGGCGGGAACGCCCGGCCACAGGCCGAACAGAAAGCCGCCAAAGACCGTGAGGATAGTCGCGCCGGGAAAGGAAATCGCCACAGCGGCGGCATAGACCGCCACGAAAATCGCCAGCGCCAGAAGCGGCGAGGCGGCGACCCAGGCGCGCAAGGCCTCGTTATTGTCGCGCAAATTATCAAGCGTGAAATAGCGCTGCAAATCGAGGGCGAAGAACAGTCCCAATGCAATCGCGATTACGGCTATTGGCGCTGCGCGCTTCAAAAAGCCGCCCGCTGAGGGTTTATTGTCCTGGCTTGTCATGATGGTGGTTCGGGTCCCGTCTGTCTGATGATAGATTGTTTTCTATGGCGCTGGTCAATAGCTTGATGTAGTCGCCCCAGCGGGGTTGCGGGGTAACAACAGGCCCGCCATCGATCAAAAATCCGCGAATTTGCCGAGAGAGTGGAAAATCGCCGGCGGCGCCTGAAATACTTGGCCGAAAGCTGGCCCAGAACGCTTGACGGCGGCGGCGTCTAAGTCTATTTCCCCGCCTCGCGCAGCACATCGCGAATTTGCTTATAGACCAAGGACGAAACGATGAAACGGACCTATCAACCGAGCCGGCTGAAGCGTAAGCGCCGTCACGGTTTCCGTGCGCGCAAAGCGACTAAGGCTGGCCGCAAAGTGTTGGCGTCGCGGCGCGCAAAGGGCCGCAAGAAGCTTTCGGCCTGAGCCTGAACGAAAAACCTTCAGAAAAACAAGCAGATGGCGCACGTGGCGTGGGTTTGAGCCTGTCTGTGATCAAGAAGCGCCAGGACTTTCTCGCGCTTCGCAATGGCGCCCGGGCCAACAGCCCGGGATTTCTGTTGGCCGCCCGGCCCAATAGTGCTGCCGGCGAGGGGGCTCGAATCGGGTTGACGGTGACAAAAAAGATCGGCGGGGCGGTGGTGCGCAATCGCATTCGCCGGCGGCTCAGAGCGGCTGTGCGCGAGATATTTCCACAATTTGCGTGCGCGGGCGTGGATTATGTGTTGATCGCCCGCAAAGCGGCCTATAACCGCAATTACGCTTTACTTCTTGACGATATGAAGCGCGCCCTTTTAAGGCTCGCGCGGGACACTAAATAGAACCAAGCGCCGGGCCCGTCGGCGGTAACCAGAAAATCAACACGAGACCGTACATGGACCGGAATTTAATCTTGGCGATCGCCCTGTCGATGGGCGTGCTTTTAATGTGGGACGTGTTTATCGCCGGTCCGCAACGCGAGCAGATGCAGGAGGCGCGACAGGCCGCGCAAGAGGTTGCCGCTGAAGAGCAGAGCGATTTTGCCGGGCTTGATGGGTTGGCCCCCGCCGAAGAGGCAGTCTCTTTGGAAGAGGCCCTCGCCGAAGCGCCGGGAAGGGTTGCGATCCGCACGCCAAATCTGTTGGGGTCAATCAACCTGCAAGGCGGACGCATCGATGATCTGGAGCTTACTCAGTATCACGAGGAACTTGATCCGGAGAGCCCCAATATCCGGCTGTTGACGCCGCGCGAGGCAAAGCATGGACACTTTGTCGAGCAGGGCTGGATTGTCGGCGACAAGCCGGGGGACAAGGCGCTGTGGTCGGTTGCTGATGGCGCGGTTCTAACGCCGCGGACGCCGGTGACGCTGACCCGCGAACAGGACGGGCTTTCCTTCGAGAAAACTTTCTCTGTCGACGAACAATTTATGTTCACGGTCGAACAGAAAGTGCGCAATGGCACAAGTGAGGCGCAAATGCTGACGCCCTATGCGCTTGTAGTTCAACGCGGCAAGCCGGAAAATCTTAAAAACTTCATGATTCTCCATGAAGGCCCGCTCGGGGTTATCGGCGAGCGGCTTTATGAACGTAAATATGACAAGCTACGCAAAAACAAGGACAAGCAAGTCAACGAATCCGGCATTGGCGGCTGGGTCGGCATCACCAACAAATATTGGCTTGCCGCAGCGATCCCGCCTCAGGACGAGGAGATAAAAGCGTCGCTGTCAAATATTGGCGATGAGACCTCGCCGATATTCCGGGCGTCATACACCTTGCCGGGCCGCATAGTGGCGCCCGGCGAGACATTTACGCAGGTTTCAAATATTTTTGGCGGCGCCAAGGATGTTGATATCCTTCAGTCCTATGAGGCTGAGCCCGAAGACGGCGGCCTTGGCATTCATGACTTCGACAAGGCGGTGGACTGGGGCCATCTTTTCTTTTTGACCCGCCCGATTTTTTACACCCTGAATTTCTTCGGCGACCTGATCGGCAATTTCGGCGTCGCCATCCTTATCTTGACGCTCATCATTAAGGCGCTGCTGTTTCCCATCGCGAACAAGGGTTACGAGTCGATGTCGAAGATGAAAAAGCTGCAACCCGAGATTGAAAAACTCAAAACCCGCTTTGGCGATGACAAGATGAAGATGCAGCAGGCGATGATGGAGCTGTACAAGAAGGAAAAGATGAACCCGATGGCCGGGTGTATTCCGATCCTGTTTCAAATGCCGATTTTCTTTGCGCTCTATAAAACGCTGTTTGTGACCATGGAAATGCGCCATGAGCCGTTCATCTTATGGATCAAAGACCTCTCGGCGCCGGACCCGACGACAATATTCAATCTCTTTGGTCTGTTGCCTTACGACCCAACGGCGCTGCCGGTGATCGGCGCGTTTCTTGGCATCGGCGTTTTGCCGTTATTGATGGGCATTGCGATGTGGTTCCAGACCAAGCTCAACCCGCCGCCGGCCGATCCGGTGCAGGCGCAGATTTTCGGCATGATGCCTTTCATCTTTGTCTTCATCTTCGCGCCCTTTGCCGCGGGACTTGTCCTCTATTGGTTCTGGAACACGGCGCTGTCGATTTTGCAGCAATGGGTCATCATGAAGAAAAACGGCGTGTCGGTGGATTGGGGCGAGCGTTTCAAACTGCCGGGCCGCAAAAAGACGCCGGCCCCGGGCGAATGACGGGGGCGGATGCGCAGGGCCTCACGCGCGACGAGATAGAGGCTGGCCGCGTCCTGTTTGCGCAAGACTGCACGTTCATGCTGGGCGTCGTTAAGATGGACGGCCTGCCCGATGAGGGCCCGCCTGAAGTGGCGTTTGCCGGGCGCTCGAATGTTGGCAAGTCGACGCTCCTCAATGCGCTTACCAATCACAAGGGGCTCGCGCGCGCCTCGAACACGCCGGGGCGCACCCGCGAGATTAATTTCTTCGACCTCGGCGGCAAGATGCACCTGGTTGATTTGCCGGGCTATGGATATGCCAGAGCCTCGCGCAAGGACGCGGACGCCTGGAACGCGCTGACCCGAGATTTCCTGCGGGGGCGGTCGGTGTTGCGCCGGGTGTGTTTGTTGGTCGACGCCCGTCACGGGCTAAAGCCGAGCGATATTGAGGTGATGGACGGGCTCGATGAGGCGGCGGTGATTTATCAGATTATCCTCACCAAGGCCGACAAAATCAAACCCACCGCGCTTGACGTTTTGGTGGGTGAGACGGCCTCGCGCATTGCTCGCCGACCCGCCGCGCATCCAAGCGTGCGAGCAACGTCGTCGCAAACCGGCTTCGGGATTGACCTGTTGCGGGCCGAGCTTGCCAGCCTGACGGTCCAGTAGGGTTTGAGGCCCGGCAGACAATCCGTTTGTAAAGACTTTCTTAACCTTCGCCGCCGCCTGTTAGGGCCATGTCCGCTGCCACACAAAAACAACCGGCCGGCGCATTGGCCAGTTGGCGCGCGCGCTTTGAGCAGCACCTCAAAGCCGAAAAGCGCGCCAGCGCCTATACGGTGCGCAATTATGGCGCGACGCTGGCGCGGTTTGACGGGTTTTTAACCGCCCATCTCGGCGCCGAGCCTGAACTAGGCCATCTCGCCCGGCTTGAGACAAAAGATTTTCGCGGATTTTTAGCAACGCGCCGTGCGGAGGGTTTGCAGCCGCAATCGATCAAGCTCGAACTGTCGGCGCTGAAGACGTTTTATGTTTTCCTGCGCAAACGCGCCGGTATTGAAAATGACGCCATCGGCGTGATGCGCGGACCGAAGGTGAAGGAGCGGTTGCCGCGGCCGGTGGGCGAGGCTGATGCCGCGGCGCTGATCGCAACCGCGCAAACAACAAAAACCTCGGCCCATAAACAAAGCTGGGAACAGACCCGCGATGCGGCGCTGTTTACGCTGCTCTATGGCGCGGGGTTGCGCATTGCCGAGGTGTTGTCTTTGCGCTGGGGCGCGGCGCCGCTGGGCGATACGCTCCGCATTAAAGGCAAGGGCGGCAAGACCCGCCTCGTTCCGGTGCTCGCCGCCGGGCGCGAGGCGGTGGCGGCTTATGTTGCGGCCTGTCCTTACGGTGCGCATTCGGACGATCCGTTATTTTTTTCCGCGCGCGGCAATGCGTTGTCGCCGCGCCATGCGCAAAGAACCATGGCGACGCTGCGCGGGGTTCTCAGCTTGCCCGCATCGGCAACGCCGCATGCGCTGCGCCACGCTTTTGCGACGCATCTGTTGTCAGCCGGCGGCGATCTCCGCGCCATTCAGGAATTGCTCGGACACACTTCGCTGGCCGCCACCCAGCGCTATACCAAAGTTGATACGCGGCAGCTTCTCAACGCTTACGACAAGGCACATCCACGAAGTTAAAGCCCATGCTTTTTCTCATACGCTTTCACGTCGCGTTTCAACTCCGGCATCAGCAAATAAAGCGCAACGATGTTCGGGATCGCCATTGCGAACAGCATCGAGTCGATGAAATTGACTATCGCCGACAGCGATACCGCCGCGCCGGTCGATAACAAAACGCACAAGACAATTTTAAACGTCACATCGACGCGTTTTGACGGGCCAAAAATATAGGCGGCGGCTTGCGATCCGTAAAACGCCCAGCTGACCAGCGTTGTAAACGCAAACAACATCGAGGCGACCAGCAGCAGATAAGGAAACCAGCTGAACGCAGTTCCAAACGCTGCGGAGGTTATCTCAATGCCCTGCACGTTCTCCTGGAAAAGATAGGGCTCGTAAACGCCGGTGACGACAATGACCAGGGCGGTGATGGTGCAGACCACAACAGTGTCGATGAACGGCTCCAGCAGCGCGACATAACCTTCCGTCAGCGGTTCATTGGTTTTCACCGCGGAGTGGGCGATTGCCGCCGAGCCGGTGCCGGCCTCGTTGGAGTAAGTGGCGCGGCGAAAACCGTTTATCAAGGCGCCGACCAGTCCGCCGCCCAGAGCATCAAGGCCAAAGGCGCTTTTAAAAATGGTGACGAACGCATCGGGGATCGCCGGGACGTTCATCAAGATAATGAGGATCCCCGCACCGAGATAGACCACGCCCATAAACGGAACCAATATCCCCGCCACATGACCGATGCGCCGGATGCCGCCGAGAATAACGAAGGCGACGCCGCTGGCCATGATAATCCCGAAGGTAAGCGGGATGGAAAGCCCGGTGACATTGGCGAATTGCGCATGCGCCTGGTTGATTTGAAAGACGCTGACCGAGGCGCCCATGGTCATTACCGCAAAGAAAATCGCCGCGCCCTTGCCGATGGTTTTTAGCCCGTGGCGGGCAAGCACCGCCTCGATATAAAACATCGGCCCACCAATGGTGCGTCCGTCCGGTTCGACGCGGCGATATTTTACCGCCAGCGCGCACTCAGC
Organism: Alphaproteobacteria bacterium; assembly: GCA_013151255.1. Taxonomy (GTDB): domain Bacteria; phylum Pseudomonadota; class Alphaproteobacteria; order Caulobacterales; family Parvularculaceae; genus Hyphococcus. Next base: position 12,346 of record JAADIQ010000008.1, read on the forward strand.
GAACTTTGTGCTCATGCCCAAAAAGCCGGCCAGGATCATCCAGATAATCGCGCCCGGCCCGCCAAGCGTGATGGCGATCGGCACCGAGGCGATATTGCCGAGCCCGACCGTACCGGAAAGCGCCGCCGACAACGCCTCGAAATGCGAAATTTCGCCAGCGCCGCTCTCGGCGCTTTTAGGACGAAACACCAGCCCCCAGGCATGGCGGAAGCCGCGCAAATTGATGAAGCGGAAATAGAAGGTGAGAACAACGCCGGCGGTGATTAGCCAGATCACCACCAGCGGCAATGACACGCCGGCGACGTTGACCGAAAAGAAGATGATCGACGAAACAAAATCGCTGACCGGGGTCAGCGCATTGTTAATCGCGGCGGCAAAGCCTGCCTGGTCGCTAGTCGCCATCAAAATTTCCCTTAAATCGGGCGCGGCGCCCAGCGAGGAGGTTGCGCAGTCTATCAAGCCTCACATGCATGTCACTGATATAAAGGGCAATTAAGGCTATCTCTTCACAGCCCCGCGAGCGCGTGTTCGAGGTCGCGGCGTAGATCGTCAACGTCTTCAATGCCGACAGAAAGCCGCACCAGCGCATCGTCGACGCCAAGCTCAGCGCGCCGCTCCGGCGGGATCGAGGCGTGGGTCATAATCCCCGGATGTTCAATCAGGCTTTCAACCCCGCCGAGGCTTTCAGCGAGGGTAAACAGGCTCACCCGTTCGAGGAACGTCCGCGCCGCATCAAGCCCGCCCTTGAGGTAGATCGTCACCATGCCGCCAAAAGCGTCCATCTGGCGTTTGGCGAGCTCATGGCCGGGGTGTGATTTGAGGCCGGGATAAATGACGCGCGATATCGCCGGATGGCTCTCCATCCATTGCGCCAGCGCCAGCGCATTGGAGCTTGCGCGTTCCACGCGCAGCGCCAGAGTTTTTAATCCGCGCAAAGCGAGAAAGGAATCAAACGGCGCCTGAATGGCGCCAATCGAATTCTGCAAAAAAGCAAGACGCTCGCCGAGGTCTTTATCATTGACGACGAGAATGCCGCCGATGACGTCTGAGTGACCGCCGAGATATTTGGTCGCCGAATGCATGACAATGTCGGCGCCAAGATCGAGCGGGCGCTGGCAGTAGGGCGATGCAAAAGTATTGTCGCAACCGACCAGCAAGCCGGCGTCGTGCGCGATTTTTGACACCGCCTCGATATCGACAATCTTCAATGTCGGATTGGTCGGCGTCTCCAGCCATACCATCTTGGTTTGTGGCGTGATCGCGGCGGCGAGGTTTTCCGGCTTGGTGAGGTCAACATAGGTGAACGACATGTTGGCGCTGTCTTTGCGCACCCGTTCAAACAATCGGAACGTGCCGCCATAAACATCATCCATGGCGATAACATCGGCGCCGGCGGGGAGCAGCTCCAGCATGGTGGCGATGGCGGCCATGCCGGAGGCGAAGGCAAACCCGTGCGATCCGTTTTCCAGATCGGCGATGCAACGCTCATATGCATGGCGCGTCGGATTGTGCCCGCGCGCATAGACGAAGCCTTTGTGGACGCCGGGGCTTTCCTGCGCATAGGTCGAGGTCTGATAAATCGGCTGCATCACCGCGCCGGTGGTCGGGTCGTGGCTCTGGCCGGCGTGAATGACGCGCGTGGCGAAAGCGGGGCGGTTGGTCGGTTTGTCAGTCATCTGGGGCCTTTAATCTAATATCCTCGTTGCGCCGGCCATACGCGTTTGCGGCGATTTTGGCCAGCCGTTCCCGCGTCGGACGCGGCGATCCGTATCGCAGAAGAACGATCGCGATAACGCCTCTCCGACGCCGGATGCGAGAGTGATAATAGGGTCGGTGAAATGCGTGAGGATGAGATATTTGAAAAAACCTCTCCCCGCTCATTCCGGCGAAAGCCGGAATCCAGAAAAGTGTGAAATCTTGATGGTTTTTTTGAAATCCAAAGTGTGAAAAATCAACTAAGAACAACAGGGTAGGGAGTGCTTAGCAAACTCCGACAGCCTGGATTCCGGCTTTCGCCGGAATGACCGGGTAGGGGAATCTGAGCGGAACTGCTCAACCTATCAGTGAAAAACGTAACGCGCCGCGTGACAACGATGATGCTTGCGTCGTTACACGGCGCCAGCCCATGTCGCCGCCCCGGACATAGCCGGGGCGACGAACACGTTCCGCTCCGCCAGCACTTACCCGTGCTGGATCGCGATTTTTCTGGCTCTAGTGTCAAGCTCCGGCGGCTTGGGCAGGGTGAGTTTCAACACACCGTTTTTGAACTTCGCATCGACCGCGTCCGGGTCGACATCGAAGGGCAGGGACATGGAGCGTTGGAACGACGAATAGGCGCGGCGTGAATAGCCGTTGTCGTTGTCTTCCTGTTCGACTTTTTTCTCGCCCCTGATGGTGAGGAGATTGTCGCAGAGCTCAACTTGAATGTCATCCTCATCGACGCCGGGAAGTTCCGCTTCCAGCTTGATGGCTTTGTCGGTGTCGGTGAATTCGATATGCACGGGCCGCGCGCTGGCGCCATTTTCCGTAAACAGCGACGGCGCGCCGAAATCGGAAACAAAATCTTCAAACAGATTGTTCATCTCGCGGTGGAGCTGAAAGAACGGATCGCCCACGACATCCTCGCGGAGCGCCGGCGTGTTGCGGTTGCGATTGAAAAGGGTAAGCGGTCTGAACATAGCCATGTCTCCCTCGTTTGGGTTCAATTGAAGTTGCGAAACAATGTCAAACGGAGAGGCCAACGAATTGGCGCCCGCTGACGCTACCGAAATAGGAACGGATTGGCGCGCTTCAAGTGCGACGGATTTGCGAGTGTTTTTGCGCAGTCACCCCCTCCGTCAGCTTCGCCGACACCTCCCCCGTAAACGGGGGAGGAATTAGGTTGAGCTTGAGGTGAGCTCTTTCTTCCCCCGTTTACGGGGGAAGTGGCCGCGAAGCGGTCGATGGGGGGTTACTTCAACAGCATATCCTGAACGTCTTTAGTCCAGCCAACAGTAACCTCGCCGCCCGCCTCAATCACCGGCCGCTTAATCAATGCCGGATGCTTTTCCATCAGCGCGATGGCCTTTTTCTCATCAACACCCGCCTTGTCCTTATCAGCCAGCCCGCGCCAGGTCGTGGAGCGCGTGTTCAACAACGCCTGCCAACCAGCGGCTCGCGCCCATTTGGTGAGATAGGCCTTGGTGACGCCGTCGACACGCACATCATGAAAATCAGGCTGCCGCCCGGCATCTAGCAGAGCCTTCAGCGCCTTGCGGCAGGTGTCGCAATTTTTGAGGCCGAAGAGTTTCATCAAGCCACCTGCAACCGCAAATAATTCAACAAGTCCGTACGCGTAATAAGTCCTTCGAACTTGTCTTCGGCGACCACAACCGCGACGTGGCCTTTGGCGAAGATTGGCAGGAGGGACTGCATGTCCTGGCCCGCTTCGACGGTCTCGACGCGGTATGTCATGGCCGATTTTACCGGGTCGGCGAACTTGTCGCGGTTCCTTACCACGGCGAACAGCAAATCTTCTTCGTCGAGTAGTCCGGTGACAATCCCCGCTTCATCGAGCACGGGCAATTGCGAAATGTCATAGAGTTTCATCTTGCCATAGGCCTGCATCAGCGTGTCGTCGGGGTTGACGGTGACGGTGGCGCGCTCAGAGTGGCGCCTTGTGATGAGATCGGTGAGGTCGCCCTTTGGCGGGCGCTTTAAAAAACCCTGATCATACATCCAATAGTCGTTGAACATTTTTGAGAGATATTTATCGCCGCGGTCGCAGATAAACGCGACGACGCGTTTTTTGTCTTTCTGCTCGCGACAATATTTGAGCGCGGCGGCGAGAATAGTGCCCGAGGATGAGCCGCCAAGAATGCCTTCCTTCTTCAACAGATCGCGCGCAGCTTCAAAGCTTTCCTTGTCGGAAATCGCATAGGCTTTTTTGGTGTGGGAAAGATCGGCAATATCGGGAATGAAATCCTCGCCGATGCCTTCGACCAGCCACGAGCCAATCTCGTTAGGGATGGCGCCGGTGTTAACATAGTCGGTGAGAATAGACCCCACCGGGTCAGCGAGAATGATGTCGGTCTTGGGCGAGTGCTCTTTATAAAACCGCGACAGGCCGGTGATGGTGCCGGCCGAACCAACGCCGCAGACAATGGCGTCAACATCTTCGTCCATCTGGCCGAAAATCTCCGGACCCGTCGTATCCACATGGGCTTTCGGATTGGCGGCGTTGCCGAATTGATTGATGTAAAAGGCGCCGGTCTCTTCGGCGATGCGTGTCGCCATGTCCTGGTAATATTCCGGATGGCCCTTGCCGACATCGGAGCGCGTCAGGCGAACATCGGCGCCGAGGGCTTTGAGGTGAAAGATTTTCTCCTGCGCCATCTTGTCGGGCACGACGATGATGGTTTTGTAACCCTTTTGCGATGCGACCAGCGCCAGCGCGAGGCCGGTATTGCCCGCCGTCGCCTCGATAATCGTCCCGCCGGGTTTCAACTTGCCGTCGCGCTCGGCCGCCTCGATCATCGCAACGCCGATGCGGTCCTTAATCGAGCCGCCGGGATTGTTGGCCTCAAGCTTTAAGAAAAGCGTGCACGGGCCGGTGTCGATATTGGAGACCTTGACCATCGGCGTTTTGCCAATGCCTTCCAGAACATTGTCGTAAACCGGGCCGAACGGGGTGTCTTTCATGGAGAAATCCTCTTAATGATTAGCCGGACTTAACCCAAAGCCGCAGGGCAGGGCAAGTTGGGGGGCAAGGCTGGCCCAATGTTGTCATTGCCGGATTGCCGGGCCCCTCGGTTATGCGCCAATTTTTGCCCGAGTGTCAGGGCCAGAATGTCTGGGGCGGGCAGGCGAATAGGGTTGTAGAGTTTGAGCCATTTCCTGTTACGGTCTTGGTTCGATCTTGCTCGCGGAGGTCGCCAAAGTCGTGGCTTGTCGCGACAGTGTCGTGTTTTTCTTGGCCAAAGCTTGCCATTTCAAGGGCATGCAGAAGCAAAGGTGAAACCCATGAATATTCAAGAGCGTCGACGGGAAAAGGGTTGGTCACAGGAAGAGCTCGCCCGTCATTGCGGCCTCAGCACGCGCACAGTCCAACGGATTGAGGGTGGACAAAAAGCTGGCCTTGAATCGCTAAAATGCCTTGCTGCTGTTTTTGAGACTTCCATCAGCGCCTTAATGCAGGAGCATAAAATGAACGACACAAAAAACCCCAATCAATCCGCGATCAGCGAATTTGAACGCGAAGCCATGGAGCATGTTCAAAAACTTAAAGCAGTGCGTATTCACTTGATGTTGTTCGCGCTGATCATGCCGGCTTTGTACGCGTTGAATCTGTTTATCAGCCCCGATTATCTCTGGGTTGTTTTCGTCGCCATTGCCTGGGGTTCCGCCCTGATACTGCTATTTGCAATTTTTGCCTTTTCAGGTCTTTGGGGTGCAAGCTGGGAACAGCGGCAATTTAAAAAACGGATGAGCAAATATAACCTCTGAGCGCGGTCCGGCAAAGACAGAATCGATGATTTATTGTGGCTTGGCTTTTTTCAACTCCCGAATAAAAAACCGCGCCGGGTGGAGCGCTTCGGCGACGCCGGCCTCAACTGGTGCGGGCGCGCCGGCGATTTCCGCGGCGATCATCGCTGCGGCGAGCGGTGCGGAGACCAATCCGCGTGAGCCGAGCCCGGTGAGGATGTAGAGCCCGTCCTGGGATTGGCCGTCTTTGTAGGGAGTGGTGAGGCCGTGGCGCAGGCCGTCATAGGCGTCGGCGTAGAACGTCCAATCGGGAACCGGGCCGGCGATTGGCGAGCGGTCCGGCGTGGTGCAGCGAATGCTGGCGCGCGGGCGGGCGCGCTCCGGCGTTAAGGCAGCGCCAAGCTCGGGGAATTTTGCGCGCACCGCGGCGATATTGGTTTGCGTCGCCTCTTGCGAGAACGCCGGTGAGCGGCCGATCTCTATTGGCGCATAGGTGGCGCCGATCACCACTCCGCCTTGCGGCGCCGGGGCGATGTAAGGCCCGAACGCAGTCGCGCTTGTCGGCGCTGGCGCCTCGGGCGCCGGCGCCTCCGGAAACCAGTCGATTTGTCCGAGCGCGCCGGCGAGCGGCAGTGCGCTGACTTGCGTGAAAGACAGTGCATCCAACCCGTTGGCGATGATCACCGCGTCGAAAACATCGTGATTGCCGTCGGCGTCTTCGGTGCGCCATTTGCCGTTTTGGTTGTCGAGCCGGATGATTTTTGCCTGGCGCAGCGGCGTGGCGCCGAGCAGGGCGCGGACAAACGCTGGCGGGTCAACCACGCCGGCCTGGGGGAAGTGCAAGTCCTCGCCTGCCGCTTCAATCCAGCCATCAGGCAGGGCGGCCATCGCCAGGCGTTTTTCGTGGCGCGCCTTGTCGTGATCATAGGCCGCGCAAAGGCGCAGCCGCACGCATTGAATAATGGCGCGGGCGCGTCTTGTTGTAATTTATTCAGTAGGCGTATGGTATGAAGATAGGCGTGTGCGAAATAATGCGCTGTCGGCGTGGTGTCGACATCGAGGCGCGGCATGACCAGCCCGGCGGGGTTGCCCGATGCGCCGCTGGCGGGCGCTTCCGCCTCATAAACAACGGGCGCCAGCCCAAGCGCGTTGAGCGCGTAAGCAAGGCTCGCCCCGGCGATGCCAGCGCCGATGATGGCGATGCGCGCGGTGGTGTTTAAGGGCGCAGCCGGGCGGGTGTTGAACCAGGCCGCGCGAATGTTTGTGGTGTCGGAGGGTTGTTTCAGGCTGCCGGCGAGCATGTCGCGCTTGCGGCCAAAGCCGGGACGCTTTTGCGGCGCAAAGCCCGCTGATGTGAGCGCCCGGCGCACCGCGCCGGCGACCGTAAATGTCCCGAACGTTGCGCCGGGCGCCGACAGCCGCGCAACTTCGCTGAAAATTTCCGGCGACCACATCGCCGGATTGCGATCTGGCGCAAAGCCGTCAAAAAACCACGCGTCAATTTGAGCCTCAGCGCCGGCCAACCCCTCCCGCGCGTCGCCGAGGTAAAGCGTGAGCGTGACGCCATCGTCAAAAGTTAGTTGATGGAACCCGCGATGCGGCGGCGGGTAGGCTGCTATCAGCTGTTGCGACAAATCGCCGAGCGCTGGCCAGGCGCGATGGGCTTTGCGCAAGTCTTCCCGCGTGAAAGGAAAGGCTTCGACCGACAGAAAATGCAGCCGCGCAGCAGCTGGTTTTTTTGCCCGTCGCCATAAGTCCCATGCCGCCAGAAAATTCAGCCCCGTGCCAAAGCCCAATTCGCCAATTGCGAAATTGCGCGAAGTTTCAAATCGCTGTGGTAAGTTATTGGCGGCGAGAAAGACATGGGCGGTCTCCGCATGCCCGTCTTCGGAAAAATAGATATCGTCAAACACAACCGAGCGCGGCGCAGGGCGTTCGTTGTCGCGAGCGCCCCAGTCCAGTGTGGCTTTGTCTATGCGCGTATCATCGGTCACAGGGCGTCATAGCGTAGGTAGACAACTTTGTCTTAGTGTCTGCTTCAAAAAGAACTGAGTCATTTCCATCCGTTAGCACCTGTGAAATCTCCCTCGTGTCATTGCCGGACTTGTTCCGGCAATCCAGGGCTGCAAGAGCTTCACTTTCGACTCTGGATCACCGGAATAAATCCGGTGATGACACGTTGTGAGAGGTGTTTTCAAACACCTAATTTTGAGTCAGACTCTCAAGGTTGCAGCGCGTTCAACACCGCCATGGAGGCATAACCATCAGCTGGCAGGCCGGCGGCTTTTTGCCATGAGCGCAGTGCGCGCTTGGTGCCGGCGCCGATGATCCCGTCGACCGGTCCCGGATTATAGCCGCGGTCAATCAACGCCTGCTGCAAGGCTTTGCGCTGATCGAGGGCGAGGGGTTTGTCCTCGCGCGGCCATAACGTAGCGACGCGGCCACTTCGTCCGGCGACTTCCTCGCTCAACAGCCCGACCGCCAGCGCATAGGCGGTGGAGCGGTTATATTTTAAAATCGCTCCAAAATTGTCGAACACCAAAAACGCCGGCCCGCGCGCGCCAGCGGGCAGGATAAGCCGGCTGCGCATGTTTGGATCGAAGCGTTGCAATAACGATGCGCCTGTTGGCTGGGTAAGGCCCATCGCCGCCCACTCGACCAGCGGCTTGCGGATTGAGGCGTCGGCCAGAGCATAGTCAAACCCGGCGGGCAGATGCGCTTCCGCACCCCACGCTTCATTTTGTCTGTAGCCTGAGACGCTGAGGTAATTTGCGGTTGAGGCGAAGACGTCGCCGAGATTGTTCCAGATGTCGCGTCTGCCATCCGCATCATGGTCAACCGCATAGGAAAGATAGGTGGTCGGAATAAACTGAGTGTGCCCCATGGCGCCCGCCCACGAGCCTTTTAACTCGTCGCGGTCGGCATAACCGTTCTGGATGATTTTCAAGGCGCCGATGAGTTGCGTGCGGCCAAAGCCAGTGCGGCGGCCTTCAAACGCCAATGTCGCCAGCGCCTGGATTACATCATAGTTACCTAAAATTGCTCCGTATGAGGATTCAAGCCCCCAGATCGCAACGATGATTTCCGCATCAACGCCGTAAGCTTGTTCGATTACCGACAGGAGAGAGCCCTGTTCAGCCATCTTGGTACGCCCGCCGGTGATGCGCGCCTCCGAGACGGCGCTGTCGAGATAACTCCAGATGGCGCGCGAGAACTCCGGCTGGTTGTCGTTGAGCTCATAGACCCGCTCATTGACGCTTACGCCTTCAAACGCTGCGTCAAACACTTCGGCGCTGATGCCGGCGGCGGTCGCCTCCGCGCGAAAGCCTTCGAGCCAGGTGGTGAAATTGGGGTTCTGCGCCATGGATGGCGCAACGCTGGCCGCCCAGAGGGCGAAAATCGCAAACAAAACTCTCATCACTTCCCCGCTAAATACTCACCGACTCATAGCGTGATGTCGCCGCGCTTCACAAGCATTTCCGCCACTTTGCCCCAACAGAACGGCAAGACTATGGCCAGAATTTGCTAGCGCGAGGCGCTTTTAGGGTGGTAACGTCGCCTGGTGGATATGGATTTCGGCTAGCGGGCGAGACCAAAAATGGGGAGACAACATCATGCATTTTCGTAAATTAGCGGCAGCGTTCGGCGCCGCCTCACTCATCGGGATGATGACCGGCGTTTCGGTGTCAGCGCAGGAGACCACACAAGAGCGGCTGAAGGATATTGCCCGCCGCGCCATCGGGCCGGAATTGCCGCAGATTGACAGAACGATAAGACGAGCAAGTTATGATAGCGGCGCAACCCACTGGATTTCGCCGGTGCTGCGCAATGCGCCGGGCACCATCAGTGGTGAGGTCTATACGATTAACCGCAAACGCCTGGTGCGAAGCTTTGAGTTTTCGGTTATCAACCCAAGCGCTGAAAACAATGTCGCCGCCTATATTCGCTGTTATGAAGAGACCGGGGCTCCTGTCAGCCGCTATAATCAAAGTTTTAGCGTGCCGCCGATGGGGGCCGTAAATTGGAGTTCGACCAGCGTGTTGCCGCCGGTGAGCAGCGATGGCGCAACCGAAGAACTTGACGATGTCTGGTGCGTGGTTGGCGGCGATCGCCCGGCTGTGGTGTTTGGGCGGACGGTGCGAAACTTCGGCGGGACGGTTTCCACATCGCACTTTTCTCTGGAACGGGCAGCTCCTGCGGCGCGCTAATTGTCGAGAGCCTGAAATGTTTAGGAAATGAGCGCCGGGCGGGTTTATCGTCCGGCGTTAGCGCATTATGCTGTGCGCAACGAGCGTGTCATTTGACCCCAACTATCTGGAGCCGGCCCCATGAGAACCCTATTGATTGCAAGCCTTGCGGTGATGAGCGTCGCCTGCGGCGGAGAAACTACGTCGACGCCAGCAACGCCGACGCCTGTCGATGAGACCGCCGCGGCGGCTGATGAACACAATCCAGCCATCCCCGCTGCAAGCGCCGAAGCACTTGGCGTCATGCGCGATCAGTTTGCGATTGTCGAGATGGCGCCGGACACCTCTTTTCTGAGCGCGGAAGAACGCGCCGTCATCAACAAACTTAACCAGGTTGGTCTGTTGATGTCGGAGATTTATCTGCGCCAGCGTGCGGAGATGAACCCGGTGTGGCGCGAGGAGATCGCCGCGAGCGATATCGCCAACAAAGACCTCCTGTTGGATTTGTTCGACTTGCATTTCGGACCGTGGGACACGCTTGACCACAACAAACCATTTTATGGCTCGACGCCGATGCCCGAAGGCGCGGCGTTTTATCCGGCGGATATGACACGCGAGGAATTTGAAAACTGGATTAGTGCGCACCCGGATGATAAGGATACGTTCACCAGCGGCTACACGGTGATCCGCCGCAATGATGACGGGCTGGTTGCGGTTGCTTATTCAGAGCACTACCGCGAATGGCTGGAGCCGGCTGCGGCGTTGTTGCGCGAAGCGTCTGAGATGACCAGCAACGCCAGCCTCAAGAAGTTTTTGTCGCTGCGCGCGGATGCGTTTTTGAACGATGACTATTATGCGTCCGAAATGGCATGGATGGATTTAGAAGGCCCGATTGAGGCGGCGATTGGCCCATATGAAGTCTATACGGACAATCTGTTCGGCTACAAAACCGCGTATGAAGCCTTCATCACCATCAAAAATCCACAAGAAAGCGCGGCGCTTTCCAAATACAAGCACTTCCTACGCGATATGGAGGCCAATCTGCCGGTTGAGGAGCGCTACAAGAATTTCAAACGCGGTTTTGAATCGCCGATTGCAGCGGCCTATCAGGTGCATGGCGGCGGCGACAATGTTCCGGGCGTGCAAACCATTGCGTTCAACCTGCCCAATGATGAACGCGTGCGCGAAGCCAAGGGCGCCAAGAAGGTGATCTTGAACAATGTGCTCGGCGCCAAATTCGACCGCATCCTCAACCCCATGGCCGAGGCTGTGCTGGTTGATGAACAGGCTGGCCTCTTGGTGAAAAAATACATGGCCGGCGAGACCCTGTTCCACGAGCTCGCCCACAGCCTCGGGCCGGGTTCAATCATCAAGGACGGCGCCGAGACCAGCGTCAGCGCGGAGCTGAAAGAGCTTTATACGCAAACCGAAGAAGGCAAAGCCGACGTCATGGGCGCCTATAATATCCTTTATATGATGCAGCGCGGTGAGATGCCGGCGGCGGAGAAGGACAGTTTCCTGGCGACTTATTTTGTCGGTTTGTTTCGCGCCATGCGGTTCGGTATTAACGAGGCTCATGGCCGCGGCGCGGCTTTTCAGTATAGCTACTTTAAAGAGGCCGGGGCTTTTGCGTGGGATAAGGACGAAGAAAAATTCCGCATAGATTTCCCCGTGCTGGAGCAGGCGATTGCCGATCTCACCCGCGACATCATCATCGTTCAGGGCGATGGTGATTATGATGGCGCGAAAGCATTTCTCGACACTTATGCAAAGCTCGACGCCAATGCCGAGCGTATCATCGCCTCACTCACCTATCTGCCGGTGGATATCCAGCCGGTTTATGCCGACGCACTTTAGGTGGGGTCTATGCGGATTACTTATATTGCCTTGGCTCTAAGCCTTGTCACGTCGGCGAGTGCCCAACCTGTCGATCCCGCGCATCTGTCTCTCGCCGCAGGCTACAAGGCGGCGTTCACCTGCTCGGCGTATTTTAACGCCGGTCGCTCGGTAGAGCAGATCAATGGCGATGAGCTCAATCGGATATACCCCGGCTATCGCGACGCGCTGTCGAGCCTCCCCGATGCCGTAATCGATGAGGATAAGAAAACAGTGTCAGTGCGGTATGCGGATGGTTTTCCGCCGCGTATCTCTGCATGGCGGCCCTATCTGGGGTGTGCGCAATTGCCCACGGGCGCGAGCGCGGATATGGCAAAAGATCTTCCCTCTGCGCGCGTCAAGCAAACACGCGAGGCGCCAACGCCCTTGCCGGAAGCGCTGTCGGGGGATGCAGCGTTCGCCGCCGCGATTGACCGCGCCTTCGACCGTGCGACTTATGGCGAAGCAACGGAGACAACGGCGGTTCTGGTTGTGAAGGACGGCGCCATCATTGCTGAAAAATATCGCGAGGGGTTTGACCGGGAAACGCCTCAGCGTACATGGTCGGTTGCGAAATCGATTGCGGCGACGGTGATCGGCGCGGCGGTTCTGGACGGGATTGTTGATATTGACGATGCGGCCGGGCTGGCGGCGTGGTCCGGGCCGAGCGATCCGCGCGGGCAAATCACCATTGCGAACTTACTACATATGTCGAGCGGGCTTGATTCCGGTCCGGTGGGAAGCCGTACAGACGATGTTTATCTCGGCGGAGGGCGCGTGGTCGACCATGCGATCACCCGGCGGTTGATCGCCGCGCCGGGGACGCGCTGGACCTATGCAAATAACGATACGTTGATCGCCATGCACGCCCTGCGCGAAAGAATTGGCAATGACAAAAAATATCTGGCTTTTCCCTTTAGGCGCGTTTTGCATCCGCTTGGCATGAACCATACGTTTCTGGAGACAGACTGGAACGGCGATTTTATCATGTCGAGCCAGGTGTGGACAACGGCGCGCGATTTAGCGCGGCTTGGCCTTCTTTATCTGGGTGATGGCGTGTGGGAGGGAAAACGCATCCTGCCTGAAGATTGGGCGGATTTTGTTGCGACGCCGGCCGCAAGCCAGCCGCCCCTGCAAAGTGCTGACGGTAGTCAGATCGGCGGTTATGGCGCGCAGTTCTGGTTGTTTGGCGCCCGGCACGGGCTGCCCGACGGAACCTATGCGGCGCTCGGTAATCGCGGCCAGCATTTGGTGATTATTCCTGCACGGAACATGCTGGTTATCCGGCGCGGTTTCGACGATAATGGCGGCGCACGGTTTGATATTGTTTCTTTTGCGCGCGACGTACTGGCGGCGCTGCCGGAATAAATTTTTCCAAAAGGCGCTGTGGCAGGGACCTCACATTTTTTGAATAGTTGCCGCAGTTTTGGCGCGTGTAGCTTTCGACGCCGGGCGCCGGCCGAGTTTTTCTGAAATCCACACGCTAGTGCGTACCAGCGCTTCCATGTCGACGCCGGTGTTACAACCGGAGCCGTGCAGCATATAGACGACGTCTTCGGTGGCGACATTGCCGCTTGCGCCCGGCGCGTAGGGGCAGCCGCCCAATCCGGATACGGAAGAATCGAATGTCGTGACGCCTTCTTCCAGCGCAGCGTATATATTGGCGAGCGCCTGGCCGTAAGTGTCATGAAAATGTCCGGCTAGCGCGGCAATGGGAACCTCTGCGGCGACGGCGCGGATCATATCGCGGGCTTGGCCGGGCGTTCCGGCGCCAATCGTATCGCCGAGGGAAATTTCATAACAGCCCATCTCATAAAGCGCCGAAGCGACGCGCACGACATCTTTGACCGGGATTTTCCCTTCATAGGGACAGCCAAGAACGCAGGAAACATAACCGCGCAGGCGAACCCCATCAGCCTTTGCCGCCTCAGCCACTGGCTGGAACCGCGTCAGGCTTTCTACAATGCTCGCATTGATGTTCTTGTTTGAAAAACTTTCCGACGCGGCGGCAAAAATCGCCACCGTGTCGGCGCCGCCAGCGCGCGCGCCTTCATAGCCTTTCAGGTTCGGCGTCAACACCGGATAGGAAACGCCCGGCTTGCGTTTGATGCGCGCCAGCACCTCGTCGGAGGCCGCCATTTGCGGCACCCATTTCGGCGACACAAAAGCGCCAGCCTCAACGGTTTTTAATCCCGCATCGACAAGCTGCTCAATCAGTGCGACTTTGGTGGCGACATCAATCGTCTGCTGTTCATTTTGCAAACCATCGCGCGGTCCGACTTCGACGATGTTAACGTTGTTGGTCATTGTGAAGAACCCCCTCCGATCGCTGCGCGACCACCTCCCCCGCAAGCGGGGGAGGAATAGACTAGCACCGTAGTTACCTCGCTCCCCCGTTTACGGGGGAGTTGTCGGCGAAGCCGACTGAGGGGGTATTGTGTGCAAGCGCGCATCACGCGCTTTCCTCAAACTCCACCAGTAAGTCGCCGTCTTTCACCTGATCGCCGGGCGCGAAGCGGTAGGCTTTGATGACGCCGTCATAGGGCGCTTTGATGGCGTGCTCCATTTTCATCGCTTCCATCACCAACAGCGCCTCGCCAGCGGCAATGGCTTCGCCGGGTTTGGCCGAGAGCAGCGTGACGACGCCGGGCATCGGCGCGGTGAGGGAGCCTTCGCTGGAATGATGCGCGGCGATGCCGGCAAGCGGGTTGGGGAAGGCGACGTCCCAGTGATCGGCGCCGATAAAAATCCGCGCGCCATCGGCGTGCGGCGCGGCGAAGGCGGTGAAGGTTGCGCCATCGACGGTGAGCAACATGGCGCCATCTGTTCCGCGTTCGCCGGTGAATGAAAATTCTATTGCCGGCGCGGCGGCGGCGCCTTCGCGGCGCGCAGCGGCCGATGCGTTGGGCTCAAGCGTCACGTCAATGGCGTCCTCGCGGCGGTAAAGCGTCGCCAGCGCCGGCGCGCCGTCATGGTCAATCCAGTACACTGCCTTTTGCGGCCGGTTAAGCCGAAAGCCGGTCAGCGCCTCCCACGGGTCGGTGCCGCAGTCAGCACGACATTGCAGATGGCGCGCATAGAGCGCCGCCGACAGGACGCGCGCATCAACCGGCGGGCGGCGAAACAGCGTTGCTTCATGTGCGTCAATATACTGTGTCGATACTTTACCGGCGGCAAAGTCGGGATCGGCAGCGAGCGCATGTAAAAACTGCACATTGGTCTCAACCCCGGCGATGCGGGTTTGGCTCAGCGTGGCGCGCAGACGCGCAAGCGCGATGTCGCGGCTCGGTCCATGGGTGATGATTTTGGCGATCATCGGATCGTAATAGGGTGTAACGTCTTGGCCTTCTTCTACGCCAGAATCGATGCGCGCGTCATCCTCCGGCAGCCTCAGCATCGTCAGTGTACCAATGGATGGCGCAAAATTCTGGTCGGGGTTTTCCGCATAAAGCCGCGCCTCGAAGGCATGGCCATGTTCGGTGATTTCATCTTGCGCCAACGGCAGGCCTTCACCGGCAGCGATGCGCAGTTGCCATTCAACGAAATCGAGCCCGGTAATCGCCTCCGATATCGGGTGTTCCACCTGCAGGCGGGTGTTCATCTCCATGAAGTAGACATTGTCGCCGTCCGTCTCGGACCCGGGGTCATAGAGAAACTCGACCGTGCCGGCGCCGCGATAGTTCACCGCTTTGCCGGCCTCAACGCCGGCGCGCAACAGTTTCTCGCGGATGGCGGCGGCGAGGTTTGGCGCCGGGGCTTCCTCGATAATCTTCTGGTGGCGGCGCTGCACCGAGCAATCGCGCTCGAACATGTGCACGACATCGCCCTGGCCGTCGCCAAAAATCTGCACCTCAACATGGCGCGCGCGCGCGACATATTTCTCGATTAGAAACCGGTCATCGCCAAACGCGGATTTGGCTTCGCGTTGCGCGGATTTGAGCGCATCTTCGAGGTCGCTTTCGCGTCCGACCATCCGCATGCCCTTGCCGCCGCCGCCGGCCGTAGCCTTTAACAATACCGGATAGCCGATGCGCTTGGCTTCGCGTTTGAATGTCGCGACAGACTGGTCCGTGCCCTGATAGCCGGGCGTTGTCGGCACGCCTGCCGCCTCCATCAAATCTTTGGCAGCCGATTTTGAGCCCATTGCGCGGATCGTCTTTGCCGTTGGGCCGATGAAAGCAATGCCCGCCGCCTCCAGCACCTCGGCGAAGGCGGCGTTCTCCGACAGGAAGCCATAGCCCGGATGCACCGCCTGCGCGCCAGTGCGCTTGACGGCGTCGAGAATTTTATCCGTAGAGAGATAACTTTTCGCCGCCGCCGCCGGGCCGATGTGAACCGCTTCATCACAGGCGCGAACATGGGGTGCGCCAGCGTCGGCGTCGGAATAAACCGCCACGGTGCGAACGCCAAGCCTGCGCGCGGTCCGTGCAACCCGCACAGCGATTTCTCCGCGATTGGCGATGAGGATTTTGTTGAACATGTCTACCTTTATGAAACCGCGTCAAACGCCGGGTGGTAATGAACAAGACGCGGCTGTTCGGTTTTCATGTCATCATCGGTGATGATGCGAAAAGCATCGCCTGCATCGCGTTCCGCCCAACGGATGTTTTTTGCAGCGCCCGGTTCAAAACCGAACCGGGCGTAATATTCCGGGTGGCCAAGCACGGCGATTAGTCTGGCGCCGGCCTCGCGGCAGGCCTTCAGCCCGTCCTCAATCATCGCCGCGCCGAGGCCGGTGCGTTGATGCGCGGGCGCTACGGCTACAGGCGCCAGGCCAAGCAACTCCCCGTCCAGGTTGGGCGTGCAGGTGATCGGGCTAAATGCGCAATAGCCGACAATCTCGCCATCGATTTCCGCCAGTCTTTCGATAGTGATGGCGCCGGCAGCCCATAGCCGTCCCACCAACGCCGCCTCATCATCCTGACCAAACGCCGCCGCAACGACGGCTTGCACGCCGTCATGGTCCGCATCATGAACATCCCGAACGATGTGGGCTTGCGCCGCCATTAATCCGTAACCCAGCCGGGTTTGCGTTTTTCCAAAAACGCCGTCATGCCTTCCTTGCCTTCTGCGCTTGCACGTATTTGTGCGATGCGCCCGGCGGTGTCTTTCATCACACCCTCGTCAATCGAGCGGCCAGAGACGGAGCGGATCAGGTCTTTCGCCTCGCGCATCGCGATAGGACCGCAGCAAAGCAGTTTGCCGGTCATCTCGTCCAGCGCTGCGTCAAGCTCAGCCAGGGGCGCTGTTTCGTGGAGCAGGCCGATGGTCTTTGCGGTCTCAGCATCAAAGCGCTCGCCGGTGAGGAAAAGCCGGCGCGCCTGTCGCGGGCTGATCGCTTGCAGGACAAACGG
>JAADIQ010000046.1 GCA_013151255.1 Alphaproteobacteria bacterium
CATGGCGGCGCAACCCCAGCACATGCGTCGAGATTGGGTAAATGATTGCCGGCAAGCCAAGCACCAAAAACACATTAGCGATATTGGAGCCGATGATGTTGCCGATCGCGATGCCGTCGCTGCCGGTCAAGACGGCATGAATGGTCACCACCAGTTCCGGCGCCGAGGTGCCAAAGGCGACAATCGTCAGGCTGATAATCAGCGTCGGCACATTTAGCGCCGCGGCAAGGCCAACCGCGCCGCGCACCAGAAGATCGCCCGCAACAAGCAGGATGACCAGCCCGACGATAATCAGAATAATCTCAGCGCCCATAATTGGCCTTTGTTCGCGAACAGGACTGTT
This sequence comes from Alphaproteobacteria bacterium, assembly GCA_013151255.1. Classification (GTDB taxonomy): domain Bacteria; phylum Pseudomonadota; class Alphaproteobacteria; order Caulobacterales; family Parvularculaceae; genus Hyphococcus. Next base: position 344 of record JAADIQ010000046.1, read on the forward strand.
TAAGACAGCGCATATGGGCCGACGGCAGATCGTTTTAAAGATTGCGGGGCGGCCAGGGGGTCTAAAGCGCCGCCAGGGTCAATCCACGCGGCCTTTTTCAGTAATGTTTAAAATTGCGAATATTAAAAAGAAGATCACGATCATCGTGACGCTCATCCAACCTGGACCCATGGAAAACCCCTCCTTGGTTAAAGCGCCCTTATAGGGCGCGTCGCATGCGGCGTCACCCCACGGCCGCCGCCTTGAGATAATCGTGATTCGCAGTGCGCTGGGCCCGGTTCAGCAGGGTTAAACATCCAAACTTGCTCAAATTTTGGACAAGTTGCGCATTACGCGAACACCCTGTCTTCATCGGCGCTGGCTAGCATTTGTGGGTGATGCGGCAAAAAGGGGGCGGCGATGCAAACTGGAATACTCGAGACCCCGGCGATTTTGAAAGAGCGCCGTCTGACCAATCGGGTGCAAAAATCCTGGTCGGACTGCGCTGATGGCGGCTTGCCGTCCTGGGACGACATTCAGGAGCTGGACCTCGGGGCGGACTGGCGCTCCTGTTTTGCGGTCGATTTGTCGCTGTCGGACAAGTTCCCGTATTTCATTTTCCTCGGCGAGAACCTGTCGCGGTTGGCTTTGACCTATCTGTCGGACCGCGCCCATCGTGAGCTGACGCCGGTTGATCTGGCGGTGGCGAAGATGGATGAGGCGGCGCTGTCGCGGGCGCCGGTATTCCACGGCAATATGCTGCGCCTGCCGGGAAAGCGAAACATTCTGTTCCGCAGCGTCGTCCTGCCGCTGAGCGAGAACGGCGAAGACGTAACCCACATCTTCGGTGCGGCCAGCGGCAAAGGCGCTTAGGGCGTCAGATATTAACATGGTTATTGCGCCGGCAAAATTTGGCGAAAATTTTCACGCCCTTGCACACCCCGTACTCACACGCCTGCACTAGGCTTTATGGAGAGGACGGGCGGAGGCTATGGGGCGGCAATGTTAACAGATGTATCTACGCTTTTTGACAATGGTGCGCTGGCGCCAGCTGTTGACCGGCGGATCACCAATCGGCTGGTCAATGCCTGGGCGCGTGCAGCGCGGGGGTATTTCCCGAGCTGGGAGGCGCTTCAGGAGATGGAGCTGGGCGATGACTGGTCGTGGATATTCGCGGTCGATCTGGAAAAAAGCATCGGTTTTCCGTATTTCATTTTCCTCGGCGAGAGCCTCGCCAGGCTTTCCGACGTGCATCTTTCCGGCGCCACCGACTGGACGATGTCGCTGCTCGACAAGGCGACGGCGGACGTTTTCGCCGCTGCGGCCGCAGAAGGCCCGCATTACCGCGACGATACGCTGACTTTGTGCGATGGCCGGCGCATTGTCCTGCGCAGCGTCACGGCGCCGCTGGCTAATGACGGGCGTGATATCACCCATGTGGTTGGCGCCATTAATGGCCGGTTCGCGCCTGAGGCGCCGCTTCGGGCGGTCTAGCGCATCGGGCGATTAACGCGAATCGCCCGATACGCTATATTCTTTGTTGCGCGCCGGCCCGCGCCCGAAGGGGCGCAGATTATGATCTGACCGCTTTCGCGGTCGGGTGCGAAAAACCGGTTTCCACTTTTTCGCCCGGCGCTATAACCACCTTTACCCCGCGCCGCTCGGCGCTTAAGTTTCCCGCAAAATTTCAGATGTTGGCGCTGCCGCTTCAGGCGGCGCCAACACAATTTGCGAGGAATCCACCATGACTTCAGAATTTGGCCACTTTGTGAATGGGCGCTCGGTAAGCGGCGCCTCAGGGCGCCTCCACGACATTTACAATCCAACCACCGGCGAGGTTCAGGCGAGAGTTTCGCTCGCCAGCCGCGATGAGATGACCAAGGCGATTGATGCGGCGCAAAAAGCTTTCCCCGCATGGGCGGCGACCAACCCTCAAAAGCGCGCCCGGGTGATGTTCAAATTTAAAGAGCTGGTCGAAAAGGATATGGAAAACCTGGCCAAGATGTTGTCGTCAGAGCACGGAAAGATTTTGCCTGATGCGCGCGGCGACGTTATTCGCGGGCTTGACGTTATCGAGTTCGCCTGCGGCATTCCGCATTTGCAGAAGGGCGAATATACCGAGCAAGCCGGCCCCGGCATCGATGTTTATTCCATGCGCCAGCCGTTGGGCGTGGTCGCCGGCATTACCCCGTTCAACTTTCCGGCGATGATCCCGATGTGGATGTTCGGGGTGGCGATTGCCTGTGGCAACACCTTCATCAACAAGCCGTCGGAAAAAGACCCGTCCGTGCCGTTGCGCTTAGCGGAGCTAATGATGGAGGCGGGCGCGCCGGAGGGCGTCCTCAACGTCGTCAATGGCGACAAGGAAGCGGTCGATGCAATTTTGGAAGACAACCGCGTCAAGGCGGTCTCGTTCGTCGGCTCATCGGACATTGCGCAATATATTTACACCAATGGCGCCGCGAACGGAAAACGCGTTCAGGCGTTTGGCGGCGCCAAGAACCATATGATTATTCTGCCCGACGCTGATATGGACAATGTCGTCAATCAGCTGATCGGTTCCGCCTACGGATCGGCCGGCGAGCGCTGTATGGCGACGCCGGTGGCGGTGCCGGTTGGCGAGGAAACCGCCGCGACGCTGATATCGATGCTGAAGCCGCGGGTGGAAACATTGCGCATTGGGCCGTCGCTGTCGGAAGATTCCGATCTCGGCCCGCTGGTCACCGCCGCCCATCGCGACCGGGTGGCGAATTATATCCAGATGGCGGTCGATGAAGGCCAGGAGCTGCTGGTCGATGGCCGCGATTTCTCGCTGCAAGGCTATGAAGGCGGCTTCTTCATGGGCGGCACGCTGCTCGATGGAGCCAAGCCGGGACACAAATCCTATGACGAGGAAATTTTCGGGCCCGTCTTACAAATCGCCCGCGCTGAAAACTTTGAAGCCGCCGTGGCGCTGCCGTCAGAGCATCAATATGGCAACGGTGTTGCGATCTTCACCCGCAACGGCGCGGCGGCGCGCGAGTTTGCCGCCCGGGTCAATGTCGGCATGGTTGGCGTCAACGTTCCAATCCCGGTGCCGGTCGCCTACCACACCTTCGGCGGCTGGAAGCGCTCCGGCTTTGGCGACACCAACCAGCACGGGCCCGAAGGCGTGAAGTTCTGGACCAAAGTCAAAACCATCACCCAACGCTGGCCGGAAGATGTTCAGGGCTCGGAGTTTGTTATTCCGACGATGGGGTAGGTTATGGAAGCGTTCTTCGAAGGAGCTTGGTGGGATTTTCTGGAGGGATTTTTTCTAGCCGCAAGTTTTGCAGCGTTTTTGGGGCTGGGAATCTTTAATAACTATAGGGGTCGTGAGAGAAAGCGCGACCCCTTTGACAAGGTCGATGATGGGCCGGTTGACCCTCAGCATCCTTTATCCGAGTACGAATTTTGAGAGAATGGGCGGTGCGAAAGAGGAAAAAATAAATGACCTTCCTTCTCCAACGTACATCTATCCCAAGTTTATTTCTATTTATCATGTTGCTCGCAACAATTAGTGTGAACACGACCCTTAACTCTGCTTTTGCAGCGAACGCTCACGAAGAAACAAAGGAGACAGAATTAGTGTCAGGTTCAGCGCAAGACTTCGATTTCATTTTTGGCGAATGGACAATTACGCACAAGCGTCTGGCAAAGCGCATGGCGGGTTCAGACGAGTGGCTCACCTTTGAAACCAATTACGAGGCATGGCCAATCCTTGGCGGCGCCGCGAATGAAGACAAAGCTTTCGGCGAAGTCGGCGGAGACTATTTCGAAGGCAGAAGCCTGCGCACTTATGACGCCGCGAAAGATGAGTGGACAATCTATTGGATGGATACGTCAAATCCTCAACTCATTGAGCAGGTGCGGGGACAATTCACCGATGGCGTCGGCTTGTTCTATGGCGAAGAAGCCTATGAAGGAAAAACCTACCGGATGCGCTTTGAGTGGAAAAAGATTTCTGATGATGAGCTTCATTGGGACCAGGCGTTCCAAGACCCCGATACTAAAGACTGGGAAGTCAATTGGATCATGGAATTTCGTCGGAACACCAATTGATTGGAAGTTTTTAATAGCGAGCCATGTCCAGCTTCGGTATGTCACTCGACAAAACTATCGCTTTGAGCGTGGGTAGTGTTAGGAGAGGCCCATGGGTGATAAAAAGCTAACCGGCCGCTGCCTCTGCGGTGCGATAGAATTTTCTCTCGACGCCGGCGATCTTAAAGACCCCGGCGCTTGTCACTGTTCGCAATGCCGGCGTTGGGCGGGGCATTGTTGGGCGGCGGTGAATGCGCCGCTTGCGGCGTTGAGCATCACCAAGGGTGAGGATGCGATAAACTGGTATCGTGCTTCGGATTATGCGCGCCGTGGGTTTTGTAACACATGCGGCTCGTCGTTGCTCTGGCATGCCGATAAGCTTGAGGACTATAAAGACCGCATCGCGGTGGCGCTTGGCGCGCTAGATGCGCCGACGGGTCTGAAAATGGCAGAACACATATTTGTGGCCGACAAGGGCGATTATTACGACATCGCTGACGGGCTTGCGCAAAAAGCAACATTTTAAGGGGCGATGTGCCAGAAACTGATCTGTTGACGCAGCTCCATGTGATGGCGAGCCAGAATATTCTGGGCGTTTATTTTCTGCTGGTGATTGCGCCTTTCGTTCAGGAGGACACGGCGGTGGTGGCTGCGGCGTCTTTGTCGCTTGGCGGGCTCGGCAATAGCGTTGCGCTGTTTGTCGCAGTCGGGCTGGGCCTTACCGTCAGCGTGTTGTGGAAATACTGGCTCGGGCGCGCGGCGCGATCGCGCAAATGGGCAGAGCGTTTCACCGCCAGGCCCGGCGTGGAAAAAGCGCAAACGTTGGTCGCCAATCGCCTCGGCGTCAGCATGATCGCGGCCCGTTTCGTGCCGGGAACGCGCATTCCGCTCTATGTCGCGGCCGGGTTTTTCAAAGCCCCGTGGTGGGCGTTTGCCGGCTGGGGGGCGGCGAGCGTCGTCCTCTATATCGGGGTGATGTTCGCGCTGTTCCACGCTGTCGGCGCGGTGGCGGGGGAGGCGGCTGCTATCTGGTTGCCAGTGGTCGCAATCTTTACGCTTTTGGGTTATGTGGCGATCCAGAAATTGCGGGCAAGGAAATAAGCCATGTTCGGTCGGGAACAACACAGATCATGATTGAAGGTGGGCCATGATCGAGAGTGGGATTGAGGCGATTGCGTCGATGAGCATCTGGCTGCTGATGTTCACGATTTTCATCGGTCCGTTCATTCAGGAGGATGGGGCGGTAATTTTTGCGGCGACCGTCTCGCTCCATGGCTTCGCGCCGACCGAAGTCATCGTGTTGGTGGTGTTCTTAGGCTTGCTAGGCAGCGACGCATGGAAATACTGGCTCGGCCGGCTCGCGCGGAGCCACGAATGGGCGCATCGGTTTGCGGAAAAACCCGGCGTTTCCGTCGCCGGCGATCTGGTGCGCACTGAACTGTGGCAGACGATGTTAACGGCGCGCTTCGTGCCTGGCACGCGCATTCCGACTTACATTGCTTGCGGGTTTTTCAAAGCCCATTACGGCAAATATATTTTAATCCTCGGTCTCACCGCACTCCTCTACATCGCGATGTTTTTTGGTCTGTTTCACTCGGTCGGCGCCGTCGCCGGAGAAAAAGCTACCCTGTGGATGCCGGTGATCGCAGTTGTCTTGCTGGCCGCCTATATTTTGCTTCGCTGGTACAATCACACGCGCAAACACAAAGGCCCGATGACGCCGATGACCGATGAGCAGGACCACCCGATGCCCGACATGCCGGGCTTTGAGGGAACGCCGCTTGAGGTCGCCGGGGAAGACGCCGAAACCGACAAGACGTAACACAGCGTGCGAGGATTTAACGCCCGTGACTTTCACCATGTCAGACGAATGGCGGCGTTTGCGGGCCGATACGCCCGGCGCTGAACGTGTTGTGCATTTCAACAATGCCGGCGCTGCGCTGATGCCGGGGCCGGTGGTTGGCGCGATGCAGAAACATCTGCAATTGGAAGCGGAAATCGGCGGCTATGAGGCCGTGCGCGAGCGTTCGGACGAGATTGCCGAGATTTATGCGAACGTCGCGGCGGTGATTGGCGCAAGTGCGGACAATATCGCGCTGACGGCGAATGCGACCGACGCCTATGCGCGGGCGCTGTCGTCGATTGCGTTCAAGCGCGGCGATGTTATTGTTGCGGCGTGGAGCGAATATGCCTCCAACCAAATTCAGCTTCTGTCATTAGAAAAGCGCATCGGCATTCGCATTGTTCGCGCGCCGGCCTTAGCGTCGGGTCAGACCGATCTTGATGCGCTGGACGCAATTTTGAAACGTGAACAGCCACGATTGGTTGTCGCCGTTCATGTCAACACCAGCTCCGGTATTGTCGATGATGTCGCCGGCATCGGCGCCGTCTGCCGGCGCCGTGATGTTTTATATATGGTCGACGGCTGCCAGTCTTTCGGGCAGATGCCGATTGATGTGGAAAAGATCGCTTGCGATTTCTTCAGCGCCACATCGCGGAAGTTCCTGCGCGGGCCGCGCGGCGCCGGTCTGCTTTATGTTTCTGACCGTGTACTGAGCGAAGGCCTGGAGCCGATGTTCCTCGATTTGCGCGGCGCCGAGCTGGAGGATGAAAATCTTTATCACCCGGTTCAGGGCGCCAAGCGGTTTGAGGATTGGGAATTTTCCTACGCCACGCTGTTCGGCTTCGGCGCGGCGGCGGCTTACGCCAACAAAATTGGCCTTGACCGGATTGAGGCGCGGCTTGCGGAGGTGAATGAATATCTGCGCGCCAGCCTCCAGCGCCTGCCGGGCTGGCGGGTGCTCGACGAGGGCGTCGGCGCCTGCCCGATCATTCCGATCCACGCGGCGGCGGGCGACGGCGCGGCGATCCATCGCAGGCTTTGCCAGCTGCGCATCAACACAACCTATATCCCGAAAATCTGGGCGCCCATGGACCCGCGTCTGGTTGACGCCGGCTGGGCTATACGCATATCGCCGCATTATTATAATTCCCCGGCCGACATGGATGCTCTATTAGGGGCGCTGGGCGAGGCCGTTTCCTGATGGATGCGGGTGTTTCGCGGCGCTGATTGAAAGGGCGACGAATGGATTTCGCATTATCGCAAGAACAAGAAGCCATTCAGGAAATGGCGCGGCGTTTCGCCGAGGATGAGTTGGCGCCGAATGCGGCGGCGTGGGACGAGGAAAAACATTTCCCCGTCGATGTCATCAAGAAGACCGCCGCGCTCGGCCTTGCGGGGATATATACCCGCGACGATGTTGGCGGCTCGGGGCTGGGGCGGCTCGATGCGGCGCTGATATTTGAAGCCCTGTCGGCGGGGTGCACCTCGACGGCGGCGTACCTATCAATCCACAATATGTGTTCGTGGATGATTGACCGCTTTGGCGATGACGCCTTGCGCGAAAAATATTGCCCCAAGCTGACATCGATGGAGATGGTGGCGAGCTATTGCCTGACCGAACCGGGTTCCGGCTCTGATGCGGCGGCGCTGCAAACCAAAGCCGTGCGCGATGGCGATGAATACATTCTGAACGGCTCAAAAGCCTTCATCTCCGGCGCCGGGGTTGCTGACCTTTATGTCGTGATGGTGCGCACTGGCGGGGAGGGACCGAAGGGGATTTCAACGGTGCTGGTCGAGAAAGATACGCCCGGCCTTTCTTTTGGTGCGCAGGAACGCAAAATGGGCTGGAACTCGCAACCGACCGCCATCGTCAATTTTGAAGACTGCCGTATTCCGGTCGCCAACCGCGTCGGCGCGGAAGGCGAGGGTTTTAAATTCGCGATGATGGGGCTCGATGGCGGGCGTTTGAACATCGCCGCCTGTTCGCTCGGCACGGCCGGTGCGGCGCTGAAAGCAGCGCTTGATTATTCCAATGAACGCAAAGCCTTTGGCAAGCGCCTCAACCAGCAACAGGCGTTGCAATTCAAGCTCGCCGACATGGCGACCGAGCTGGAGGCGGCGCGCGTCATGCTCTACCAGGCGGCGTGGAAACTCGACAATAAAACCCCCGACGCAACGCGCCATTGCGCCATGGCCAAACGCTTCGTTACCGATATCGGTTTTAAAGTCGTCAATGACGCACTGCAAATCCACGGCGGCTATGGCTATTTAAAAGACTACCCGCTGGAGCGCATGCTGCGCGACGTGCGCGTGCACCAGATTCTCGAAGGAACCAATGAGATTATGCGGGTGATTGTCGCAAGGGATTTGTTGAAGGACTATCAGGCGTAATAAAAAAGGGAGAGAGAGATGTTAGGGAAACGATTTGCGGTTTTTTTGAGTACATTGTTGCTGCCTATTTTTGCCGTCAGTGCAGCGCTTGCGCAAACCGAAGAGGAAACGATATTAGAAGCCAACAAGGAGATTGCCCGAGGCTTTTATCAAGACCTGTGGTTTAGCGACAATACTGACAATTATGTGCAATATGTTGCGGACGAATATGTTGTGCACGATATTTGGGATCGTAAGGGGGTGACCGAGCCAGCCATTGAGCAAAAGAATATCGCCGATTTCTTTTGGGATAATGGCGAGTTTAAAGGCGCGATCGATTACCAGATTGCGGACGGCGACCTGGTTGCAACACGCTGGACGGCGACGTTTTTTCCGAAGACATTATTCGGCAAAATGGCCCTGCGCGAGACGAAAATGTCGATCATCAATGTCTTCAGGATAGAGAACGGTAAGATCGTCGAGATTTGGAACCACCGCCACGATATTGAGACATCGCTAACGGATCGGATTTTGTTCAAAGGTTTGGCGATCGGGCTGTTGATCGGGCTCATACCGGCTTTTTATGCGTGGCGATTGCGCAAAAAACTGAAAGCTTTGCAGTCATAAACCGGAACACCCGCAGTGGGCATAGAAGATTTGCTGGTGCTGCGGATGTTATGTAGACAGATTAAAGGGGATAGGGTGAACACGACATTACCAATTGTGCGGCGCATTGTTATTGCCTTCGTCGGCATTTCCATGCTGTTCCTAACCGCTTGCGGCAAAAAATATGATGATGCGAATTTTGATTATTATGGCAAGCTCAGCATCATGCTGGCGTTTAATGGGGATACGCTTTTCTTTCTGAAGACCGATGACGGCGCTGAGTATCAGCTCGAATTTGGTAAGAAAACTCAATATTCGAATATTGAGGAGGGTGAGTACCTGGACGAATATATCTGGGCGCTGGGCCAGTATCATGGGGTTTACGGAAAGCCGAAAGATGACGAAAATCCTAAGCTGATACTCGCTAAGCGTATCGTTTTGATTGTGGAAAATGAGGAGCCGGAAGAGTGACCGACATCGTGTTTGAACAAACCGGCGCATGGGGCGTCATTACGCTCAACCGCGAGAAGGCGTTGAATGCACTGACCTGGGACATGGTCAAGGCGATGCGCGCGCAGTTGATCGCCTGGGCGGGCGACGACACGGTTAAAGCTGTGCTGGTCAAAGGCGCTGGTGAGCGCGCTTTTTGCGCTGGCGGTGATATTCGCTGGCTGCATGATGCGGCCAAGGCCGACCCGGCGCACGCATCTGAATTCTTCCGCGAGGAATATCGTAACAACTCGCTGATCTATCACTATCCAAAGCCGTATGTGGCGCTAATCGACGGCATTGTCATGGGCGGCGGCGTCGGCATATCCGTACACGGAGATTTTCGTGTGGCGGGGGATGCGACGTTGTTTGCAATGCCGGAAACCGGGATTGGCCTCTTCCCCGATGTTGGCGGCGGGCATTTTATGCCGCGCCTGCATGATGGTTTGGGCCTGTACTATGCGCTAACCGGCGCGCGGGCGAAAGCGGCCGACTGCATGGCCGCGGGCATCGCCACCCATTATGCGCCGGCGGGTAAATATGCAGAGCTTGAATCTGCGCTTATGGCTGTGCCGCTTGGCGCGCATGCCCATGGCGACATCGAGACGGTGTTAGATGTTTACGCCGGCGATCCGGGGCATGCAGGCGTCAATGATTTGCGCGGCGATGTCGCAAGGCTGTTTGTCGGCCATGAAACGCTCGCCAGCCTGATGGCGGCGCTCAAGGCCGACGACAGTGCGTTCGCCGGGGAGACATTGAAAACCCTTGAGCGCATGTCGCCGACGTCTATGGCGCTGACCTTCCAGCAGATGCAGCGCGGACACACGCTCGACTTCGACGACAACATAAAAATGGAATTCCGCATCGTCCGCCGCGTGATGGAGGGCCATGATTTCTTCGAGGGCGTGCGCGCGCAGATTTTGGACAAGGACCGCGAGCCGAAATGGCAGCCGGCGAGCCTGGCGGCGTTGAACGAAGATGAGATCGCGAAATATTTTGAAGCGCTTGGCGAGGCAGAGCTTGTGTTGCCCTAGGCGCCTGCGTCAGATCCTTCGCGACGCGAACCTTCGGTTCGCTCCTCAGGATGAGGTTGCTTGTTGTTTCTAATCTTTCTACTTAAATCTAAAGCCAACCTCATCCTGAGGAGCTGATTGTAATTGTAAAATTGTAATCAGCGTCTCGAAGGATAAGCAGCGTGCGCATCGGGAGAATGAATATGACAAAAATTGGATTTATTGGCCTCGGCAATATGGGCGGGCCGATGGCTGCTAATCTTGCTAAAGCTGGCCTAGATGTGACCGCGACCGACCTTTCGATTGGCGCGGTTGACCGCGCGGTGGAGGCGGGGTGTCAGCGCGGCGAGACGGTCGCCGCGGCTGTGGCGGACGCTGATGTCGTGGTGACGATGTTGCCCGCCGGCGCGCATGTGCGCTCGGTCTACACCGAAGATTATGGCGTCATCGCCAACGCAAAAACCGGCGCTTTGTTTATCGACTCCTCGACCATCGATGTGGATAGCGCGCGCGCGGTGATCGCCGCCGCGGCGGAAAAAGGTTTCGCTATGGTCGACGCGCCGGTCTCCGGCGGGGTTGCAGCGGCGACAGCGGGTACGCTCACCTTCATGACCGGCGGCGAGGCGGAAGCATTTGAGCGCGCCAAGCCGGTGCTGGAAGCCATGGGCAAAAATATTTTCCATGCTGGCGCGGCCGGCAATGGTCAGGTTGCTAAAATTTGCAACAATATGTTGCTCGGCATCTCCATGATCGGCGTCAGCGAGGCGTTTAACCTGGCTGAAAAACTAGGGTTAGATGCGCAGACATTTTTCGATATTTCATCAACCGCATCGGGTCAGTGCTGGTCGATGACCAGCTATTGCCCGGCGCCGGGCCCGGTTCCGGCCGCGCCGTCCAACCGCGACTACCAGCCGGGCTTTTCCGCGGCGATGATGTTGAAGGATATGCGCCTGGCGCAGGAAGCGGCCCATAAGGCGAAAGCGGCAACTCCGCTCGGCGCACAGGCCGAAGCGCTCTTTGCACTGATGGAATCGGCAGGCAAAGACAATCTCGATTTTTCCGGCGTGATGAAGCTCATCAATGGCAAGCTGTAGAGTGCGGGCTGAGCGATGAATGTTGATGTCGATACGGATGAGAAAATGTTGCGCTATATGGCGCAGCACTTTGTTGATTTTGAAACCATCATTCGCCGGTCTGGCGCCGATAAGTCAACGGTCGAACGCCTGATTGCGACTGGCGCCGCGCCGGGGGTTATTTATGCGCGTTCAGATGAGGGCGTGTGGTGGGGCGCGCTTGGCGCCTTTATGGGCCAAGAAAATCCGACCCCCATGGCTGGCCGTCATTGGTATAACCCCGCAGTAATTTGGTGGCTCCGGCGCGCATTGTTGAAAATGGCGGATGGGATTTCGGAGCCATTGGCAGCCCAGAATAACAGGGAAGTGTTTGTGAGTGAGTTTGTGGGTTTGTTGCGCGATATTGAAGACACCGCACTTGCTTATGCATCCTGTTTTGACAACGGTGATATTATCGACAGTCAGGCACGCGTAATGGGCGAGCAGGAGTGGCGGTCTTGGGCGCAAGGCGCCTATGCGGTGTGTCTTCGCAGGTTTTCCGCCCGCTCATGTATCGAAAAAGAAGCGCTGCGCGCCCGGATCGTTGCCGCCTGTGAAGATAAACCCGGATTTTCTCTCGGCGATGCAGCCCTGTTCGATAAAGTCGAACAGCTTGAGGCGTTGATCCTGCCATTTGCACCCTGGGAAAGGCCGAACGGCACGCCCGGCAAAGCAATCGATGCGCCTTTAGCGCGATTGAAGCTTGGCGTGGAAGAGCCTTACGGCTGACAGGCGGCTGTTTGCGCTGTCTGTATCGGGTTTGTGTTTGCTATTGATTTTGATATTCTCATCCCTACACGCAAGGGGAGAGACATATGCGGGCGATATCTATTTTTTCTGTGCTTGGCGCAGGACTTCTGGCCATTACAGTCACAAACGCTGGCGCTAAAGGCATGCCGAAACCGATCATTGATGTGCATGTGCACGCTCAACCTGTTGCATCATATGGTCCGTCGGGACAAAAATTCTGTACGCCGTATACCGAGTTTAAGCCGTTTGATCCGGGCGCTGGCAAGGCCTGGCCGCAAGAGTGGCTGGAGTACAATCTGGCGCCTGATTGCGAGCAATGGGTTTTGGCGTCGGCCTCAGACGAAGCGTTGATGGCGGAAACGCTTGAAGTCATGGAACGCAGGAACATTATTGGCGTTGTCGGCGGGTCGCCGGATACGGTTGCAAAATGGAAGGCCGCTGCGCCGCAGCGGATCATTGCGGCTCGAGAATTCAATCTAGGACGTGATGGCGACGTTACCACACAACAGCTGGCCGATGAGTTCGTGCACGGAGCGTTCGAGGTTCTGGGCGAGGTGACGAACCAGTATGCCGGGCTTGCGCCCAATGCGCCGGCGTTTGAACCCTATTGGGCGCTGGCTGAGGAAAAGGATTTTCCCGTAGGCATTCATATTGGGGGGATGCCGCCAGGTTCGGCGTATCTGTTCGGCGGCGCGCCCAGGATATCTCTCGCCGATCCGTTCCTGCTTGAGGAGGTTCTGGTCCGTCATCCGCGATTGCGGGTTTATATGATGCATGCGGGGTACCCCCATGTCGACAAGACAATCGCAATGTTGCGCCAATACCCTCAGCTTTACGTGGAGATTGGTGTCCTGGCCGTTACGATGCCGCGTGAGGAGTTTCACGCCTTCCTAGAGCGTCTTGTTAGGGCTGGGATGGGCAAACGCATTATGTTCGGGTCGGATCAGATGATCTGGCCGGGCATTATCGAAGCCACCATTGAAGCTGTGGAGACGGCCGATCTCGACAAAACGCAAAAGCGCGATATTTTCTACAACAACGCCGCCCGGTTTTTGCGGTTCGATGAAGAAACCATCGCCCGTCATCATGGTCGTGAGTAGACAGTGGGTTGATATTTGTATCGAGGATTGGCGCTTAAAAGGAGTAGTCGTCGTTCTTATAACGAATAGTCCCGTCAGATTTTTCGGCCTCGGTCTTTTCTTCTCTTAAAAAGGACAGGCCAAATTCATTTTCGTGCCGCCAGGCGATCCGGGCTTTTTTCTTGATGCCGGTTTCTTCAAACTTAAGGACAACATATTGCGGCATGTCGAAGTCGCCTTCGATGGAGATGCGCGCGCCGTCGGCGCTCAGATTGATGATCACGCAGCGAATGGAATCGATTTTATTGACGAAAATCCGCGCCAGCTTGAAGGTGGTTTTGCGCGGTTGGCGGCGGCGGTTTTCCTGCGCGCCGGCAAATTCAGGCGGCGTCGCGGCTGGCTTGGCATTGATGATCGCCGCCAGGCGCCGGTTGACGGCTTCGCGTTCGACAGCGCTTTCCGCTTCCGATTTGGGGTTCTGGCGCGAGCGCCGAAAGCTTGTATGCGATAGATCAGCCATGTCCGCCATTTTGCGGCAAACTCCTTAATTTCCGATTAGTGTTAATCGCCTGGCCTTGGGGGCTGGTAATTCGTAGCGCTCGGGCCCATCTTCCCGGCAATGCCGCCGGATACAGCTGACATATTAGAGACAACAGGCGATGCCGCCCCCTTCGGGCGCTCCATTGCGCGCATGTTCGCGGTGCTGTTTCGCCCGGCCATGAAGAAATGGCGCTTCCGCATTGGTCTTGCCTTTGGGTTAACAGTTGTCGCCAAGGGGTTTTCTGTGATCGCCCCGGTGTTCATGGGCAACGGCATTAACCAGCTGACTGCCGACGGTGCGATATCCGGTGAGGCGGCGACCGGTGCGGGGCTCTCCTTCGTTGCCTTCTTCACTCTGTTTGCGCTCGCGCGGCTCCTTTCTAATGCGCTGCCGGCGATACGTGATGCATTTTTTACATCGGTCACGCAGGATGCGCAGCGCACCCTTTCCGTTGATGCGTTTGCGTATGCGCAAAACCTCGATCTCCAGTTTCATCTGACCCGCCGGTCGGGCGTGCTGTACCGCGTCATCGAACGCGGCGTGCAAGCGATGGAATATTTATTGCGGTTTTTGGTGTTTAATATCGGACCGACGCTGGTGGAGCTGGTATTGGCCTCGATTGTGTTGGCGGTTTTGTATGGGGTGCAATTTTCGCTGGCGGCCATCGCAACGGTCGGGATTTATACGCTGTTTACGATCGTTGTCACCGAATGGCGAAACCAGCAGCGCCGCGCGCTCAACAAGGCCGACACGGAATTGCGCGGTATTGCGCTTGATACGCTGGCCAATTTTGAAACCGTAAAGTCATTTGCCGCTGAAGACCGCGAGGCCGCGCGCTATGACCATGCAACGCGCGACTATAATCGCCATTATGTTAAAGTGATGCAGTCGCTTTCTGTTCTGAATGGCGGGCAGGAAGTGATTATGACCGGCGGCCTGCTGGCGGTTGCGGTGATGGCCGGATTTGGCGCCGTGAACGGGAACATGCAAGTCGGCGATGTGACGGCGATTATCTTGATGCTGGTCAATATCTACCGCCCGCTTAACATCCTCGGTTGGGCGTGGCGCGAAATTAAGCAGGGCACGGTCGATATCGAAAAGCTGTTCAATCTGATGGATATAAAATCAGCGGTTAGCGATGCACCGGATGCGCCCCCATTCACGCCGAAGGTTGGCGAGATCCGTTTTGAGAATGTCCGGTTTATGCACCAGGGTCGTTCAAGCGGGCTTGACGACGTTTCCTTTCATGTGCCGGGTGGCTCGTTTGTCGGCGTTGTCGGGCCTTCCGGCGCCGGCAAGTCGACCATCTTGAAGCTGTTGTTCCGGTTTTATGACCCCGCGGCAGGGCGCATCCTGGTGGACGGGCAGGACGTGAAGGCGGTGACGCAAGCCTCTCTGCGTGCGGCGCTCGGGCTGGTGCCGCAGGAGGTGGTCCTCTTTAATGACACGCTGCGGTTCAATCTGGCTTATGCAAAACCGGATGCCAGCGACGATGAGATTATGCAAGCGGCCGGGCGCGCTCAGCTTGGCGACTTTATCGCCAGCCTGCCACACGGCCTCGACACGCGGGTTGGCGAGCGCGGGCTGAAATTATCCGGCGGCGAAAAGCAACGCGTCGGCGTTGCGCGCGCGATATTGTCAAACCCGCCGATCCTGATTTTGGACGAGGCGACATCGTCGCTTGATTCGACCACCGAAGAAGATGTGCAGGCCGCGCTCAAGGAGGCTGCAAAGGGACGCACCACCCTGGCAGTCGCGCATCGCCTCTCCACTATCGCCTCAGCCGATTTGATTTTGGTGCTTGAAGATGGCGGGATCATCGAGCGCGGAACCCATAGCGAGCTCATCGCCCGCGACGGGCTTTATGCCTCGCTATGGCGGCTTCAAACCGGTGGTGAGGAGGGCAGTGAGCTGGCGCCGATGGAGCGCCTGGAGCCTATTGTGGCCGAGTAGGGATGGCGATCCGGTGATAAACCGCGCGGCTTTTCAAAAAGCGTTTCAGCCGACAGCTTTTTTGTCCGCCGCTGGCTTTGTCCATTTCTTTAACACCGCCTCCAGCTTGTCCTGTTTGACGGGTTTGGGCAAATAATCGTCCATGCCGGCGTCGAGGCAACGCTGGCGGTCCTCACGCATGGCATGCGCGGTGACGCCGATAATCGGGGTTTCTTCACCAGTCTTTTTTTGACGCCGCCGGATGAGAGCCGTCGCCTCGCCGCCATCCATTTCCGGCATCGAGACATCCATCAAAACGACATCAAAATGACCGGTCTTGTATTTGCTGACAGCGATTTTACCATTGTCGGCGATGGTGACGTCGCAGCCGAGCTTCTCCAGCATCGCTTTGATGACCATTTGGTTGACGGTGTTGTCTTCGGCGACAAGCACGTCCAGCCCCAAATTGCTCGACGCAACGGCGTCGCTCTTGGCTGCGTTAGTCTTTGCATCGGCCCGCGACAGCGCCGCCGCCATGCCGGTTATGCGTTCCGCGGCGCCGTCGTTGATCGCCGTCAGGATTGAATTGAGCAGCATCGATGCGCGCGCGGGTTTAACGAGATAGGCGGAAAAGACATCCCCCACGAGCCCGTTGGGATCACCCTTGCGGCCGGCCGACGTCAGGAGAATAAGCGGTGTGGCTGCAAGCGCCGTGTCCGCCTTGATCATTTTCGCGAGGGTGACGCCGTCAATATTGGGCATTTGAAAATCGAGCACGGCGACTGCATAGGGAGTATTGTCGGCCACCGCAGCGGCCATCGCCGCGAGCGCATCTTTTGCGCTTTCAAAGGCGTCCGCTTTCAGCCCCCTGACGCCAGCTGCTCCAGCAAAATTGTACGATTGACTTCATTGTCATCGACAATCAACGCGCGCAAATTGTCGAGCTTGGCAGGGCGCGCCGCCAGGTTTTCATTAGCTGTGGCGTCAATTGCCAGCGGCAGGGTGATGGTGAAAGTCGAGCCCTTGCCGGGTTCGCTGGTCAGTGAAATTTCGCCGCCCAGCACTTCCACCATTTTACGGCTGATCGCAAGACCAAGACCGGCGCCGTCATAACGTCGCGCAGAAGAGCCGTCGACTTGCTCAAACTCTTCAAAGATAGCCTTCCTTTTGCTGGTCAAGGGGGATGCCGCAGCCGGTATCGGTAACAGATATCACCACCGATGCGATCTCGCCACGGCGTTTGCCGGAAACCTCCAGCAGGATATGGCCTTCTTCGGTAAATTTCACCGCGTTGCCAACCAGGTTGGTGACGATTTGCCGGATGCGGCCAGGATCGCCGACAAAGGCGCTGCCAAGATCAGGCGCGTAGCGCACCATCATCTCAAGGCCTTTTTTCTCTACCTGAAGCGCCAGCAGGGTCGCCACATCCTCAATTGATTCCCGTAAATCAAAGGTCTCGGCAGCGAGCTTGAATTTACCGGCTTCAAGCCGGGAGAAATCGAGAATATCGTTGATGATCTTCAATAGCGCATCGCCTGAGCTGACGATGACGCTGGCCATGCTTGCCTGTTTTTCTGTAAGCTCCGTATCAAGAAGAAGAGACGCCATGCCGACGACGCCGTTCATGGGCGTGCGAATTTCATGGCTCATATTGGCAAGAAACTCAGACTTCGTACGGTTCGCGGTTTCGGCGGCGTCTTTCGAAATTAAAAGTTCCTCAGAAAGCTCGCGCAACTCGTCCTCGCGCTGCTGTGCTGCTGTGATGTCATTATAGGTTGATACGAAACCGCCATTGGGCCGGGCGCGAATAATTTCCTCTATTATAGTCCCGTCTTTCTGGCGGCGGACGACACGAAATAGACCTGATGATTTTATATCTTTGAAGCATTGTGTATAATATTCTTCACTGGAAGAAAATTCATAAAGGCCGTGGCGAATGCCGATTTCAAGCACCGGCGTAACGCTAAGTCCTGGGGCCCACATTTCCTGCGGCAGTCCGGATGTGCGCCAGGCTTTGCTGTTGAGATCGATGATTGTAAAGTCTTGATCCATCACCACAACGCCATGCGCCATGGATTCCAGAACTTCCTTTAACAGGCTGGATTTAGCCTCGATAACGGCAGTGCGCATCTGGATTGTCTGTTCAAGCTTGGCGTTGTTTTCTTCAAGCTGTCGGCGTGCGGAAGCCGCTTCCTCGATGGCGGTGATACGCTCGGTTACGTCGCGTGCGACACCACGATACCCTTTAAAAGTTCCATCTTCATCGTAAATTGGTTTTGCGCTGCGTTCTAACCATAGCGCAGAGCCGTCGTCGCGCTGGATGCAGTGTATGAATGCGTTAATCGGCTCGCGGTTCGCAAAAGCATGCTCAAAGGCGCGCCATTGCGCTTTTGTCGAACCTTCGCCGGAAACGCCGACTTTTTGGCCAAGGAATTTTTGATGATCGAAGCCGGTGACTTTCTGCGCCCGTTCGGAGATATATCGGTAGCGCAGATCTGCA
>JAADIQ010000022.1 GCA_013151255.1 Alphaproteobacteria bacterium
CCGCGCCATCGACAAGCCAGCCTATGGCGCCGATATCTGCCCATGTGAGCGTTGGGTAATTAAAGATCGAGGAATATTTAGCCTTCCCCGACAGCAATTGCTCCGTCATCTGATCGCGCGATACGCCAAGCGTTTCCGCTGCGCAATAAAGATAAAGCCCGTGCCCCGCCTCATCTTGCACTTTGGCGATCAAGATCGCCTTGCGCTCCAGCGTCGGCGCCCGGCTGATCCAGTTGCCTTCCGGCAGCTGGCCGACAATTTCCGAATGCGCATGTTGCGAGATCTGGCGGATCAGGGTTTTGCGATAACCCTCCGGCATCCAGTCCTTGGGCTCAATCTTGATGTCCGCATTGACCTTTTCCTGAAAGGCGCGCTCGACCGCGTCCATCTCATCAAGAGATTTGACTCCCTTGCCGGTGGATTTCACTTCCTGTGCGTACATGGAAAATCTCCCAAAAACAGGGGTTTACAGATGATGCTCAGCAGTTTCACAAAAGACCGCTCTGCTGCTCTGAATCAGAATATAGAATTCCCTGACCAATCGGTCAATGAATTATGAGACCTCAAACCCGCTCAATAATACACGCGATCCCTTGACCAACACCGATGCACATGGCGCAGAGCGCATAACGCCCGCCGGAGCGTTGAAGCTCCTCGGTTGCCGTCAAAACCAGCCGCGCGCCGGACATGCCGAGCGGATGGCCGAGCGCGATGGCGCCGCCATTGGGGTTCACATGAGCGGCGTCATCGGCGAGACCAAGGTCGCGCAGTGTCGCCAGCGCCTGTGCGGCGAACGCCTCGTTAAGCTCGATCACATCCATGTCACCAATGGAGAGCCCGGCTTTTGCGAGCACCGCCTTTGCCGCCGGCGCCGGACCAAACCCCATGATGCGCGGCGCCAAGCCGACAACAGCGCCGGCAACAAACCGCGCCCGTGGTGTCAGACCGTATTTATTTGCCGCTGCATCAGACGCGACAATCATCGCTGCCGCGCCATCATTAACACCTGACGCATTGCCAGCGGTGATGACGCCGTCTTTTTTTACAAATGGCCGAAGATTTGCGAGCGCCGCTAAATTAGTCTCGCGCGGATGCTCGTCCTTGTCGACAATTTTCGGATCGCCTTTTCTCTGTGGGATTGTGACTGGCGTAATTTCCGTTGCAAATCTTCCCGAGATTAGTGCTTTTGCAGCACGCTCCTGACTGCGCAGGGCGAACGCATCCTGGTCTGCACGCGACACGCCAAATTCTTCGGCGACATTTTCCGCCGTCTCCGGCATCGAATCAATCCCGTACTGATCTTTCAGAACCGGGTTAACAAACCGCCAGCCAAGCGTGGTGTCAAAAATCTCTGCCTTGCGAGAGAACGCTGCATCCGCCTTGCCCATCACAAACGGCGCGCGCGACATTGATTCCACGCCGCCGGCGATCACGAGATTGGCCTCGCCAGCCTTGATTGAGCGCGCTGCAATCGTCACCGCATCCATGCCCGACCCGCATAAACGGTTGACGGTCGTTCCCGGTACGCACTCGCCAAGCCCCGCCAGCAAAGCCGCCATCCGCGCGACATTGCGATTGTCCTCGCCAGCCTGATTGGCGCACCCCATGATCAGGTCGTCTACCGCCGCCCAATCAATTTTCTCGTTGCGTTCTTTTAGCGCGCGTAACGCAACCGCCGCGAGATCATCTGCCCGCACCATCGCAAGAGCGCCGCCATAACGCCCGATCGGGGTTCTCGTTGCATCGCAAATAAAGGCGTCCGTCATGGTATTACTCTCCTGTCTCAATCACTGGGCCGCCTGCTGTCCGTGACAAACCCTGGAAGATGGCGACAACGCGCCCATCTTCGCCCAATATTTTTACAGTGTAGACGCCGGTGCGCCCGGATGTGGATTGCTCGCGCGCCTCAGCCTCCAACCGCTCGCCACTATGGGCGGGGCTCAAAAAACTGATCGCGGCATGTTGCGCGAAAGTTTTGACGTTGTGGGAATTACAAGCCCAGGCAAATGCAGTGTCTGCTAGCGCGAAGATCATACCGCCATGCGCCGTGCCATGACCATTTAGCATATCCTCACGCACCACCATCGATGCGCGCGCCCACCCCTCGCCTGCATCTTCAAGCTTTAGATCCCAAGCCTTTGCCGTGCCTTCAAGTGAAAAAAGCTCTTCTGCGATGGCCTTCCCAAGCGCTTCGTCATTCATCCGCACCGTCATTGCCAAACCCTCATCTCATTGCGCCAAGCATCCGTCACATAATTGACCGACCGGACATTCGATTATATGAACGCTGCAAGCGATGCAACGCCAATTCAAATCCGGCAAGGGAGGCCCCATTCGGGCGAGAATGCATATGGCCTATGAGACCATCCTTTTCTCCATAGAAGACGCCGCCGCGCGGCTCACCTTAAACCGCCCGGACCGGCTCAATAGTTTTACCGTCCAGATGCATGACGAAGTCCGCGACGCGCTTGATCGCATCGACGCCGATACGTCGGTTCGGGTTTTACTCATCACCGGCGCCGGGCGCGGATTTTGCGCAGGGCAAGACCTAGGTGACCGCGCAGTTTCGCCGAGCGGTGATGGCGTCGATCTTGGCGCCTCGCTGGAGGAGCGCTACAACCCATTAATCCGCCGGCTGACCAGTTTGAAAATGCCGGTCATTTGCGCCGTCAATGGCGTCGCCGCCGGTGCGGGCGCCAATATCGCCTTCGCCGCCGACATCGTTCTTGCGGCCAGGAGCGCCAAGTTCATTCAGTCCTTCGCCAACATCGGCCTTGTTCCCGATAGCGGCGGCACATGGGTTTTGCCGCGCCTGGCGGGACAAGCGCGCGCACTCGGCCTCGCGCTCACCGGCGATCCGTTGCCTGCGGAAAAAGCCGAAGAGTGGGGCCTCATTTGGAAAGCGGTTGATGACGACAAGCTTGCCGAGGAAGCTGACGTGCTGGTTACAAAATTTGCCTCTGCGCCCACCCAAGGGCTAGCGGAAACCAAACAGGCGATCCGGTCCACATGGTCGCGCACGCTCGATCAACAACTCGACCTCGAGCGCGACCTGCAACGCAAGCTCGGCAAAACGCATGACTATCGTGAGGGCGTCGATGCCTTCATGAACAAGCGCAAGCCCGCCTTTAAAGGCCAATAGATTTAAAACCATACTGGAGAGAGTGATGTCAGTGCCAATCTTAAAAAACTTTGCCGCCGGAAAATGGATCGAAGGCGCCGGCGGGCTGGTCGATATCGCCTCGGCTGTCACCGGCGAAACGGTTGCGCAAACCAGCTCAACCGGCCTCGACTTTAAGGCGATGCTCGATCACGCCCGCACCATCGGCGGCCCGGCTTTGCGCAAACTTACCTTTCATGACCGCGCCTATATTTTAAAAGACCTCGGCAAGGCGATTATGGAGCGCAAGGAAGAGCTTTATGAACTCAATTTCTATTCCGGCGCGACCCGCAAAGACGGCTGGATCGATATCGAGGGCGGCGCCGGGACATTATTTGCAATGTCGTCAACAGGCCGGCGGCATTTGCCCGACGACAAAATTTTGATGGATGGGCCGGCGGAGCAAATCTCGCGCGAAGGCACATTTATGGGCCAGCACATATATACGCCGCGCCACGGCGTCGCGGTTCATATCAATGCGTTTAATTTTCCGGTCTGGGGCATGCTCGAAAAACTGGCGCCGACCCTGCTCGCGGGCGTTCCGGCCATCGTCAAACCGGCCACCAACACCGCCTATCTTGCCGAGGCGGCGCTGCGCATCATGGTGGAAACCGGACGGCTTCCCGATGGCGCGGTTCAGTTAATCGTCGGGTCAGTGGGCAACCTCTTCGATCATTTAACCGGGCAGGATACAGTATCCTTCACCGGCTCAGCGCAAACGGCCAGCAAGCTTAAAAACCATCCGCGCATTACCAGCCAGAGCGTGCGCTTTGTCGCCGAACAGGATTCATTGAACGCATCGGTGCTGGGACCGGACGCGAGCGCCGACACGCCGGAGTTTGACCTCTTCATCAAGGAAGTCGTCCGTGAGATGACGGTTAAAGCCGGGCAGAAATGCACCGCGATCCGGCGCGCGATCGTACCGGCGGGGCTTCTTGGCGCTGCGGAAGAAGCGCTGAAAGCCCGTCTTGCGAAAGTCACTGTCGGCGATCCGGCCAATGATGATGTGCGCATGGGCGCGCTGGTGAGCCAAGCACAGCGCGATGATGTGCGCGAGAAAATTGCGATTTTGGCGAGCGAGGCGGAAATCGTCTTCGGCGACCCAAACAAGGTCGAGGTGATCGGCGCCGACGCCAACAGCGGCGCGTTTATATCGCCGGTGCTACTCCGCTGTAACAATCCGGGAGACGCTACAAAAGTGCATGAGGTCGAAGCCTTCGGACCGGTATCCACATTAATGCCCTATAGCGACCTTGATGACGCAATCGCGCTTTGCAATCGCGGCGA
>JAADIQ010000115.1 GCA_013151255.1 Alphaproteobacteria bacterium
GCCCGCCATCACCGAATAGCAAAACATCGACATCCACGCCGCCGGCACATGCACATACATAATCCGCACCGCCTCGCCCTGTTGATAGTCGGCAGGGGAATTAAACAGGGCGAAGTAGAGCCCGGCCGCGCCAGTTAAAAGCGCAAGCCCGAGCACCACCGGAAACGCTATCCGCGCGTAACGCTCAAAGCGCACAGGGTTGGCGAGGTCGTTGAAAAAGTTCATCTTAATCCAAGTTGGAGCGCAACGCCGCCGCGCTGGCAAGGGGCGAAAGTATCGCAGCAAACAGAACCGTCGCGCCGAGCAACATTAAATTGGCGCCATATTGCGGCGCGCCCGCGCCAGACATCGCCGCACCAGACCCGAAAATCAGGATCGGCACATAAAGCGGGCTGACAATGATTGCGATCAACAGATGCGCACGCGGCAACGACACCACCAGCGCGCCGGCAATGCAACCGATCAGCGACAGGCCCGGCGTGCCTATGGCCAAAGAGATGGCCAGCGGCGCATAAGCCTCGACCGGCAGGTTTAACATCAAGCCAAGGATCGGCGTTGCGATGATCAGCGGCAACGCCGTCGCCACCCAATGCGCAAACGCTTTGGCCAGCGCCGTCAGCGCCAGCATGTCGCTGGTCTCGACCAGCACATCGAGCGATCCGTCCTCGCGGTCGGCGCGCCAGATCTGGTCGAGGGAAATCTGCGTCGCCAACAACGCTCCGGTCCACAATACCGGCGCTGCAATTTTTGAAATCAATGCAATATCGGGCCCGACCGCGAGCGCGAACAACACGCCGGTCAGGGCAAAAAACGTAACGCCTTGCGCCGCGCCGCCGCCAGCGCGGAAAGCGAGCCGGATATCGCGCGCAATGATGGCCCCAAGCGCGCTCATGCGGCGGCCTTGGCGGTGAGTTCGAATATCCGCGCGCCATTGAGCGGCAGGGGGTCGTGCGTGGCGATCACCACGACGCCGCCGCGCTGGCGATGCGCCTCAACCAGCGTCACAAAATCCTCGCTCGAGGCGCTGTCGAGCGCGGCTGTTGGCTCATCGATAAACCACACCGGCCGCTCTGCGATTATCAGCCGGGCAAGGCCGAGCCGCCGGGCAAGGCCGGTAGATAAGGCGCCCGCCAGATAGTCCGAATAAGGAGCAAGCTTAAATTGCGTGCTCGCCGCCTCAATGCGGGTTTGCGGGGCGCGGTAAAGCGCCGCCCAAAAGGCAAGGTTCTCTCGCAAGGTAAGCGCCGCCTTATGGGCGTTGAGGACGCCGCAAAAAATGCTCACCTCGGACGGCGCGCGGCTGCGGCCTGCATCCGCCGCATCGGTGAACCCAACCGTCCCGCTATCGGGACGCAACAGACCCGCAAAAGCGCGCAGCAGCGTCGTCTTGCCGACCCCGTTGGGCCCGCGCAAGACCACCGCATCGCCAGGCTCGGCGCGAAGCGAGACATTGGTCAAAACCGGCCGCCCGCCGCGCGATACGGCGAGATTGCTGGCGGTGAAAACCACCCGCACGACCTCAGCCTCGCCTGGACGTTTCGTTTCAGAAGTTTTTTGCTGGTTCATGAACGCCGCTTATAAGCACATTTGCGCGCGCTTTGCAGCCTTGTTTGCTGGCATCGTATCGCCCGCAGATCAGGACCCGCCGCTTTCCAGAATTGCAATTTCTGCTTTCAGCTGGGCGATACGCGTGGCGTCATTCGGGTGCGTTGACATAATCTCCGGCGGCGCACCGGATTTCTTCGCCGACATGCCTTGCCAGAAGCGCACCGCTTCATTGAGCCTGTAGCCGGCCTTGTGCATATATCGAACGCCGTATTTATCGGCCTCCAATTCATGCTGGCGCGAATAGGGCAGGATGACGCCATATTGAGCGCCGAGGCCGAGCGCTTGCAGCGCAACTTGGCTGGTCTGCCCGCCGCCCAATACAGCCTGGGCAACACCGAGCCCGGCTTGCGTCGCTGCGGTGCGTCCATAGCGTTGGCCGGAATGGTTGAAAAACACATGCGCCACCTCATGGCCCATAACCGCCGCGATCTGGTCGTCATTTTCCATGATGTCGAGAATGCCGGTATAAAACCCGATCTTGCCGCCCGGCAGCGCAAACGCGTTTAGCTGATCGGAGGCGAACACCGCGACTTCCCACTCCGCGGGATTGCCGCCGGCGGCGCGGATGATGCGCGGCGCCACGCGATTAACCCGCGAGGTATATTTCGGATTGTTGGTGGTGGGTTGTTTCTGTTTGAGATCGGTCCAGGCCGAGCCCGCCAGTTGCGCCATTTGCGCGCTGGTCGGCGTGAACGCCTGCGACACCGTCTCGCAGCCCGGCGCCAACACGACAATACTGCCCGCCGCCGCAAGCCGCGCAAACTCGCGCCGCGACAGCGTGATTTTTTTGTCCAGAACTTTATATTTTTCGGTCATCTGCAGTCCCATCCCATTCGCCCTGCGCCATCATAGGCGACGCAAGGCGGGAGCACAAACCCGCAATAAAAACATTAACAATACCAACGGCCAAAAAGAATGGCCGTTGGGCGTTCAAGCGCCACGCAGGCTATCGCGCCATAAGGCGCGGCGGCCAGTCGGCCTTGCCAAAGTACAAAATGAAAAGCTCATTTTGCACCTTGGTATTACACGCAAACCATCGGCGCTTAAGGCTCGAGTTCGCAATCCCAATACAGAAAATCCTGCCAGCTGTCGTGCAGGTAATGCGGCGGGAATGCGCGGCCGCGCTCGTTGAGTTCGTACATGGTCGGGCGGCGCGGTTTTCGCGCTGGCGTCATCCGCGCTTGTTTGGGGGTGCGTCCGCCTTTTTTAATATTGCAGAAGCTGCATGCGGCGATGATATTTTCCCATGTCGTGCGCCCGCCATGAGCACGCGGAACCACATGGTCAAAGGTCAGCTTGTCGCGCTCCGGCGAGCCGCAATATTGACAGGTGAAACTGTCGCGCAGGAACACATTAAACCGTGTAAACGCCGGTGCGCGCGAATGACTGACATAGGTACGAAGCGACACCACCGATGGCAACCGCATCACAAAGCTCGGGCTGTGCACTTTGGTTTCGTATTGCGCAACCACTTCGACGCGGTCGAGGAACACCGCTTTCAGCGCATCCTGCACGACCAAAGGGACAATGGAAAATAGCTTAAAGGGCGAAAGTCAGCATTCAAAACGAGCGCAGGGCAAGCATCAGGCGGGCGCATAGCGAGGTTCACCGCGAACTCTCCAAAGTTGCGGGACCGCAAAAATCAATGTTTCCAATACCAAACCAGAAAGCGTGCGCTCCTTTTCTGCCGACGATGGCGCCGATTACCCTGGCCGTTCAGTTTAGCCAAGTTGAATATTAATCCTATAGCATATCATCGATGACGGAAGTTTGACAAAACCGGCGGCATTTTCGCAACAGAGCTAACTTATACCAAAGTGTAAAATGAGTCACTCATTTTGCACTTTGGCAAGGCCGCCCGTTTTGCGATCTTTGGGCCCCCGCGCCTTATGGCGCGATAGCCTGCGTGGCGCTT
>JAADIQ010000110.1 GCA_013151255.1 Alphaproteobacteria bacterium
GCGCTCGCTTTCATAGCGGCCAGAAGCGTTAGACCGCGCGCCGCGCCCTTTCCCCGGGAGGGGCGGTCCCTTGGGCGAAGGGCTGTCCTCATTTGGGCTCGGAGGACGAAGGGAAAGATGCGCGGCGCGGGCCATACGCAAAGCTATCACCACGACAGAACAAATCAAGAACAAAATTTCACCAGGTCGGAGCGGGTGAGTTTTTTGACAAGCGTGCTTGAGATTATGCGCTTGAGATACCAATCCCTAAATATAAGGATTTCGTTATATGCTAGAGGCTTGCTGCGGCCTCTTTCAGAGGAACAAATAGCGCACAAAACGTCCTCTAGAAGGCTCTTGCAGAGTCAGGCTGAACATGCCAGAAGGGCTGCATGAGCAATGATACTGTCATAGAAAAAGCCCGCACTAAAATCGCTTGGCATTACGCAGAAGCCAAGCGTTTGCAGGCATTTATCGAGGTTGCTGTGGAGCTTCTAGGTGACGTTTCTCCCGAATCACAGGCCTCTAAAATTGTTAAAGTAGGGGCCGTCCGTAATCCTTCAGTTCGGCAAGTAACAACATCAACGCCTGAAATTCTCCACCTTACCCATCAGCTACTTTCCTCGCATGGGCCTATGACGGCGGCGGAAATCTTCGATCGGCTAATTTCTCGCGGCGTCAGCATTGGCGGCAAAAATCCTAAGGGAAATCTTTCTGCGAAATTCGCCACCGATAAGACCCTTCGGCACAATAAAGACACAGGTCGTTGGAACCAAGTAGGTCCAACCGACAAAGGCTCCGCCGAAACGGAGCCTTCATCAGTCACCGGTGAGGTTAGAGCCTCACCAAACGCCGGGTCGCGCCCGGTAACCCCGCCCAATTTTACAAGGGCCAACTGAAAGCGAGGTGATATAAGTGCGGATGAACCGCGCATTATTAGTCTAGCGTGACGATTTACGTCCAGAAGGTCGCTCCGTTTGGGCGTAATCGTTGCCGACTTTTTATAGACGGCAGGCGAATCTGTCAAGAATTTCACAGGCTTATGGCTAAGAAGACACCCTCTGATAAAGCCGAACTAGATCAACAAGATAGAGTCGATGAGCGGCGCGATAGGGTTATAAAGCGGATGTTAAATACAACGCCCAAGAAACACCCTACGCCAAAACCTGGGAGGAAGCCGGGGCGACCAATCCATAGCGAGGAAAGAGAATGACAGAATGGAAAGAGGTAAGAAATACTGCCGGCCTGGCCGGTTT
Source organism: Alphaproteobacteria bacterium (assembly GCA_013151255.1). GTDB lineage: Bacteria > Pseudomonadota > Alphaproteobacteria > Caulobacterales > Parvularculaceae > Hyphococcus. The sequence goes on from JAADIQ010000110.1 coordinate 1,236, forward strand.
GGCGGAAAGGTTTTTAGGCCGTTTCGATGATGGACAAGAGCTAGTTCTGAAGTTCGTTAGAGACAACGAAAAGCCACATCTGATCTCCAAAGATGGCCGTAGATTTGAAATGGGGAAAGACGCTTCACCAAAACTAGTGAGCTGGCAAGAATTACCAGCTCAAAAATAGCGATTTTTAGTCCGCCACCGGGCTTTCTTGTTTGGCCCTTTAAGCTTGCGCGGCTCCCCGTCCAGCAGTTGAGCAATATAAAAGGCGCTTCCCGACGGTGGCTTTGATGGCCTTTGTTGTGCGTTGTTCGTCGTCGATGCCAAGCCCAATCCGATAGAAATGATGAATGGGGAAAGTGATGAAAACTGTTTGGACCAAAACCTGCGCCGTTGGGCTGGCGATTGCATTTTTAGGCGCCTCTCAATTGGCGGCGGCGCAACCGGAGGCGTCTTGCGACGGGATTGTTACGTCTGACCCCAAGCACATGTATGATTTTAAAATCGGCACATGGAACCTTCGCTGGAAAAATCAGTATAGAGATGGGTTCGCTGAGTTTGATGCGGTCTCGAAGGTCTATACGATGATGGATGGCGACATTGTTATGGACGAGCAAGTTGCGCAATACTTCAAGGGCGTAACCTTTCGCACCTATGATAAAAACCTGGGGGAATGGGTGGTGCGTTGGCTGCCGGCAAACTCAACCTGGTATCCGCCAATCTCAGCCAGTCTTGAAGATTGCACGCCGGTGGAGCGACATGTGATGGCGACCCCTACCGGCGAGAACGCCAAGGTGAGGACGCGCTTTACCGACATCACCGCGAACAGCTTTGCGTTTCATCAGGACTGGTCGACAGATGGCGGCAAGAGCTGGAACCGGGACGTGCTCTATTATGAGGCGACGCGGGTGGATGCGCCGGAAAGCGCCCAATAAGCCGCCGGCACAGTTATTTTCACGAGGACTTGAAAGCAATCCGCAGGGGATTGCCGCTTTAGGCGCTGTAACGCGTGCAAAATAAAGCTAAGACAAGGCCATGCTCTCGGTCGTCATCCCCAGCCTCAATGCAGCCGCGCGGTTGCCCATGTGCCTTGAGGCGCTGGTGGCGCCGGCGGTTAGCGGGTTGGTGACCGAGGTGATTGTCGTCGATGGCGGCTCGCAAGATGCGAGCATGGCGATCGCCGACGGTTTCGGTGCGAAAGTCCTGACGGCGCCGCCGGGCCGTGGCGGGCAGTTGAAGAAAGGCGCTGAGGCGGCGCGCGGCGCCTGGCTGCTGTTCCTGCATGCCGATACGGTGCTTGAGGCCGGCTGGGCGGATGAGGCGCGCGGGTTCATCTCCGGCGATGATGCGCGCGCGGGCGTCTTCACGCTGGCGTTTGACGCGTCGGGGTTTGCCCCGCGTCTGATTCGCGCCGGCGCGATGGCGCGCACGCGCATATTCAAAATGCCGTATGGCGACCAGGGATTGCTAGTCTCGCGGGCGCTTTATGACGCTGTCGGCGGCTATAGCGACATGCCGCTATTTGAAGACGTCGATATCATCCGGCGCATTATCGCGCATGAAAACCGTGCGGCGCTGCATATTTTCAAATCCAAAGCCGTCACGGATGCGGCGCGTTATCAACGGCGCGGTTATTTCCGGCAGGCAGTGACAAACTTGTGGCGTTTGATGCGTTATCATGCCGGCGTTGCGCCGGAACAGCTTGCGAAATCCTATCGCTGATGCGCGGGAGCGTCATCATATTCGTCAAGGCGCCGCGCGCCGGCGCGGTCAAGACGCGGCTTGGCGCTGAGATCGGCATGGGCCGGGCCGCGGCGTTGTTCCGTATCATGACGGAACGGACCATCGCCGAGGCGGTCAAAGGCGATTGGCGCACATGTCTGGCGGTCGACCCGCCCTCGGCGGTAACCGGCTGGGACAGCCTGTGGCCGCCGCGCCTGTCGCGAATGGCGCAAGCGCCGGGCGATCTCGGCGCGCGCATGGCGCACGCCTTCAATGCCGCGCCGCCGGGACCGACCCTCATTATCGGCGCTGATGCGCCGGGGTTGCGCGCGCGCCATCTGCGCCAGGCTTTTAAGGCGCTTGGCCGCGCCGATGCGGTGTTCGGCCCGGCCGAAGATGGCGGCTATTGGCTGATCGGCCTCGCGCGGCGGCGGCCGGCGCCAAACTTATTTGAAGGCGTGCGCTGGTCAACCAAACACGCGCTTGCCGACACGGTAAAAACCCTGCCGGGCGGCTTTCAGGTTTCGCATCTGGAAACCCTCGCTGACATAGATGAAGCGCGCGACCTTAAACAATTCGGGCTCTGTGCAACAGCGCATTGACCTATGCGGGCCATAACCGCCACAGTCGCCTATCGAGGATGGGAGAGGCGGCATGTTGAAATGGATTGGCGGCGGCATATTAATTCTTGCAGCGATAGGCGCGGGGTTGTTTTTCTTTGTCATTCCCGCCCGGGTCGATGCGCGGATGAATGTTGTGATCGCGCATGAACCCTTTGAAATCAGTGCTGCGGCGCGTGCGCTTCATGCGACGATTGGCGTCGCTGATCTCCATGCCGACACGATGTTATGGATGCGCGACCCGCTCAAACGTCACGCACGCGGCCATGTCGATCTGCCGCGGTTGAAAGACGGCGGCGCGGCGTTGCAGGTGTTTACTGCGGTAACGAAAACGCCGAGCGGGCTTAATTATGACGGTAATGATTCTGATACGGATGACTTGACTGCGTTAATGATTGCCGAACGCTGGCCGGTCGCCACATGGGGCTCGTTGTTTGCGCGCGCGGATTATCAGGCGGGCCGTCTTGCCGATCTCGAGCGCCGCGCCAACGGCGCATTCATCTATGTAAAGACCGCACAACAATTGCGCGGCGCTCTCGCCGCCAACGCGCTTGCCGGGATTTACGGCATTGAGGGCGCCCATCCGCTGGAGGGTGAGCTCGACAATATTGACCGGCTTTATCAATCAGGAATGCGGGTCATGGGGTTGCAGCATTTCTTCGACAACGCACTTGGCGGATCGCTGCACGGCCGTAGCGGCGCCGGGCTGACGCCGTTTGGCCGCGACGCTGTGAAAAGAGCGATTGCAACGGGCGTCATCATCGATGTTGCGCATTCCTCAGAGGCGGTGGTGCGTGATGTTCTGGCGATTAGTGCCAGGCCGCTGATTGTCTCCCATACCGGCCTTAAAGGCCATTGCGACAGTCCGCGCAATATTTCCGATGCACTGATGAAAGAGGTCGCCGATGCTGGCGGATTGGTTGGCGTCGGTTTCTGGGAGGGCGCCATTTGTAATCCGACGCCGGACGGCATTGCTGGCGCAATTGTCTATGCGGTGGGCCTTCTGGGGACGGAGCATGTCGCGCTCGGCTCTGATTTCGACGGCGCGGTGACCGCGCCATTCGACGCCTCAGAGCTTGCCGCGTTGACCCAGGCGCTGATCAATGCAGGCCTCGACGACCAGACCATCCGCGCCGTCATGGGCGAAAACGCCATACGGTTCTTTCTGGAAAACCTGCCGGCGGAATAAGGCTTCACTGCGCCGCGCAGATTTCCGCCGCCGCAAAGCACTCGTCAAACAAGCCGACATCGGCGGTCATGATCGCTGCGGGGATAGCGAAGGCCATAGCGATCAGGCCAATCACCACATAGAAAACGGCGCGCGACGTCGTCGGTCCAAATTTGATTTCCGGGGCTGTAAAATCGCCCGGATGCGAAATAGCCGCCATGAGATTACTCCTAACACCCTGTTCTTTTAGCGATATACTCGCGAGGAGAACGGGCAGTCACAAAACTGTCATACTAATATGCGCACTCATTGCGCAATGTCAAGAGAAAAGCGCAAAAAATGCGCTTGTTGCCGCCAGGGCTGGGCGCAGCTCTAACCGGGAAGGGCTGGTAACGCTCCAAGGCAAGGCGATGAACTGATGGCGTTCTCAGGCAGGAGATGAAGGTTTGCGTTAGTGTATTAATACATCGAGATGCTGGGCGATTAATAGGAAGCATACGATGGTCCAGATCCTTTGCTTGTCGTAAGTCTACTGGAGTTGAATGCGAATAGCTTTCAACGCGGCGCGCCTATTCGGAAATGCCCTATCGGGGATGAACCGATAGCCTTTCATCTGTAGCAACAATGTTGTGTATTCGTGTATTAATACAGTAACGCGGCGGTGTTGCGATATATATCAATGGGGTTTCGCGTTTTTGCACTCTTGGGTTGGCGCGGGCGTTGAGAATTTCATCTGATCACAATCGGCGCCATCATGCATTTCAACCAGCGCGTCAGATTTTGCCGCCCCGCCGGTAAATGCTCATCGTCGCGCCTGTCGATGTGGTGTCCGCTTTCACGAGCGTCAGGTCATTCGGCATGGCGCCCTCGCCAAACAGGCGCTTGCCGGCGCCGACAATGACGGGGAATGTCCAGATTCTGAATTCATCGATTAAATCATTGGCCAGCAAAGTCTGGATCAATTGCCAGCTGCCGTGAACTTGCAATAACGGGCCGTCTTGACCCTTGAGGCGAGAGACTTCTTCTGTGATGTCGCCTGACAAGATGACGGAGTTTACCCACTCAAGTTTCGTCAACGTCGAGGTGGCGACAAATTTTGTCGCGCTGTTCATCGGGTTCTCGTCGCCGGCGGTGGAAAAATGCGGCGCAAATAATTCGTAGGTTTTTCGGCCGAGCAAAATATCGTAAGGCGCAGCCATTGCCTCTTTGGCGACCTGCTCCATCACGCCGTCCCAATGCGCCGCCGCCCAGCCGCCATGCGTAAACCCACCCGAAGGGTCTTCCTGCGGCAGTTTTGGCGATTGCATGACGCCGTCAAGAGTTTGAAAAGTTAAAACGGCGAGGTCTCTTTTCATAATGTACTCCTTGTTCTGTGTTGTGTGGCGGTAATGTCTGCGGCCTGCCGAAGGTATGATACCGGCCAGCTCAGCCAGAAGCTTCACGCATGGCGTTGGCCAAACGGTCGAGACACTCTTTTCCGCCGTCATCGGCGCCGAGGTCCCTGGCGTGATCAACCGCATCCGTTGAAGGAAAAATCATCCGCAAGGTGAGTTGCGTCTTGCCGCCGACGTTCTCGAACGTGACAATCATTTGACAGGTTAGATGCGGGTCATCCACCTTGCCGCCGGCATTGGAAAAAACCAATCGTCGAGGTTTTTCAACTTCGGTATAAACGCTCTTGTTCGGGTAATCCTCGCCGTCGGGGCCGTGCATAACATATTCCCAACGGCCGCCGACTTTGACCTCCATCACCTTCGTCGTGGTGGTGAAGCCTTTCGGCCCCCACCATTTCCCGATGCGCTTCGGGTCCGTCCACGCATCGAACACAAGCGCGCGCGGCGCATCATAGATGCGGGTGAACACTAGCTCATTTTCGGTGTTTATTTTTGCGTCTGCCGGCATGTTTTGTTCCCGTTGGTTGAAGGCCTTGCAGGTAACCACCCAGCCGATCCAGGCTCTCTTCCCAGGACAGCCGATAGTCTTCGACCCAGGCGGAGACCTCTTTGAGCGGTGCCGCTTGCAGCCGGCATGGCCGCTTTTGAGCATCTCTGCTGCGCTCAATAAGGCCGGCTTTCTCCAACACTTTGAGATGTTTGGTGACGGCGGGCAGGGTCATTTCGAACGGTTCGGCCAAATCGGTGACGGTTCGCTCGCCCGATGTCAGCTGGGCCAGAATCGCCCGCCGTGTTGGGTCCGCTAATGCGTAGAGCGTTGTGCTGAGCGGGTCTGCCGCCATGGAATTAAACCATCTAGTTAATTTACTAGATGGTAAAATAAGGCCGAAAACTTGTCAACGGCCAGAAGAAGCGTCGGGGCTTTCGCTTGCGGCCAACCCGGTTGGCGCGCATTGCCGATGGCGGGATATAAAGCCCCTCGAATCGGATGACAGCGCGGCCGGCTTTCACCGCATGTCCGAAGGATTGGCTTACCCCTTCTTCGGCGCCGGTTGTGGTCTGGTGAAAATCCATTCGTCGTCGGAGGAAAGGGCTTTTGAGAATTTGTATCCGCCAACTTTGAATTTTTTCAAGTCGCCCGCCTTCTCGATATGGTTTTCTATCGCCCAGCGCGCCATCATGCCGCGGGCTTGTTTGACGTAGAGCATGATTGCGCGGGCTTTGCCGTCTTTGACTTCCTTGAAGTTAAACATGATGAACGGCGCGGCGAGCGCTTTGCGGTCAACCGACTTTGCGTATTCGTTTGACGCGAGGCAGACAATGGTTGGGTCGCCATGGGTTTTCACCGCCTTGTCGAGCGCGGCGGCGATCACCGGGCGCCAGAAGGCGTGGAGATTGTCCCCGCGCGGATTTTTTACCCGCGAGCCCATTTCAAGCCGGTAGGGCTGGATCGCATCGAGCGGGCGCAGCAATCCGTAAAGACCGGACAGGATACGCAAGTGGTCTTGCGCGAATTCGAGATCGACGGGGGCGAGAGTGTTGGCGTCGAGCCCGCGATAGACGTCGCCGGCAAAGGTGAGCGCGGCTTGCTTGGCGCCGGGCGCCTTGCCGGATGTCTTTAATGCTTGCAACCGCTGGTAATTCAATTCAACCAACTTATCGGAAATCCCCATCAGTTTTTTGAGCTCAGCCGGTTTCAGCTTTTTCGCAACCTCGGCAATCTCAGCGATGTCTTTCGCCAGCGCCGGGCGGGTGGCTTTCGGCGCACTAGGGGCCGGGTCGAAATTCATCATCTTCGCTGGCGACAATAACATCAGCATAGGTAGTAACTTCCTTGTGGGTTAAAGCATCTTGCCGGGGTTCATAATTCCTTGCGGGTCGAGCGCGGCTTTTATCGCCCGCATCATATCCAGTTCAACCGCGCTTTTGCGTTTGGCGAGTGTTGCGCGGCGGTGACGGCCGATGCCGTGTTCGGCGGAAATCGATCCGTTGAACCCGTCGATGATGTCATAGACCGCTGTCTCGATTTCGGTGCGTTTATCATCAAGCGCGTGCTTGCCGGCGCCTTCTGGCGCGACCACATCATAATGGATATTGCCGTCGCCAATATGGCCGAAGGCGACGACGCGGGCGCCGGGCGCGAGGCGCTCAACGGCGGCGTCGGCCTTGTCCAGAAAGGCGGGGATGTCGCTGGTCGCCACCGAAACGTCGTGGCGTGCGCCCAGACCCTCGCCGTTTATCGCCTCGGAAATTGAATGACGGATGCGCCACAACATTTGCGTTTGCGCCTCGCTCTGGGCAATCATCGCGTCTTTGACGATGTCTTGTTCCAGCGCCGAAGCCAGCATCGCCTCGATTGCGCCATCAAGCGCGCCAGTCTGTCCCGATGAGAATTCCATCAGCACATACCAGGGATGCGGGCTCTCCAGCGGATCGCGCACGTCCGGAATATGCTTTAGCGCCAGGTCAATGCAACGCCGGCCCATCAGTTCAAAACTCGTCGCGCCGCCACCGGTCGCGGCTTGCGCATGAGCGAGCAGCGCCACTGCATCCCCGGCGCTGGAAACACCGGCGCAAGCGGTGATTTTTTCCGCCGGCAGCGCGAACAGTTTTAACACCGCGCCGGTGACAATGCCGAGCGTGCCCTCGCCGCCAATAAACAGTTGCTTTAAATCATAACCGGTATTGTCTTTTCGCAATCGGCGCAGCCCGTTCCAGATATCGCCATTCGGCAACACCGCCTCCAGCCCCAAAACCAGATCGCGCATATTGCCGTAGCGCAAAACATTGACGCCGCCGGCATTGGTGGAGATGACGCCGCCGATCTGGCACGAGCCTTCCGACCCGATCGATAGCGGGAACAAACGGCCCGCCTCCGCCGCCGCGGTTTGCGCGGCGGCGAGCGTTATCCCGGCGTCGACGGTCATGGTGTTGTTCAGGGGTTCAATCTCGCGCACCCGGCGCATCCGCCCCAACGCAAGCAAAATCTCGTCGCCAAACGGAATTTGCCCGCCGACAAGGCCGGTATTGCCGCCTTGCGGGGTGATCGCGACATTGTTTTGCGCGCAGATTTGCACCACTGCGCAAACCTCTTCCACACTCGCCGGCGCAACGATCAGCGCGGCTTCGCCAGGCCAGCGCCCGCGCCATTCCGACAGGAACGGGGCGGCGTCATCGCCGGTCACCACGCCCTTGGGCCCGACGGCGCGGGCGATTGCGTCAAGTGTTGCCTGATCGGGGGAGGGGCGTTTTGTGGTGGTCATGAAAGCTATTATGGGGCTTGCAACTGTCGGCGCCTAGGCTGGCGCTAGTATAGTGCGAGCCAATGTCAGGAGAGAAGCCGCCGATGGGTTGTTTTTGGCGCCGGTTTTTTGCACGTCGCCAATATTACTGATAAAAGAACGGGCCGGATTTCACTTGGCCCGCTTCGGGGAAAATCGAGAGAGAAACAATGAACCATTTTGCAACATGTAAAACTGCGCTTGTCGTTTGCGCGGCGCTTGGCTTGCTCGCCTGTGCGCCAAAGGCGGAAACCGAAGCGGCCGACGCCGCCAGCGATGAGACGGCGGCGCCAGCGCCTATGGATTATGCAGCACTTGCCGCAGCCAGCGTCGCCAACCCGTCGCGCCCGGATGCAGATGCGGCCGATGATGCGATGCGTAAGCCGGTCGAGGTTTTAACTTTTATGGCGCTTGAACCGGGCATGAGCGTTTTTGAAATGGAAGCAGGCGGCGGTTTTTACACCGAGCTTTATTCTTCAATTGTCGGTGACGATGGCGAAGTGGTCATGCAAAACCCGCAAAGTTTCGACAATTTCCTTGGCGACGCGCTTGAGGTGCGCCTTGCCGATAACCGGCTTGCCAATGTGCGTTCTTCGCGCACCCTGTTTGACAATCTGGATGCGGCCGATGGCTCGATGGATATCGTCACCTGGATATTAGGCCCGCATGAGCTTTATTTTACGCCGGCTGGCGGTGACGGCTTTGGCGATGTTGAGGCGAGTTATGGCGAAGCGATGCGGATTTTAAAATCTGGCGGAACGTTCATTATTCTCGATCACGCGGCGGCGGCGGGCTCGCCTGAGACGACCGGCGATACGCTGCACCGGATTGACCCGGCTATCGTTAAGGGGCTGGCGCAGGCTGCCGGTTTTGTGCTGATTGACGAAAGCGACATATTGGCCAACCCCGACGACATGTATGACATGGGCGTGTTCGACCCTGCGGTTCGGCGCAAGACCGACCGGTTCTTGTTGAAATACCAAAAGCCGCAATAGCTTGCTGCGAAGCGCTGCTAACCTCTCGGCGCTGATGCGCGGGCGAGCCGGTCGTTGATGGCTTCGCCGAGGCCTTCCCCGGGGATCGGCGCGACGGCGATGCGCGATAGTCCGTGTTCGGTGCATAGCGCATCGAGCCTGCGCAAATAGGCAAACAGATTAGCCGCCGCTTCAGTGGTATCGCCGCTGGCGCTGAGATTGAAGGCATACGGCCCTTCGGTGCTGATTTTTCCGAAACCAAGGAAGGCCTCGCCGGGTTCCGGCGCAGCGGCGTTGAGGCGCAGTAGTGCGCGCGGCGCATAATGGCTGGCGAGCATGCCGGGCGCCTGCGGATTGTCTGTATGCGGCGGGTTTGAAAGCGTTTTGCCGACAACACGCTCAATCGCTTCGCGCGCAACGCCGCCGGGCCGCAGGAGAAAAACCGCGTCGCCCTCAATTTTTACAATCGTCGATTCAACTCCAACCGGGCATGGCCCGCCGTCAAGGATGATATCGACCTTGTCGCCAAGCCCGTCTTGGACATGCTCGGCGCAAGTCGGGCTGATGGCGCCGGAAGGATTGGCGCTTGGCGCGGCGAGCGGGCCGCCGACGGCGCGGATCAAGCTTTGCGCGATGTCATGGTTCGGTGCGCGCACGCCCAGCGTATTGAGCCCGGCGCTGGCGAGGAGAGAAATCGTGCAACCGGCTTTGCGCGGCAGGACCAGCGTTAACGGCCCGGGCCAGAATGCGGCGGCGAGCCGTTCGGCGACGGGCGGAAATTCCACATAGCGCGCCGCCATGCCGGCGCCTGCCACATGAACGATTAGCGGATTGAACTGCGGCCGGCCTTTTGCTTCAAAAATCCGCGCAACCGCGGCGTCACTGGTCGCGTCCGCCGCCAGCCCGTAAACTGTCTCGGTCGGCATCGCCACGAGCCCGCCAGCGCGGATTATCGCGGTGGTGTCAAGCGTCGAGCGTTCAGCTATAGTCTTTTGCGTCATAGGGCCGACAAATATGCCGGGGTGTCTGCTAAAGCTAGGGGTGGGACATTACGCCGTCTGCACTATCGTCTGGCGTCATCGCCAGTTGAGCGGCATAAGGCGGTAGTTCGACATTTCTGTTCAAAGGAGCGCTTGGATGACTTTCGCAACGCCGGTCCGCGATATGCGGTTTGTTCTTGATCATATGGCGGGGTTTGGGGCGCTGGCAAAAACCGGCGGGTTTGACGATCTCTCTGACGATCTGGTCTCGGCGATCCTTGAGGAGATGGGCAAGTTTTGCGACCAGGTGGTGGCGCCCCTGAATGAGGCGAGCGACGCCGATGGCGCGGCGCTGGAAAACGGCGTTGTGCGCACCACGCCCGGCTTTGCCGACGCCTATCGCCAGTATGTCGCTGGCGGCTGGAATGCGCTGGCATTCCCGGAAAAAGTTGGCGGCCAGGGCCTCCCGACGACGCTCGCGGTGGCGATGGTTGATGCGCTCAACGGCGCCTGCATGAGCTTTGCGATTGGCACCACTTTGACCACTGGCGCCGTTAAAGCGGTGATGCATGCGGGGACCGACGCGCAAAAACGGCTCTATCTTGAAAAGATGGTTTCCGGGGAATGGACCGGCACCATGAACCTCACCGAGCCGCAGGCGGGCTCTGACCTTTCCGGCATCCGCACCAAGGCCGAGCCGATGGATGATGGCCGCTATAAAATCAGTGGGCAGAAGATTTTTATCACCTATGGTGATCATGACATGACCGACAACATCATCCATCTGGTGTTGGCGCGGTTGCCGGATGCGCCCGAAGGCGCCGGCGGCATCTCAATGTTTATCGTCCCGAAAGTGCATGTCGGCGAGGACGGAACGCTCGGCGCGCGCAACGATGTTCAGTGCGTTGGGCTGGAAGAAAAGATGGGCCTGCATGGCAGTCCGACTTGCGTGATGGCGTTTGGCGAGAACGGCGAATGTTACGGCACGCTACTTGGCGAAGAGCACAAAGGCTTGCGCAATATGTTCGTAATGATGAACGCTGCGCGGCTTGATGTGGGCATGCAGGGCGTCGGCGTTGCGGAGCGCGCCTATCAGCGTGCGCTGGCTTACGCACAAGAGCGCAAACAGGGGCGCTTGCCGGGCGTAAAGACTGGTGAGCAAGTGGCGATTTTTGAACATGGCGACGTCCGCCGCATGCTTTACTCCATGAAAGCGCTGACCGAGGCGTCGCGCGCAATCTGTTACGCCAATGCCGTCGCCTATGATTTAGCGCACCATGCGCCCGATGAAGAGGCGCGCAAAGCCGCTTCCGCGCTGGAAGGCCTGCTAACGCCAATCTCCAAAGCATGGTCCACAGACCGCGCCAATGACGTCGCCTCGCTCGGCGTCCAGGTGCATGGCGGCATGGGTTATATCGAAGAGACCGGCGCCGCACAGCATATGCGCGATGCGCGCATCGCCGCGATCTATGAAGGCACCAACGGCATTCAGGCGATCGATTTGGTCGGGCGCAAATTGCAGGGCGATGGCGGCGCGGCGGCGCACGGGTTCATCCAGAAAGTCAAAGATGAAGCAGCGCTCGCCAAAGCCGCCAAGCGCCCGGAAGTGGCGGCGATTGGCGCCAGGCTCGCCGAGGCGGCCGATGCGCTGGGGGCGTCCACCGATTGGCTGCTGGCGGCTGCAAAACGCAACCAGGAAGATGTGCTGGCGGGCGCAACGCCCTTTCTCAAACAATTCGGCAATGTTGCCGGCGGTTATTACCTCACGCGCGGCGCCCTGGCGGCGGCAATTGCCGCCAATGAAGAAGGCGACGATCAAGGCTATTTCGAAGCCAAAATCGCCATCGCAAAATTCTTCGCCGACAATTATCTGGTGGAAGCGGCGGGCCTGACACCAACCATCACGGCCGGCGCAGAGACGGTGGCGCGGATTGATCCGGGATTGCTGAGTGCGTGAGGCGAGGTTGAACGCCGCCTCAAAATTTAAATCCCAGGAATTTATATCCGCCGTTGTTAAAGTATATAATTGTGATATAGTGTATGTATAGTAATATTAAACAAGGTTATTTAAGTTAATAAATAATATTTTAGGAATTCAAATAATGATTGAAAAATTTGAATTGAAACCAAGAGGAACAATCTGGTTTGGGGGAGTTTTCGACGTTGAATTTAATTGCGAACATCCTCCATCAATTGTCTCGAGCCCAAAATTCCAATATACTAAATGCAAACAATTGGGATTCATTATATCGCAGGAATACGATGTCCCTGCGATATACATAGAGAAGATACGCAAACTCAGATGTGATCATCCAGAATGTAACGATGCAATATATTATGAAATAGATATATTATATCGCGTGAGTGAAAAGATTGGCTTGGGTTTTGGTCTTGGTGGCGGCACTGGGACGGCTGGTTGGACATTCAACCCGAAGGATTATAACCATACTGTTTCAACGCGTTGTATTTGTTGTGACGCTGGGCCATTAGGGGACCTCTTCGATGTTCAGTTAATGCCGATTATAGTCAATCAAGATAGCACTGCAATTGCGAGTGTCTTATTCGGCATTGCATTGTTAATAGTAATTCTTATTTCCGCATTTAATCCTCACGCGTTGTTTTCGTTACCACTTCTTTATACTCTGAGTAGCTTAACAGTTGTTGCCGCAGCCTCTGCGCTGGTCAGGCATGTAGTCTTCACGCGCGTACCATCGGTCAATAACCATCTTGATCATGAGGAGGGATTGGAGCTTTAAGTGCGGCGAGGTTTTCGACTTTGGTGCTCAATTCGCTAGCTGTTTAGTGTAGCATTGGCGCCAAGTCTACCATGGTTGTCGATTCTTACTTTAGACCACCTTGATTTGTGCGATTTCTACACTCTTGCAGAAGCAAAACCCAAATCACCTGCCGCCCCTAAAACACAAACCCCAGCGCATCAATTTCCCTTTTATACCAGCGTGCAACCCGCTCACGGGTCGCGTCTGAATAATGTTTGCGGTAGTCTTTGTCGTCGCGGAAGCCTGAGCGCAGGCTCGGCATGTTCAGCGCGGCCTTTAAACCGACATGGGCGAAAACTTTTTCCAAACCGCCCGCCAAATCTTCATAGCGGACGATTTCATCGGCGACGATGTCGTTGTTGATCGTATAAATTGACCAGTTGTTAAGCCGCACATATTCGGTTGAACGAAACAACAGCGATTTCATGTCGCGGTCAAAATTTGCGTCATCGCCCTGGCCGCGCTTGTTCTTGCGCTGGAAATAGAGCGACACCTGCCGGTCCCACGGATTGCGCTCGACGGCGAATTTCAAATAGCTGTTGAATTTTGCAGCGCCAATCACGGCTTTGGCTTGCGCGGCGGTGGCGTGAACATGCAGTCCGAACAACTGCGGCAATTTGCGTTTGAGGCCCCCGTGATGGACCGGCGAGAATTTCGCCCAGCCCGGCCGGCTCATATCCGCGATCATGTCGTCGGGGGCAAGCATCACCGCAAGCGCCTCTGTCAGGCTGGTGCCGGCGGTCTTTTCGGTGCGCAGAAAGATGAACTTATATTTATGCGAGATGATCATGGACGGTTTTCTGGTCAAAAATGCGTGAACACGCAAGGGCTGGAGCCGATCGGCGCGATAGGATAACGTCGCCGCAATCTGCCGCCGTAACATCTGGTTCCGGTCAGGCAAAACCAGCAAACAGGGGCGCGCCGCAATGAATAAAGCACTTCTCACCTTTCTCTTACTGTTGACACCGGGGCTCGCCGCCGCCGAACCGTCCGAGCGCGCCATGGCGCTGGCGCAGTCGATGCTGATCATTGACGGTCACATCGACGGCCCCTCGACCATCGCCAATGACGGCGCCGATATCGCTGCGGGCGACAAGGTGATTGATTTTGATTATGCGCGCGCCAAAGCCGGCGGGCTCGATGCGCCGTTCATGTCGATTTATGTCGCCGCCGCCTTTGAAGAAAAAGGCGGCTCGCGCGCCCGCGCCGATATATTGATCGGCCTGATGGAGGGCGTCGCCGCGCAGAACCCGGACAAGTTCGAAATCGCCTATTCGCCCAAAGATGTCCGCCGCATCGCCGGCGAGGGCAAAATCGCCCTGCCGCTGGGGATGGAAAACGGCGCGCCGATTGAGGGCGACCTCGACACGCTGAAACATTTCTATGATCGCGGCATCCGCTACATCACGCTGGCGCATTCCAAAGCCAACCATATTTCAGACTCGTCCTATGACGAGAACGAGAAATGGGGCGGGCTGTCGCCGTTTGGCTTTGAGGTCGTGCGCGCCATGAATAATCTTGGGGTGATGGTTGATGTCAGCCACATCACCGATGCGGCGATTGAAGATGTTTTGTCGGTCGTGCGCGCGCCGGTCATCGCATCACATTCCTCGCTGCGACATTTCACGCCGGGGTTTCATCGCAACCTGCCGGATGATCTGGTCGTGAAGATTGGTGAGAATGGCGGCGTCATCATGATCAATTATGGCTCGCCGTTTTTGACCGCGGAAGCCAACACCTATTCCATACCGCGCGACGCCGCGCGTGTGGCGCAAGAGGCAAAAGACGGCCGCGCAATGACCGACGAAGAGCGCGACGCCTTTAACGACGCCTGGCGCGAGAGCCACCCCTATCCTTATGCCGGGCTCGATGATGTCCTCAACCACATTGACCGCGTGGTCGAGCTTGCCGGCGTCGATACGGTGGGCATCGGTTCGGACTATGACGGCGTCGGCGATAGCCTGCCTGTGGGCCTGAAAGACGTCTCATCCTACCCGGTGCTGATCCAGGGCCTGATAGACCGTGGCTATGACGAGGCGGCGATAGAAAAAATCCTCGGCAGCAATGCGATGCGGGTCTGGGAAGCGGTGGAAGACGCCCGCAAACGCCGCTGGCGGTAAGGCGCATCATTAGGGGCCGAGGCGCTAATAAGATTAGTTGATAATCAAAACTGTCCGAACGATGGAAGATCATCAACAAGTGATCTGAATTTTGCCATTCGTCGGCCCAGTTCGGGCCTTAGGCATTGAGCCATGATTGGCATCGGCTCCATGGAGTGGATCAAACTGGCGATATACTACGCCAGCTATCTATATTTTATCGCCGCGCCGCTGGCGCTTTGGCTGGTAGTGCGGCGTCGCGGGCTGGCGCGTTATGCGTGGGCGGGGTTTGCAACTGTAATAACGCTGCTGGCTTATGCGCGCTTTGTTGAGCCGCGCATCTTGTTGACGGCCGAACATGAGGTTGTACTCAATCGGTGTTTTGAGCGCGCCGGGACGGTGCGCATTGCGGTCTTTTCCGACACCCATAACGGATTGTTTGGCAACGCAATGCCGATCGCGCGGATCGCCGCAGCGGTGAATGCGGCGCGCCCGGACATGGTGCTCGTGCCTGGCGATTACATTTATTTCCTGCACCCGGATCGCTTTTATAAGACCTTTGCGGCGTTCGCCGATATCAAGGCGCCGATCTATGCGGTGCTTGGCAATCACGATCTCGGCCTGCCGGGGCCGGATTTGAGCGCGCCGCTGAACGCGACTTTGCCGGTGCTTGGCGTCCGGTTGATCGACAATCAGCCGTTAAGGCTATCTTGACAGCGGTTTCGCGATTGAGCTGGTTGGGCTGTCCGAGCAATGGGCGGGGCGCCAGAAACTGTCGCTGCTCGAAGCCCCGTCGACGCGCCCGCTGCTTGTCCTCACCCATAATCCGGCGACATTGCATGATTTCCGGCCCGGCATGCACGCCGATTTGCTGGTCGGCGGCCACACCCATGGCGGGCAGATCCAAATACCGATCGTCACCTGCATGATGACCGGCGTCTGCGGCGACATCGCCTATGGCTTGCGCGAAGAAAAAGGCGTTCAGGTTTTTACCACCTCCGGCACGGGCATGGTCGGATTACCGATGCGGTTTCGCGTGCCGCCGCGCGTGGATGTCTTGAATGTCGCCTGGCGGCGCTGCGGCTAGACTGCGTTTACTTTTTGTCGAATCGGGAACGCAGTCTAAATTCTTTAGTGGTCGCGTGTTCGAACCCAAAAACCGCCCACACTTTTTGTGAACACGCTCTAGTAATCAGCATTTGATTCAAATTATTTTGTACTCTTTACCAAGATTAATTCTTGTTATTGCGCCTGCACGGCGCCATGTTGCGCTCAACCGGAAGCTGTTTCAATAAATCAAGTAACGCCGCCGGTTTTATTGTGGTCTATCAGTATCGCCCCAATGTATCGGGCCAAGAAGGCCGAAATATAGATTTTGGTCGCTTCGAAGTAGTGTGGAAATTTTGAAATGGACGCGTTGGAAAGGATTAAACGGCATGTCGATGAGATGGGCGTCGGATGCGTGGTGGTGGGCGATCATGTGGCGATCTATCAGGCGCGGATAACCCGCGCGGCGGACGGCGCCTTGCAGCGTTCCGAGACGGTGCAGCGGGTGCGTACGATGCAGGAGGCCTGCGGCGTGTTGGGTTGCGATTGCAGCGAGCCGCATCACCTGGATGGGGTGCAATGTCCGCTGATAGAGTGATTTGCAAGACCCGCGCAGCCGTCTATGGTCGCCTCAGCGCCGCATTAGACGGGCGCTGCATCAAGAGGAGAGCCCCGTGTCGTCACTCAAAGGCAAAACCCTTTTCATCACCGGCGCCTCGCGCGGCATCGGCCTTGCGATCGCCAAACGCGCGGCGGCCGACGGCGCCAATATCGCCGTCGCAGCAAAAACCGCTGAGCCCCACAAACACCTGCCGGGAACGATTTATACGGCGGCCGAAGAGATTGAGGCGGCCGGCGGCAAGGCGCTGCCGCTGATTGTCGATGTGCGCGATGAGCAATCGGTTGTTGAGGCGGTGGCGAAAACCGCAGAGCGCTTCGGCGGCATCGATATCTGCATCAACAACGCCTCGGCGATTTCCCTTACCGGGACCGAGGCGACGCCGATGAAGCGCTATGATTTGATGCATCAAATCAACGGCCGCGGCACGTTCCTGACGTCGAAAACCTGTATCCCGTTTTTAAAAAAATCCGATAATCCGCATGTCTTAAACCTGTCGCCGCCGCTTGATATGAGCCCCAAATGGTTCGCCGGCCATGTCGCCTATTCGATAGCCAAGTTTAACATGTCGATGTGCACGCTCGGCATGGCGGAAGAGTTCAAGCATGCCGGAATTGCATTTAACGCCCTGTGGCCGCGCACAACCATCGCCACCGCCGCCGTGCGATTTGCGCTTGGCGGTGATGCAATGATCAACGCATCGCGCACGCCGGAGATTATGGCGGATGCAGCGCATGCGATTTTTATAAAACCAGCGCGCGACTGCACCGGTAACTTCTTCATCGACGACACGGTTTTATATGATGCTGGCGTTACCGATTTTGAAAAATACCGGGTCGACGCCTCGAACAAGCTGTTTGTCGATTTCTTCGTGCCAGATGATGCGACCCCGCCGCCAGGCGTTGCCGAGACCCTGACGCGCAACCTCCTCGGCTGAATGATGATGCGGGTTTCTTCACTTCACATTTACCCAGTCAAAGGCGCGCGCGCCGTCAATTGCGATCAGGCGACGACGCACGCGCGCGGCTTTTGCAATGACCGGCGCTGGCTGGTGACCGACGCCGACTATAGATTTCTCACTCAACGGGAATGTCCGGCTCTGGCGCAGTTGATCGCCTTGCCCGGCACACAAGATTTGTCTTTGTCATTTGAGGGGTGCGGTGAGTTTACCGTCGCAAGCCCAGAGAGTGGCGAGCGGAGCAGCATCACGATTTGGAAAGACCGGGTCGGTGCACTGCGTGCGAGCGCTGACGCCGATGCGTGGCTGTCAGATGCGTTGGGCCGTGCGGTGCGGCTATATTATATGGATGACGCCGCTACGCGCGACACCTCCGGGCGCTGGGGCGCGCCCGCGCCGGTGAGTTTTGCCGACGGTTATCCGTTTTTAATCACCACCACGCAGTCGCTGGAAGCGTTGAACCAGGAAATCGCCTGCGGTGGCGGCGCGGCGGTTGGTATGGAGCGGTTCCGCCCCAATATCGTTATCGACGCTGATAGATCGTGGGCGGAGGATTATTGGAAGGTGATAAAAATCGGCGATGTTACGTTTGACCTCGCCAAACCCTGCGTG
Organism: Alphaproteobacteria bacterium; assembly: GCA_013151255.1. Classification (GTDB taxonomy): domain Bacteria; phylum Pseudomonadota; class Alphaproteobacteria; order Caulobacterales; family Parvularculaceae; genus Hyphococcus. The sequence goes on from JAADIQ010000110.1 coordinate 19,472, forward strand.
CGTTGCGTGGTGACGACGAAAGACCAGAGGACCGGCGAAAGCCTTGGCAAAGAACCACTCAAAAGCCTCGGCAGAATCCGCCGCTCGACGCATCCAGAGCTTTCCGGCGCCCTGTTCGGCTGGAATGCGACGCCGGGTAACCAGGGTGAAGTTAGGGTTGGTGATGCGGTTGAGGTGGTTGAAGACCGTCCGGAGGGTTGGCCGCTGGCTTAAGGCGCGGCTCCCGCCACCCGGCGCATCAGCGCCTCATACCAGGCCGCCGCACGGCTGAGGTTTTCAATCTTCACCCGCTCGTCGGTGCCGTGAATGCGCTGCAAATCATCGGGCGTATAGACGAACGGCGTGAAGCGGTAATTGTCGTCGGCGATGTCTGCGTAATGGCGGCTGTCCGTACCCTGAAGGGTGAGCGCCGGGGCGAGCACAACATCGCCGAATATGGCCATGGTGGTCGCAGCGATGGCGCGATAGCCCTCGCCCGAGGCCGATGATTGCGGGCTCGGCTCGCGCCCGCCGGCGATCTCTACCGTCACCCGGTCGTCATCGATCAGCCGCACCGCCCGCTCGCGCACCGCCTCAACATTGTCGCGCGGATGAATGCGATAGTTGACAATCGCCACCGCCTGCTGTGGCAGGATGTTTGACTTCTCCCCGCCGCGGATAATGGTCGGCGCCGTCGTCGTATGCAGCGACGCCGCGGTCAGCGCATCGGCTTTGAGTTGGTTTTTCACCAGCGGCCCGGTGAGCCATAGGTTGGCCATAATGAGACGCCGGGAAAACGGCATTTCACCGGCCAGCGCATGTAAGAACGCAACCACATTACCGTCGAGCTTTAAGGGGTAGGGATTATCGGTTACCGCAAGAACAGCGCGCGCGAGAATGCTGACGGCGGTGTCCGGCGCCGGGGTTGAGGAATGCCCGCCCTGACCGCGCGCGGTAAAGCGCAACGTCACCGAGCCCTTCTCGGCGGTGGAGATGAGGGCGACCGGTTTTTCAATCCCCGGGACAATCCCTTGCGCTAGCCCTGAGCCCTCATCAATAGTCCAGGCGAGGCTGACGCCGCGGTCCTTCAGATGGCTGATGATTTTGCCCGCGCCATTGCCGCCGCCAAGCTCTTCATCATGGCCGAACAGAAAATATATGTCGCGCGCCGGCGCGAAGCCCTCGCCGGCAAGCCGCTCAGCCGCTTCCATCAGCGCGATAACCTGGCCTTTATTGTCGAGCGCGCCGCGCCCCCAGACCGAGCCGTCATAGACGGCGCCGGAAAATGGCGGTCGCGTCCATTCATCTTCCGTACCCGTCTCAACTGGCACAACATCAAGATGCGCAATGAAGCCGATCGGTTTTTGCGCGTTGGCGCCAGAATCCGCGCCAGAATCCGTTCCGGGCCATTTATAGACCAGCGAATAATCGCCAACCACTTCGCGCTCCATCACCGCATGCGCCGCCGGATAAGCCTCGCTTAAGAATTGCGCAATGCCGGCAAAGGCTTGCGCGTCGGGCGTCGCTTCAAGGCTTTTGGACACCGTCTGTAGCCGGATCGCAGCCCCAAGCCGCGCAGCGATAGCGTCGCCGTCGTAAACAGCAAAGCTGGCGCGCGTGACGGCTGTTTCAGAGCCGCCGCCCATCATAGCCGTGCGTGCAACCATTACCAACACCAGCGCTGTGAGCCCGCCGGCAACGACAATCAAGAATTTTTTCATAGCCAGAAATCGCACCCCAATTTGCCCCCATATATTTAGAGCGCTTTATAGACTGCGCCGTAGCGGCGGTCGAGCTTGGGGCTGCGAATCCTCGCAATCGTGGCTATTTCGCTGATAATGGCCGCAGGAATTGCGCCGGGTCGACCGGCTCATTGATGCGCCGCGAGGTAATCTGAACGGTCTGCATTATGTCCCCAGAATCAAGATTTTGTTTTTTTGATGTCTCAGAAAACATCACGCCGGCCGTCTTGCGATAATCCGTATGAAATGTTTCTTGCCGCACCTCTGTGGCGTCGAGGTCTGGATGTAATGCGCTGGTCTTGATTTCTCTGGCGATGAGGTGAGTTTTTTTGTCGAGAAAAATATGTTTGGAAAATCCGTCAGGGGCGATTTGCTCTATCTCCCAGAATGCGTTGTCATTGCGGGTTGCAGAGCCAACCAGCGTCAGCGAATATCCGTGTGCGCCGAGTTCATGCAATCCATAAAGATTGCTGGCGACGCCGCGCGCCAGTTTTTGGGCGCCGTCTGGAGACAGATCCGTCACGGTTGCGTCGCCGAACATTTGCCAGCCGCCATCGGGGCCAAGCGCTTCGGTGAAAACACGGGCGCCGTCGGCAAATATGTCAACGCGCATCCAGCCGTCGCGGGTGGCGACATAGGCGCCCGTGACGGTGAATTCCGGTTCGACAACCGTCATTTCGAGTTGAATGGAGTTGATATTTTCAATCGCCGCCGCGCCGCCGCGCGCATCAGTGTGCGCCTTAAGAACGGTTTCAAGACCGGCGTCGGCGGAAGGTTGTGCGCAGGCGAATAAAAATAGCGCAACCGCGCCTGATACGGATAGTCTGATAGTCATAATCGCCCCTTATGGATTTGTGATATTCTGATGTGACACATGTCGCATTGCACGACGCCAAAATTCTGACAAGCCTTGACGCGACAAGCTGCGGCGAAGCGTTTATATGGAGCGATCAATGACAACTTTGCTATTCTCTCATCCCGTCTTTCAGCGCCATGAAGTTCCGCCCGGTCATGTGGAGCATGCCGGCCGCTATACGGCGGTTGAGGAAGCTTTGCAGGCGGAGGAATATGCCGCGCTGGACCGGCGCCTGGCGCCGCTGGCGACGCCGGCGCAAATTGAACTTGTGCACACGGAACAATACCGCCTGGCGATTGAGGAAGCCGCGCCCGAGGCGGGCCTGGCGCAACTTGACGCCGACACGTTTATGGGACCGTCCTCGCTGGAGGCGGCGTTGCGTGCAGTCGGCGGCGCCTGCGCCGGCGTCGATGCGGTGTTTGCCGCGGGCGCCAAGGGCGAGGCCGCTAGCGGCGCCGCCGCTAACGCCTTTGTCGCATCGCGCCCGCCCGGCCATCATGCCGAGCCGCAGCGGGCAATGGGGTTTTGCCTGTTCAACACCGCCGCCATCGCCGCCATCCATGCCCGCACGCATGACGCAAAACGCGTCGCGGTGCTCGACTTTGACGTCCATCACGGCAATGGCACGCAAGCGGCGTTCTGGGACGATGAAAATGCGTTCTACGCCTCGTCCCATGAATGGCCGCAATATCCGGGCACCGGCCGGGTCGAAGACCGCGGCGCGTTCGACAATATCGTCAATGCGCCGCTGGCGACCGGCGCAGGGAGCGAGGCGTTCCGTCGCGCCTGGGGAGAAATACTTCTGCCGGCGTTGTCCGACTTCGACCCCGATTGCATCGTCATTTCCGCCGGGTTTGACGCCCATCACGCCGACCCGGTGGGCCGGTTAAAGCTCAATGAGGCTGACTTTAGCTGGGCCACCACTGAGATTGCCGCGATTGCGAAAGACAAGGCCGGCGGGCGTCTGGTCTCGGTGCTGGAGGGCGGTTATGAGCTTGCGGCCCTGGCGTCGAGCGCGGCCGCCCATGTTAAAGCCTTGATAGCAGCTTAAAAACTGCGCCATAAAGCGCTCCCCTAGAGCTGGATCGCTTTTCGTTGAGTAAGATCCAGCTCTAGGTTCTTTGTAGTCGCGTGATCGAACCGGAAAACCGGTACCCACTTTTCCTGATCACGCTCAGGAGACAGAAAGAATTTATGACGGGCCGGATCATCACCGTGCGCCACGGACGCCCAGACCTCTCGCGTGATCTGAAGATCACGGCGGCGGAATTTGGCGACTGGTGGACGCGTTACGACCGCGCCGGGCTGCACCCCGATGAGCGCTCGCCGCAAGGTCTGATTGATTTGGCGGGCGAGGCGCATACGGTCCTGTCCTCAACCCTGCCGCGCTCCATAGAGACCGCGCGCCAGGCGACCGGCGGCAAGCGCGAGGCGCCGGCCGATCCGATATTTGTCGAAGCGCCGCTACCGCCGCCGCCGGCGCCGTCATTTATAAAGCTGCACCCGGCCGCATGGGGCGTCATCTCGCGCACATTCTGGTTTTTAGGCTATGCGCCCGGCGGCGTTGAAACCCACGTTGAGACCTGGGACCGTGTACGGAACATCACCGCAAGGTTGTCGCGCCACGCCCATGACGGCGACGTGATGTTATGCGCCCATGGCTATCTCAACTGGATGATAGACCGGCGCCTGCGCCGCGAGGGCTGGCTGCAAACCAGCAGAGCCGGCGGCAACCGCTACTGGTCCTGGCGGATATATGAAACCCCGCGCGCGCCGGACAAGACGGCGATTGAGGCGACGTAAGCGCGCGGCGGCGCGTCGGAAAAGGTGACGCTGTGGCGCCATTGCATCCACGCAAGCAGCTGAAGCGGCTTAATTTTAAAAGTCTGCATTCCCTCAGGCGCGAACCAAACATAGCCCATGCAGCCAAACACAGCTCATGCAGAATGGCTGCTTTTGCGCCTGTCGCAGGCCTCACAAAGTCGATTGAAGGCGGTATTTTACAAGCGCGAAAGCGCAAGTCAGGCCAACCGTCATTTCCAGTATCCCAACCAATAAAAGCTCTTGGCTCGGCATTCCATCAAGCGCGATGCTAAGCAGCCGAGAAGCGGCGTATGACAGGTAGAACACAGTTGAAACGACGGTCGCGGTAAAGCTTAGCTTCGCGATGAAGACGCCTGAAATCACAAGTAAGCCAACAGCAAATATGGCGCCGCCAGCCGCCCTTGTCTCATTCAGTAAGCTGACATTATTGCCGAGCTCAATACCGGATGTTGCATGAAAGGCGATCGGGGCGATCAAAATTGCGCCGCCTACGCCAATCGCGATAATGCCGGAGACAAACAATATTACTTTCAAGATGATTGAACGTTCCATGGTCTCGGTCTTTCTATTTTGAGTGTAAAATTAGCCGGGCGCGGCTACAGTTGCGTCAACCAGATGGAGCCAAGCAAGAAACAAGTTGCGGCCACGGCGGATGCAATTGTGCGAATGTGGTTCCAGGCTGTCCAACGGGGATAGTATCTGGCCGCCCAATAGGCTGAGGCTTCCGGACTGGCGGGGTCGTAGGCGTCAAGGCGATTATTCATCGGCACATTGAACGCAAGAGTGACCGCAAACACGCCGAAAATGTAACTGGCGCCGGCGCTGATGATAAACAATGAGGCCAGCCCCGATACGTTGAAATATGTATAACCAATGAGCGCGAGTGAGAGCGGCGCCATGCCGATCAGCAAGACCATGAAGACCGTCCTGAAGACTTCACGGTTGATAATTTGCATCACCTCAACGCCAGCAATGCCGTCCGCTTTATTCAGCGAGCGCATCACAAAATCTGAAAATGTCAGAAAGACACCGGCGATTATTGCGCACGCAATGGCTGAGAACGCGCACAGAACTATGTACCAAGTCGCTATCATCTTTGCCTCCAAAAACGGGCGTCCGAGTTGATTCTTCACGGCCGCTTTACACCGTGTCAATTGACTGGATGGTTCATATGTGCGACTTTACATCATGTCAAGTGATGCGCCTGAAACCCGAACACGCATTTTGCAAACGACCTTGAACCTGCTGGAAGGCGGGACGGAGCGCGGCGTGCGCATGGCTGACATCGCCAAGCAGGCCGGGATCACGCGCCAGGCGCTCTATTTGCATTTCAGTACAAGAGCTGAGTTGCTGATTGCCGCCACCCGCCATCTTGATGACCTCAAAGCCGCAAATGACAGGCTCATGCCGAGCCGGAAAGCCAAAAGCGGGGTTGAACGCCTCAACGCCTATATTGCAGCCTGGACGGCCTATCTCCCAGAAATCTATGGAACGGCAAAAGCGCTTCTGGCCATGAAAGATACCGACCAGGCGGCGGCGATCGCGTGGAACGAACGCATGCAGGACATGAAAGAGGGCTGCGAGGCTGCCATTAATGCATTGTCCGCAGACAAACGGCTGCTGCCCGACTATACGCCCGATCAGGCTACGGACATTTTGTGGACGATGCTGTCGGTTAGAAACTGGGAACAGTTGACGCTTGAATGTGGCTGGTCGCAGGAGAAATACACCAACACTATATCGCGCATGGCGCACCGTCTGTTGGTATCAGATGAGGCGCGCGTTGAAGGGAATGCCCGCACCTAGCGCCTAGACCACCGGGCGATAAATAAGAATCGCCCGGTGGTCTAGATTCTTTGTTACGCGCCGGCCCGCGCGCGAAGGCGCGCTGATAATGATCTGACCGCCTTCGCGGCCCGCGCGCGAAGGCGCGCTGGTAATGATCTGACCGCCTTCGCGGCCCGCGCGCGAAGGCGCGCTGGTAATGATCTGACCGCCTTCGCGGTCGGGGGCGAAAAACCGGCATCATCCTGAGCTTGTCGAAGGGCCCACTTTTTCGCCCGGCGCTGTAAGCAGGGTTTTCATTTTCCGATCCTTTGGGTTGCCTTCTGGGGCCATGCAGACATCCCCCTCAAACAATCTGCCAGATCGACGCCTCGATTGGGATACCCCCTCATGGCTCGAATGATTTGCCAATCTCATGCGTTTCAGGGGGCTCTAAACCCTCGCTAGAGTATTTCGCTTTGGGCAGGCGAAATAGAGGCCACCAGAGTTGTTGATGCCATTTGCTGTTATCTTCCGCGATAGTGCCGTATTTTTCAGGAACTTTATCACCCAGGAATGTCGCCGTTCCAAACAGTTGATCCCAGATAAACAGGGTTTGCGCGTAATTACCAAACGGCACGCCATTTTCGCCAAGGCCGTGATGTCCTCTGTGTAATGAAGGTGTGTTAAAGATGCGCTCTATACCCCTCATAACCGAGCGGATGCCCGGCATTCGGTATAGTTTCCTGTCCCATTCAAGGCCGTAATGGACGACAACATTATGCACGCCAATGACCATAGTAGAGACAATGACCACATTGCCTAACCCTAGATGGATCATCAGCCCCATCCACCAAAACCCCGGCATGAAGAACAGCCATGACCAGTTTTCCCGAAAGGCGATCGTCACCTGATATTGTTGCGGCGTATGATGGGTGCGGTGCATGGGCCACATCCAATCCCACTGATGCGCCATGCGATGATACCAATAATGCATAAAATCATCTGGGATAAAGACAATTAAAAACGCCGCCCAAAATGGCAGACCTGCCAACGCGCCGTGACCGGCGGGCCAGAAATAAGACGCTGCAGCAACAGATAAAAATAGTGCCGCCGGCTTTAATACAAGGGCCAGCTGGGCGAGGCTAACGAGGTCAATTATCCAGTCACGACCAAACCGGTTTTCACTCTTATAAAGGCCTAACAAAAACTCCAGCAGAGCCAGACCGGCAAACACGCCAGCAACGATTAGAGATGAATAAATTTCATCAGCATGCATTTTATTGTCCTTGTGGTTGGCTCACAAGAACATATGCATATATGCGCAAATATGCAATAATTAAATACAGCCGGCGCTATTTTGATAAGGCCTCTAAAATATCAGAAAGCCCGTGCAGCGATGATGTAATCTTGTCCGCATCAAGCGCGTAATAGGTTTTACGGCCCTGTTTTTCGGCGGTTACAATTCCGGCTTCCCGTAATATTTTCAAATGCCGGGACACGCCTGAAAAATCGACGCCGCAGCAGCCTGAGACTTCCGTGACTGTGGACGGCTTTCCCAGATGCGCTAAATAAGCGACGAGCGCCAAACGCACAGGATCGCCAAGGGCTTTGAAAAAATCTGGGTTAAGCTCTCCAAATTGCGCGGGGTCGGGGCCTAGGGGTATGGAAATCGTGCGGGCCATGAAGTCTGTATAGTCACACTTGCATATACCTGCAAATATCAAGCTTTATCTTTTATGCAGGCTTTTATTGTCCCCCGCCTCAAACTACCTGCCCGGCGGCCCAGCCACTGGCCCAGGCCCATTGGAAATTATAGCCGCCGAGCCAGCCGGTGACGTCTATGGCTTCGCCGATGAAATAGAGGCCGGGCGTGTGCTTGGCTTGCATGGTTTTTGACGAGAGGGCGTCTGTGTCGACGCCGCCTAGCGTGACTTCGGCGGTGCGATAGCCTTCCGAGCCCGCCGGTTTGATGCGCCAGTGATGGACCGCATCGGCGAGGGCTTTGAGGTGCGCATCGGAATGCTCGCCGATTTTACCACCGACACGCGCGCGCGCCGTTATCGCTTCGGCGAGGCGCTTTGGAAGGCTATCCGACAACACCGTGTGCGGAGCAAGCTTGCCGCGAGACTGGCGCGCATCGCGCAATGTTTTGAATATGTCGATATCGGGCGCGAGGTCGATTTCAATCTCCTCGCCCTCGCGCCAGTACGACGAAATTTGCAATATGGCCGGCCCGGAAATCCCGCGATGGGTGAACAGCAGCGCCTCGCGAAACGTCGCCCCGCCGCACTGGACTTGCGCCTCGACGGAAACGCCACTCAGCGCTTTGGTCTCGCCCAGCAAGTCTTGTGTGAATAGCAGCGGGACCAGCGCCGGCCTTGTCTCGATAAGTTTGAGGCCAAACTGTTCGGCGATGCGGTAGGCGAAGTCCGTCGCGCCCATTTTCGGGATTGATTTACCGCCCGTGGCGATCACCAGCGCGTCGCATTCGAACCGATCGTTAGCAGTCGTGAGTTGAAACCCGTGCCCGACTTTTTCGACCGCATCAACCGTCACCGACAAGCGCAAATCAACGCCTGCCTCGCGGCATTCATCCACCAGCATCGCAACAATCTGCTTTGCCGACTGGTCGCAAAACAGTTGCCCAAGGGTTTTTTCATGCCAGGCGATGGCGTGGCTGTCGACTTTGGCGATAAAATCGGCGGCGGTGTATCGCGACAGTGCGGACTTACAAAAATGCGGATTTTGCGACAGGAAATTGCCGGCGCCAGCGCCAGTATTGGTGAAATTACACCGCCCGCCGCCGGAAATCCGGATTTTCTCGCCGGGCGCTGAGGCATGGTCAATCAGCAACACGCGCCGCCCGCGCCGGCCGGCCTCAATCGCACACATTAACCCCGCAGCGCCGGCGCCGATAATCGCCACATCGAATTTTTTCATGATGCGGGGTTTATTGGGTTATGACGCGAGGTCAATGGGGGTGGAATATGGCGCCACGCCAGAACAATCGAACGCGGCGCCGTCCTGACACGGAACAATTACGCGGCTTTGGTTAACACCACCGGGAAATCAATGTCGGTATGGGCGACATGATTGATGTAGTTGGTGAAGATGTTGGCGACAACATTGGCGACGGTTTCGACAATTTGCGCGTCATCAAGGCCAGCCTCGCGGGCGAGGGTCAAATCATCGTCGCTAACAAAGCCGCGCTTTTTAACCACCGTCACCGCGAAGGTTAAAATCGCCTGCAGCTTGGCCTCGGATGATTTGCCGATGAGACGCGCTTCGATTTCCGCGGCCTCGACTTTCAGGCTTTTAGAAATGGCTGTGTGGGCGGAGGCGCAATAATCGCATCCATTAGCGCCAGCGACCGCCAGGGCAATCGCGTCTCTGGTCGCGGCGTCAAAATCGCCTTCGTCCAAATTCTCATTCAGGCTTAATAGCCCTTTTAGCGCTGCTGGCTGGTTGGCGAGCACGCGGTAAACATTCGCAGCCGCGCCAACTTTTTCTCTTATGACGCCGAACAGTTCCGCCGCCTCGGGACTGGCGTCCTGGTTGGTCACTTGCGTCAGTCTCGACATTTCAATTCGTCCTTTTCTTCGGGCGGTTTTTGTCTGCCCGCTTGTTGTTTTTCGTGTAGACCGTCCGGAGCGCCGCCCTTGGGGGATGGGCGTCGCTCCGAAAGGCCTTCTCGCCGCGCCTTGACCGGTGCGGCGGAGTTGCATATAATGTTACGGAACGGTCAGTCAACAATTAATTCTTGACTAATCGGTAACATATGTGCGGGGGCGTTAAACGGTGGCGAGACCAAGAGGGTTTGAGCCCGATGATGCGCTGACGGCCATCAAGGAAGCGTTCTGGCGCGGCGGCTATGACGCGACGTCAATGCGCGACATTGAGCAGGCGACCGGCCTCAACAAGCAGAGCCTTTATCGTCTTTATGGCGACAAGCGCGGCATGTATCTGAAGGCGATTGACCATTATTCGGCCCATGAGGCGACGGCGGCGGGCGTCTTGCTCGGCGACGGCGAGGAAGGCTCGCGGGCGCGGTTTGCGCGGTTGTTTGGCCTCGTGGATATCGCTGTCGCCGGCGACCGGCGCGGGTGTTTTTTCTGCAATGCCAGCATCGACCAGGCGCATCGCGACGCGCGGGTGCGCGCCGCGGCGATGCGCGGCATGGAGGCGATGCGGGCGACATTTGAAGAAGCGTTAGGTGCGCAAGGCGAGGCCGCCAACATAAGACAAAAAGCCGCCGGGCTACTCACCGCCTATCTCGGCCTCAGGGTCATGGTCCGCGCCGGCTTCGACGAAGCAGCGCTGCGCTGCGCCGTAGACGACGCCCTGGCGGGGATTTAGGGCGCGGGCTGGGTGCGGCGGCGCTCATTGCGAAAAAATCGTACTAGGGATTCATCCGTTAACGGATATTTTCAATTTTCCCGGCGGCATGGATCGCGGCGCCGGGCGCTGCGCCTGCTAATGGTGTGGAAAGTCCGATGGACCGGTTTTTCAATGAGATTTCCAGCGTCTGGAGCGGTTTGGGCGCCGGGCTTAGAAACTTGACCTGCACCGGACCGGATTCAACATTTTCTGGGGTGACGAAAAATCCAAGCAGTTTCCATTGGTCGTTACGTTTGACGAGAGTGAGCTTATAACCGGCCGCGCGTGGGTTGCGCGCGCCGTACACGCCGCCAAAACAAGTTCGCCAGAATCCGTATTAAACTGGTAATTTGTAATCTGGCAGGCGGCGTTCTCATAGGCTGTCATCTCGCCAAGCAGGCGCGAGCCTTCAGCCATAATGGTTTCAAGAGCGCCGTTCTTTAAAAGGTCCGCGAGTTCAGGCGCGGCCCGGCTGGAAAGCGCGGCGCCATCCCATTTGGTTGCGACGGCGGGAATGGCGTCATCGGCATAGTCATGGGCCTCTTGCAGGAGCGGGCCTGCCTTTTGAAGACCGATAAAAAATAAAACAGCGATTGATCCGACGATCAATAACGCCAGTGCGCCAACGATGGCGAGAAATGTTTTCACGACGCCCCTCCAAGAACAACCCCGCCAAAAGCGTAGCAGTTTTGTGGTCAAACATGGCCATGCTCGCTCAGGACATACTTGCGTTTAGGCGTGGCGGGAGGTTAAAGAGGCCTTATGGCTAAAAAACCTGACGACATCAAAACTCTGTCCTTCGAAAAAGCGCTTGGCGAGCTTGAGGAAATTGTCCGTAAGCTGGAAAGCGGTTCGGCGGAGCTTGAAGCCTCAATCGCGCTTTATGAGCGCGGCGCGGCGCTGAAAGCCCATTGCGAGGCGAAGCTGAAATCAGCGCAGGAAAAGATTGAAAAGATTGTCGTTGACGGGAATGGCAAGCCAGCAACGCAAGCAGCGCGTTTCGACTAAAAATTTATCGTGGGGGGCATGGGATGCGCATAGCGGTTCTTATTATTGCCGGATTGGTCGGACTGTTCGGGGCCTGGTGGATGGCCAGCGCGCCGCCTGCCGCGATTGTTGTCGGCGAGGCGGTGGAATTTGCAGCCCCGCCCGCATCGCTCGCCGCGGTTATGCCTTCAAGCGATTATATTTCCTTGAACACTGAGCGCGTAGCGTTGACGCTGCCTGCCTATGACGAGGTGGTGTTGAACGCCGCCGAGAACCGGGCTTATGTAACGGCCGTAGACGGATGGTTTTGGGAAGTTGATCTGGACGCCGGCACAGCGGCGCAGTTTGTTGACGTCCCGCTGATGCCGGCTGGCGCGCGCCTTGCGCCGGACAATGACGGTTTGATCTATTTTTGCGCCTCGCGGCTCTATGGCGCCGATTATCCAGCGTCTGACCGGGTTGGTCTCTATCAGCTGGACGTCAATACCAAAGAGGTCACACCGCTTGTCCTCGATGTGCCGCAGGCGCCGGCGCCGGGCGGCGCGGCGGTGGTGTATTTGCACGATGGCGGGCCGCGGCTCGGGCGCAATGAGGCGAGCGATGAAAATTCCCGGCCGGTGGCGTTTTGCAACGATCTCGATGTTAGTGCTGACGGCCGACGGATCTATTTCACCGAGCCTTTTGCCTATGACAATCCCAGCATGGGCGGGGCGGGCACCTATCGCGAGGCCATCGCGCTAGGGCGCAATGGCTATATCTGGCGATATGATATGGATACGGATGAAGTCAGCCTGGTTGCGCGAAATTTTACCTTTCCCGACGGTATTCTGGTCGAAGATAACCCCGCGGGCGGCGTAGAAGAGAGCCTTCTGGTCAACGAGACCGTCAAGTTCAAGTTGGTGCGGATATTTACCGGCGGCGCGAAGGCGGGGCGCCATGAAACGGTTTGGGAGAACCTGCCCGGCATGCCCGACGGCCTCGACCGCGACGGCGCGGGCCGGATTTGGGTTGGGATGATCAAACAACGCTCGCCGGTGATCGACTGGATTCATAACAACCCATGGATAAAGCCGTTATTGCTGCGCCTGCCCTACAATCTGATGCCGTCGGATAGGGCGACAAGCCTTTTGGCGCTCAGCCCGGATGGGGCCCAGCCGCTGTTTTACTCAGAGCATGACGGCTCGGTCCTGACCGAGATATCCGTCGTCATCCCCGGGCGGACGGGGCTATATATCGCGACGGTCGGGCACGATTCCAAAGGGCTATACAGCGTTCCGTATCCGGATGAATTGACGCCTTAGGGCGTAATCGGCCTCATCTGACGAGCGCTTCTATAGCGCCGGGCGATTATACTGATTCAAAAATCACTCCTTCTCTCCGCTCTTCCCCGCGAAAGCGGGGATCCAGCTGCGACCCCTGTCTGGATCCCCGCTTTCGCTTTCGCGGGGAAGAGCGGTGTGGGAGGTTTTGTTCGCAATTAATCGCCCGGCGCTCTAATGCGGTAACTAGTCCAAACGCATCGGCGCATTGACAGTGTTCAGTACACTATTCTAGTACTAGAATATGAAGCTAGAGACAATGACAGATGCGGAGCTACTGCTGCTGGGGCTGGTCGCTGAAATGCCGCGCCACGGCTATGAGCTGGAGCAGGTGATTGAACAGCGCGGCATGCGCGAATGGACGCAAATTGGCTTTTCTTCGATCTATTTTGTGCTGGGAAAGCTCGAAAAAGCCGGGTTCCTGGCGGCCGAAACGCCTGCCGGGAGCAAGGCCAGAAAATCGTTTTCAATTACACCAGCCGGCCGGGCGGCGTTGGTTGCGCAGACGATAGAGGCTCTGAGCAGCTTTCGTCCAACCCACTCATCTGCATTGCTCGGCATGGTTCATTGGCCGGTGCTGTCGCGTAAGGCGGCGCTCGCGGCGCTCAAAACCCGAGGCGCTGCGGTTGCCCACGAAATGGAACGGTTGGAGCGCATCCGCTTTGGGCGCCAGCCTCTGCCCGACTTCATCGAAGCGCTGTTTGACTTTTCGGCTGGCCAGTTGGCGGCGGAAAAGACGTGGGTCGCCAACACCCTGGATTACATGACAACAAAGCCCTGAAAGGCGCAGACCGACATGGACCTCACCAAAGACCGTAAAAAACTTATGGAACTTTATCGGCCCGGTACGGAGGAATTCACCCTCGTTGATGTGCCCGCGCTGCCGTTCGCGATAATTGACGGGCAAGGCTCGCCGGACCATGGCGCGGGCGCCGATGCGGTAAAAAACCTCTTCACCGCGATTTATCCAATTCGCCGGCAAGCCAGAGAGCGCATGGGTAAAGCCTTCGTCGAGCCGCCGGTGGAAATGCTCTATTGGGCTGACGACATGCGCGATCTGACTACAGGAAACAAGGAAAACTGGAAATGGCGGGCGATGGTTACGCTGCCCGTATGGGTCGATGAAGAGATGTTTTCAAACGCCGTCACCCAGGCAAAGGGGCACATGGACGCGGTTCCAAATACGCTACGTATGGAAACATTCTGTGAGGGTCAATGCACCCAGATCATGCATGTCGGGCAGGCGCAAGAAATCCCCACACTGTTAGAACGGCTCTATACGCAATTCCTGCCACGCAACAATCTGGAGCCAATTGGCGCGTATCACGAAATTTACCTTGATGACTGGAGCCGGACGCCCCCGGAGCAGCGCAAGATAATATTGCGGCAGCCCGTTCGCCCCAAGCGCTGACGCTCAGCCTGACAAGGAACGGGCCTATGGCTTCGGCCATTATACCGTATACAAACAATAACCATGTCGGACCGCTATTAATTTTTCTGTAGTTGCAGATTGAGCCGCGGCAGGATATCTGCAAAAGGCGTTTCGCTCGTGTCTATGGTTCCGGCGCGCGCCAGGCTGGCATAACCCTCCACCAGCGACCAGATTAAAACCTCAACGCCCTTTGGCCCGGCAGAGCCAGTATTGAACGGCGCACAGGCCTCGGCCAGCACTTGATAGGCGGCGGCCGATGCGGTTTGAAATTCCGGGTCGCAGGAGAAGATCTCATCAGTCATATACATCAGCGCGGCCATCGCCTGGTTGTCTTGGGCAAAGGCCAGATAGCCATTACAGACCGCCACAAGGCGCGCATGCGGGGTGTTGCTGGCGGCGTCGCGATGTTCAATCATCGTCTGTGTGAAGAGTTTAAACCCTTGCGCGACAATCGCCGTCATCAACCCCTTAAGGCCGTTGAAATGATGCGCGGGCGCAGCGTGAGAGACCCCGGCCCGGGCGGCGCATTTGCGCAACGTTAAAGCGCCGTGTCCGCCTTCGGCCAACAGCGCGACGCCAGCCTCGACCAAAGCGGTTTTCAAATTGCCATGATGGCGCGGTTTTGCAGGCTGGCTTGCCGTCATGGGGCCGGTGATAGCACCTCGCTTGACACTGTCAAGCAAGGTGCGCTCGCGTGGCATAGTCAAGCAAATGCAGGCCACTTGATGCTGCCAAGCCAATGCGGGCCCGCTTGGTACTTTCTAGCAAGCGCAGGTGACTTGACACTGTCAAGTTAGTGTGAGATTGAGCATGACATGAACTTTACATTGTCAAGCTGGGCCATTATCCGACACGCCACACCATCTGGCCCGGCGCATTTCCGACCCGGCGCATTTTCGACCTGGCGCCCCCTTCTACCCGGCGTCTCCTCCGACCCGGCGCCTTTTCCGACTGGTGCGATCTTTCGACAAACGCAGCGCGAGACGGCCCTGCGCCACAGTGAGACCGGTACGGATGAATACGGCCGCTTAGAGCGCCGGGCGAAAAAGCGGGCCTTTTGACAGGGGCAGGGCGAGGCTGGTTTTCGGCTTCGCCGCCAAACTTACAGGTCGGATGCGGCGAGACAGCGCCGAATGTGACGACAAACAAACGTGCGTAAAATCCGTATTGGTGCAATCCGATATGGCCAAAAAGAACAGGGAACAACGTCGATGCAGTACGTGTCTAAAGTAAGAGTATTTCTATTGTGGTTTTTTTCGCTCGCCATTGCGCTCGTCTCCTACCGGTTTGTGGCGCTCGGGCTGGAGCCGGCGTTTCCGGATATGCTGGGGCATATCACCGCTCGGCGCTTGGCGTTCGTGTTGCACATATCAGCCTCACCCATAGCGCTGGCGCTCGGGCTGTTGCAGTTCCTGCCGCGATTGCGTGGGCGTTATCGCGCTCTCCACCGCTGGACCGGGCGCATCTATGTTTTGGCGGTTCTGGTTGGCGGCGTGGCTGCGCTGGTGATGGCGCTCGGC
>JAADIQ010000014.1 GCA_013151255.1 Alphaproteobacteria bacterium
TATAATCCTGAAGAGAAGCGACCTTTTCATGTTCCGCTTCAATCAGGCTTTCGAGATGTTCACGATTATTGACGAGACCAAACGCGGCAATGTCGCCGCCTTTATTGATAAGCACTGCATAGGGAAGCTTTGAAACAGCGAAGGCCATACCAATTTGATCGGAGATAAGATAAGCGCCTTTCAACAACTTATAGCGCTCCGCCAAGACTTCATGTCCGGTCTCTTGAGCGCTACCCACATATATGATGCGCTCAAGTGATTTTTCGCTTCTTTCAAACGATCGCAAAGCCGGCAGCAATTCTTTACATACCGGGCAGTCCGTAGACAGAAAGAATAACAGCGTATTTCCCTTGGCCTTGAATGAGGCGCCGATGTCAATCGCGCCGCCCGCCAGACTGTCGATAGAAAATTCCGGCGCCTTGTCGCCAACCTTCAACCGCGCATTCATCGACAAAGCGCCCGCCGGAGCGATGCGCTCAAACAAAACGCCGATTTGACGCAACAACGCCGCCATGACTGCGATCACGCCGATAAATCCCAGCCAGAGAAGAATTTGCGATGTAAGGAGAATCTCGTTCATCGCGCCAACTCCAGATTTTTCATGTGTAAAACCGCGTCGAGCAGAAAATAGACGCCTGCGGCGGTAGCCGCGAAGCCGCCGATATTAATGTAATCAATGACCCCGATAGCTCGACCAGAAACGGGCAGGACAAGAAATAGACCCAGCGCCGCGAGCACACCGTTACGGTAACAATAATGGACCGACAGCCGCGCGCCTTTTACCCAGCTGCACCCACAATCAATATATATTTGCCCTTGCGCCAGCTTGACGCCAATCAAGGCGCCGTAAAACGCGAACAATAATGCCGCCGCAAAGCCTGCGCCGCTGAAACCGATCAGCAAAGCGGTCGTTATTAACGCCTCGACAAGCATGACCACATACGCGGCCAGCGCCGTCAGCATATTTGGCAGCAGCTTGTAACTTTGAAGCGTGCGTTGAAAATCTTTTACATCGCCGATCTTGTGGACAAGCGCCGCACCGATAATGATGGCAAGCAGCAAACGGAAAGCGATATGTATTTGCGGATCAATCATCATTGCACCGCATGCAAAGCAAACGGGCTTGCAGGGCCCCAGCCGCCAATTATGCGCTCATGTTGACCGCTTTTCAGATCATATATATCGAGAAACATTCCTTCATTCGTAGCGACCAGCTTCGAATTGCGCCCTCCCGTCACCTCAATGGATATGCTGTTGCCCGCCAATTCAATTTCACGGACAACGCGACCGCTATTCGGGTCAAAAACCCAAACATATGAGCCGCCGGATTTGTGGTCGCCATCTCCGGCGCCCGGCCGCATCAAAATGTAGATTTTTCCGGACCGATCCTGCGTGATCACTTGCCAGCCGGAAGGCCGCGCGCCTGCGCCATAACTGCTCTGACGCACAGCGCCGCCAAGGTACATACGCTCAAGCACTTCAGGTTCGCCGCCCGCCAACCGGACCGGCTGGACAAAGCCTTTATAGGATACGAAGTAGGCGACATCATCATCCGTCGCGAATTTCATAAATAACGGATCCGCATCAATGTCGTTGAACTTGACGGTGCGGTATTCGTTAAGCGGCTTGCCGTTTTCATCCAGATCAAAGGCAATCATCGAACCATCGGCGCAAAAGGATGCAAACCCTTTTTCGCCATGTGGATAGACTAGGCTGCAACCGGGAATTGGGATTTCATTGACGACCTTGCGACTATTCAAGTCCAAGATCGAAACGCTGGCTGCTGGTGTAAAATTATAGACCAAAAGAAATGCGCCGTCGCGCGTCAGTTGCAACGCCGCCTTTTGAGTAACCGATAGGCTGCGCTTGGCGCCCGGCAATTCCACTTGCGCAGAAATCGCTAACGTCGCCATATCATATATAGTCAGGTAGTCCGTACGATCACCGCGTAGGCCGCGCGTGTAAAAAGTCTCTGCAACATATAACTCGCCGCGATCTTGCGAATACGAAAATGAAGCAAACGCGGCGGCGTCGACCATGCCATGAACATCGCTCGACTTAACGGTCGGATCGACAATATAGACCCGCCCTGTTGCGAGCGCATAAAAAGCCAGATCTTGCGCAAACAGCCAACTCGACGGATATTTTTCCGGCAAAGTCTCGACATTTGGCAAAGGCTCCACCGGCAATTGCGCCAGGCTCGCCCCCATCAGCGCGCAGGCGGCGGCCATAAAAGCCGGAATTCGTCGCAAACTATGTATTGGCATCACCACCGATTTCGACATTAACTGCGAATCCCCATCCATAATTAGGCGTATTCGCCTAATTTGGCGCTTCCGCCTAAATTTGTCAAACATGAATATGTCGCCGCAGAGATAAACCCCAGCGAAGTCCTACGAACCCACCCTGAAATGGCGTCAGCCTTTTGTTTTTGCGCGACCTTGCCAACATGCAGCGTTGCCGGTTGAAACGTCCAATTGCGGTCCAAATCTGTTATGAACAGACAAGGAAAGCAGGTATTATGTCCGCCATATTTTATAAGGTTAACCTAAATGCGTGATCTCGATCTCTCGCCGCCAGCTGAGGGCCATAAATCCGCAAAAGGCCGAAGCACGAAGAGTATTATCTTAAAAGCCGCGCTCGAAATCTTCATTGAGCATGGCTATGGCGAGTTTAGTATTCAAAAAGTCGCCGCCCGCTGCACGCTCTCCAGAGGCAATGTCAGCTACCATTATCCGACCCGGGATGATTTGCTGCATGGAATGGTCGATGCTGTGCTTCAAGGCTACATTGATGATTTTGATGATATCGCAAAAGACGCTGGCCTTTCTGCGGCAGAAAAATTTGTATCGATCATCGAAATGATTATGAGCGATCTTGGAACAAAAGAAACATCTGTCTTTTTTCCTGAGTTATGGGCTCTATCTAACCATAACCAATATGCCCTGGCGGAAATGAATAAAATGTATCAGCGCGCCCGGGCGCATTTGATCGAGTTGATTGGCGCCATAAATCCCGCTCTCACCCAAAACGATCGGGAATTGGTCGGCGTATTTATATCCGCCTCAATAGAAGGACACACGCCTTTTGTCGGGCCGGGAAAAGAATGGGAAAAGAGCCTGCCCAAGCTTACAAACATTGCCGCCTTTTCGTTTTTACACCTGGCCAAATCAGTGACAAAAAATGATATCGCCACAATGCGCAAGGGGCTGAAGCTCGCATCGTAGCCAGTAGTTTTCTGCTGGATCACCCAGCCCACAGTCATGCGTACTATGGTCAGAGGTAACATGCATTCGCTCCATATGACCTGTACGCCCGCGGGCTCTCGCCGGTCCATCGTTTGAACGCGCGCGAGAACGCTGCCGGATGGGGAAAACCCATCAGATAAGCCGTCTCGCTCACGGACGCCCTATTGCCGTTCAGAAAGTGCAACGCCATCGTGTGGCGAAGCTCGTCCAAGACGCACTTGTTATTGCGCGCCTTCGGCCTTGAGCTTGCGATAAAGCGTCTGCCGGCTGAT
The DNA here is from genome assembly GCA_013151255.1 of Alphaproteobacteria bacterium. Lineage (GTDB taxonomy): Bacteria > Pseudomonadota > Alphaproteobacteria > Caulobacterales > Parvularculaceae > Hyphococcus. The sequence continues at coordinate 3,521 of JAADIQ010000014.1, forward strand.
CATGGCGTTTGCTGCGCCAGTCGCTGAGTTTCATCTCTACCCGAAACTGTTTATTCTAGGCGATATCGAAGCGACGAGTTAAAACACTCAGTCCAAAGAGGGTCTCTTTCTCGGCGCGATGTTGTGTTACCTAATCACTGCAATCGGTGACATTCTTGTCGCCTGGGCGCGCCCGGCTATTTGGCGGAGTTTGGTTCCGATCAACTGCATGCGCAGATCGGCGCTCTGCTGCTTTCGTGGCGCTACGAATGGTCAACGAGCATGCCCCTGTTCAGGGCGCAGTTGTTCCTCGTGGGCTACCTGGTTTACCGGTCCGGCTACATCCCCAAAATCATCGGCGCCCTCGTGGCCATCGCCGGCCTCGGCTACGTCATCTCATACTTGAGCCCATTCCTATACCCCAACGCCTATCTTGGATTCATCATGGTCACATTCTTCGGAGAACTGATCTTCATGCTGTGGCTCTTGGTTCAGGGGGGGGCGGATCAAAGAACCAACGGCGTGATCGTGACTGGGCGTGCAGACAAATCCTACCACAGGGCCATGTAAAGACCGATCAGGATCGCCGTCACCGTCAACGCCAGAAAATTGAACAGCGGATGTGTTGAAAAGGTGATATCGCCAAGTTGAACAGGCTGATCCGTTTTCGGCGCCGGCGTCATCCGGGAAAATACGATTGCGGCGGCAAGGCACGACATAAATACAATCCATATGCGAATAATAAACGGAATATCCGGCGCGCTATACTTCAGCGCGATGTTAAACAAGATAGAACCGAGCAATGCAGCGAAAGCGCCGAGTGTGTTTGTTCGTTTTGAGAAAAAGCCCAAAAGGAAAACGACGACGACGCCCGGTGCGATAAAGCCGGAATATTCCTGAACGGTTTGAAATCCGCTCTCAAATCCGCCGATAAACGGTTTGGCTAGTAACAGCGCAATCACCATTGCAGAAAATGCGGAAATCCGGCCGACGGTGACATAATGATGTTCAGTTCTCTCGCGGAAGATAGATCGATACACATCCATCGTGAAAATCGTTGAAATAGAATTCATCATTGAAGCAAGCGATGAAACAACCGCGGCGATTAGCGCTGCAAACACCAGACCGCGTAATCCGGCTGGCGCAAGCTTCATCAATTCGCCATAGGTGTGGTCGGATTTTTCCGCGAGCGCCGCGCCATCTATGGCGCCCTGCCCGGCAAGCATCACCGCCGCGATACCGGGGATGACAACAATCAACGGAATGAGCAACTTCAGGAACGCCGCAAACGCCAACCCCTTTTGCGCCTCGCCAAGATTTTCCGCACCGAGCGCGCGTTGAATGATGTATTGATTAAAGCCCCAATAGGAAAAATGCAGCACCCATAAACCGCCAAGCAATGTCCAAATGCCGGGAAGGTCTCCATAAGCCGAATGATCGCGCGGTAAGATCATTTCAAAGTGGCCAGGCATTTCTGAAAACAGACGCGATAATCCCGCCAGAGCGCCAGAAGCTTCGCCGATTTTGTCGAGCGCAATCCAGGTGATGGCAAGGCCGCCCATGATTAAGATCACAACCTGAATGATGTCCGTTAATGCAACCGCCTTTAACCCTCCATAGAGTGAATAGATCGCTGCAAATGAGCCGAGCGCGGCCATGGACATCATCACTGGCCATCCGGTAAGCGAATTCATCGCCAGCCCGCCCAACCAAAGTACAGTCGTAAGATTAACGGCCGTATAAAGAATAATCCAGTAGACCGACATTAATGATTTAACGCCGCGCCCGTAACGTTGCTCGAGAAATTGCGGCATCGTGAATATGCCGCGTTTCAAAAAAATAGGCAGGAACCACTTCGCGACAATCAGCAGCACAATCGCGGCTTGCCATTCATAAGCCGCTATGGCGATGCCAACGGCATAGCCTTGTCCGGATTGGCCAATAATTTGCTCAGCCGATATGTTCGATGCGATCAGCGAGGCGCCGATAGCCCACCACGGCAATGCTCGGCCGGCGAGAAAATAATCTTCCGTATTCTTTGTTGCGCCCGCTGGCTCGCGAGAAACCCATATCGCAATCCCGGCTAACGCCACGGCATAAATAGCGACAACAATAATATCGATCAAAGCAAGCGACATAAATGGCCTATATTTTTCGCGCGGCGGCCGCGTTGGTCGAATTCAACGCGAGCGCCTAATCCACTAGCGCTCAGGCGCATCGTCCTGATAATTCAATCCAAATCCGAAGGGAAAAAGCGGCTCATATTGGGCGTCGCCAATATTGATCGGTTGCTGGTCTGGCGAGGCTGGCCAAGTGAACGACAGTTTGCCGACAAAATTATGCTGAATAGCGCCACTCTCATCAGTGAACAAAACGTCCGCAACGCCGGCGCCTTCACTACCGGGAAGCCATGCTGCAACAAATGCGTCAGCTGCATCTATTTCCGGCGTCACCCAACGCGGCCGGCCTGAAAGAAAAACCGCGATGGTGGGAACGCCTGCGCCTTTTAACGCGCGCAATATTTTAAGCGCATTTTCGCTCTCAAAATCAACGCCTTCTTCCAGATCGCCTTCAAATTCTGCATACGGTGTTTCACCAAAAACTACGATTGCCGCATCCGGCCTCGTCTCAAACTTCCCGCTTACGCTTAAGTCTGCCTGTCCGCCAGCAGTGGAAACTTTGGCTTGAATGCCCGCGAAAATAGTCGTTGCGCCAGGAAAATCCGCATTGCTAGTGTCTCCGCCTTGCCAAGTGACAGACCAGCCGCCCGCCTGCATTGGCATATTGTTCGCAGCCGCGCCGGCAACCAGGATTTTTTGCCCCGGATCAAGGGGCAATAGGCCAGCATTCTTCAGCAGGACAAGCGACTCCCGAACAGCTTGGCGCGCAAGCGCACGATGTTGCGGGTTGCCGATTATATCCGTCTGACCAGCGAACGGTTGCGTTGAAGGCCGGCCCTTTTCGAACAGGCCGGCGCGAATTTTCACGCGCAAAATCCGCCGAACGGCGTCGTTTAGACGTTCCGTGCTGATGTCACCCTTGCGAACCTGGCGAATGGTATTGTTATAAAATTCCTTCCAGTCAGTCGGAACCATAACCATATCGACGCCGGCATTGATGGTTTGCGCACATTTTGAACTCGTACATCCCGGTATCTGTTCGTGCCCATCCCAATCGCCGACAACAAACCCGTCAAACCCAAGCTGATTTTTCAACACTTCGGTCAGCAGATATTTGTTCCCGTGCGTTTTAACGCCATTCCAGCTGTTAAAGGTGGCCATAACCGTCTGCGCGCCGGCTTCAATCGCAGCGATGTGACCGGCGCCGTGGATTTCCTTTAAGCTCCGCTCGTCAATTTGCGTATCGCCCTGGTCATCTCCGAGCGTCGTCCCGCCGTCGCCGATAAAATGCTTTGCTGTGGCGACAACTTTACCCGCCGAGAACACATTTCCCAAAGCGGGGTGGCCTTGTAATCCTATGACCATCTCCTTGGCGTATTGCGCGACTATTTCTGGCGCCTCTGAATAGCTTTCATATGTTCGCCCCCACCGATCATCACGGGCAACCGCGACCGTCGGAGCGAAAGTCCAGTTGATGCCCGTTGCGGCAACCTCGCGCGCCGTCGCCGCGCCAATCTCACGCATAAGCGCGCGATTGCGCATGGCGCCCAAACCGACATTGTGTGGAAAGAGCGTAGCGCCAACAACATTATTGTGCCCGTGTACCGCGTCCGTTCCCCATATTATGGGTATTGCGACTTTTCCGTCAGTGTTATCCATAGATGCGTCATAGAACGCATCGGCAATATCCACCCAGGCCTGCAAGGGGCTGTATCTTTCCGTGCTCGGATAAGAGCCGCCGCCGTTCAGTATGGCGCCGATATGATATTGCCTTACTTCTGCTGGCGTAATGGACTGAATTTCAGCCATAATAATTTGGCCGACCTTCTCCTCAATGGACATACGAACAACAATACCATCGATGCGTTCTTCAACGCCTTCTTCATCTGTAAACGGTGTACTTATTGGCGCCCAATAGTCTTGGGGTTCCGTCGTGGTTTCAACCGCAACACATCCGGCAACGCCGAGAATGGCAATGAGGACGGAACCAAACGCCTTCAATGGTTGTAGATTCATGTACCGATTCCGTTTTTACCAACAAACAAAGACGGCGACCGGAACGCGAACGCTCCGACCGCCTGGGAGGACTGTTTAGAACCTCGTCTGCACGCAAACACGATAAGTATTTGCGGCCGCGTGAGAAAACACTATCAATCCCACTGTAATTTCGCCTTAAGCCGCATACCGTAGGTTCGCGGATTATTGTACCATCGGTTGAAATTAAATGCGTCGGACAGTTGCGATGTCGCGTAGGTTTTCTGCGTTAAATTGGATACGTAGCCTTCCAAACGAAGATTGCCGTCATCATCGAAGTTATATCCGGCGCCAAAATCGACGGTCACATAGCTGCTGACTTTATCAAAGAACGATGGAACTGGTTCGCCCGTCAATGGTTCTACGCCCGTGCCGTTGAACGGGGTAAGAAAGTGCGTTCCGCGATAGGCCACATTCAAAAGCCAATCCAGCGATCCGCGCGGCAAATCGATAGACTGCGAAAGGTTCACATTGGCCGACCATTTTGGCGATCTCGGCAATCGATTCCCTTTGAGATCGCGCACCAGATCCTCTCCTGCGCCTTCAATTGTCCCGTCGCCATCAAAGTCAAACGCATTCAAAGTTTGATTGAACGGAGGGCCAGCAAGGAAGTCGAAAAAGTTCGGCTGCGTCGCTGGATCGAAGGGACCATAAAACCGATTTGGGTCGGCATTCGGGAAGGTTGTAAAGGCGCCGAAGCGCGGATCAACCACCTCACCTTTATCAAACTTTGCATCAAGATAAAGGATATTCGTGGACAGATGCATGTTTCCCGGAAGGTCAATCCCGCCTTCTATATTCACCCCTTTGATCGATGATTCTGCTGCGTTGAAACGAAATGCGATTGACCCGCCGCCGCCAGGAAGCAATCCGGGGTCAACGCCAATGATTGAAGCGGCCGTTTGAACGCTGATCAAAGACTGAAACACCTGGTCCTGATAATCGTTGTAGAAAGCCGAGATGTTGAACGTGGCGTTTCTTCCGCCTATTTTAAATTCATTCTTTGACCCAATTTCGTATAACGTGACTTTTTCGCCTCGATAAGTCGGTGCAATCGTCGGCGTGATGTTATCATTCAGTCCCGGTGCTGTGTGCCCGGTTGATACGAGCGCATAAAGCAAATTGTTATCGCTAACATCATAGGCCAGTCTCGCACGCCAATCGACGAATTTATCCCCTACCGAAGCGTTCTGCGCCGTAACACTAATGCCGCCGGCATTGCCTGCATTTAAAAGTGTCTGGAAATCATCTGCGACGCCAAACGATGATATTCCGTCCAAATAAGTCGTGAGCCGTTCATCGTTTGTAATTACGCCGTCGCCGTCAATATCGGGGTCGAAGATGGTTCGGTCGCGTATAGCAAACTCAAATCCCGGCGTGCCAATACGCGGCCCAGAGCCATCGGCGCCAAAAATACCGCCAATACCGCCTAGAACCCCAATACCGCCGAAACGGGATTTCTTTTCATCCGTCCAGCGAACACCGCCAGTGATGCGTAAGCGGTCTGTTAAATCATATGTGGCGTCGCCGTAAAAGGACAAGGATTCTGAATCCGTATTCGGCTGGTTGAATTCTATGCCGAGGAAAAACGGCGCGCGGTCATCCGTGCCGCCAAGAAATGTGTACTGGTCCTCGCGAAGATAAAACCCGCCAACGGCGTGCGTCATCTGCCGAGAACAGACGCAGCTCCTGAATGATAGAGTTCGAATCTCGCTCCCACTGGAAAATGTTATATTGGTTTATATTTGCATCCGTGAAAAATGTATCGACCCCGGGAAATTCTGGCGTCAACGGATTGAACTGCAATGTCGAAAAATCTAGTTGACGATATGAACCGAGATATTCGACAGAGACCCCGCCAAAATCATAAGTTATATTTGCCGAACCGCCCCAATGTGTCGTGTCCTCCGAAGAAGATCCATTGCCATAAACCACACGGCGCGGGTCTGCCAACTCATCGGCGCGCAATCCAGCAAAGCCAATCGCGGCGGCCACATTCGTGACCGGATATCCCGTTCCCTTTTCTTCGTTGTAATCGAATGAGAAAAGGGCGCGCAATCGGTCGTTGGGCTCCACGAGCAGTTGCGCCCGAATGCCGAAATCATCGTCTTCACCCGGAATTGTAACAGAGTTTGCTGTTGGCCCAACATTGGTATAAAAACTGTCCCGGTTAAACGCCATGCCGGAGACACGGAAAGCCGCAGTTTCCGACAATGGAATGTTGAGAACCGCGCGATATGCTGTGGTGTCGTAGTTTCCAAATTCGACTTCCGTCTCAGCAGATAAAACACCAAGCTCAGGTTTCTTTGATATGATGTTTAGCGTACCTGCCGTTGCGTTGCGTCCGCGCAAAGTTCCTTGTGGTCCGACATTTACCTCAACCCGCTCTATGTCATGCCATACGCTGCTCAAGCCCGATGGGCGCGGAATATAAACGCCGTCAATATGCGTTGCAGCAGCCGGGTCGCCGAGTTCCGTATTATTATCGGAGCCGATACCTCGGATAAATATTTCGATGTTGCCTTCCTGATTGCCGATCTGCAATCCTGGCAATAATCTATCAAGGTTCTCTATAGAATTAACACCGGTAAGGGCGAGCATATCACTATCAAAGTTACTCGCCGTCGCTGCTAAATCCTGCAGGCCCTGCTCTCGCCGCTCGACCGTAACAATAATTTCATCACGGGTATCTTCAGCATCTAAATCACTCGCCGTTTGTGCCGTCGCCGTCGCTGGAACAAGCGCTGACGACGCCAGTAAACTAAGCACATAAAATTGCGCAGCATTTCTCTTGGTCATATACCCCTCCAAAATGACAAGGTTGTCAATTTCGGTTTCATGTGTATTGCGCGTTTAGCCATGAGTCAATGACAAGCTTGTCATTTTTATGTAAACCTGTCCAAAATCTTGCAATATACGTGTATAATCAACGTATTATAATAAGATTATTCCCGCAGACGCCGATCCCTAAAATCTGTCCTGGAACCAATCTCAATTCCCCCATAAGCCTTTCATCGTCGCGCCGTTGAATCGCCGATGATTAGCGTATGCGGAAGAATTACCGGCTTTGCGGCTTTGTGTTCGTTGCCGTCGCGAGCGATCAAGAGGCGAACCGCACTTTCCCCTAACAATCGTATCGGCTGCATCACCGTTGTCAGTTTGGGCCAGACAACCTTTGAGATTGTACCGCCGTCAAAACCGCAAACCGATAGGTCTTGCGGCGCCGACAGGCCGTGCGAATGCGCATAGCTAAGCACGCCCGCCGCCGCCTCGTCATTGCCCGCAAAAATAGCCGTCGGCGGTTCTGATAACGCAAGTAAGGTTTCCGCTCCCAAAACGCCAGATTCGAAATCAAAGTTTCCTTCAACGACAAGACTTTCATCTAAGTCAATTTCGCCGCCCTCAAGAGCACTCTTATAACCCTCCAACCGGGCTTGCGTCGACGCGTGTCCTGGCATTCCTTTTATAAAGCCAATTCGCCGATGCCCGAGCGAAATAAGGTAATCGATGACTTCTTTGGAGGCGGCAAAATCATCAATAGCAATATATTGCTCGCCACGTTTTGGCTTGTTGGGTGAAATACGAACATAAGAAACGCCAAAATTTTTCAATACTTTTAATACGCTTGCATTGTCGCAAACGGGCGGTGTCATAAAAACGCCATCCAACTTGGTCTGGGACAAGAAGCGCGCAGTCTGCCCGCCCATATCAGGGCCCCGAAGCACCTCTACAACAAGGTGGTAGCCATGCTCACGGCAATAGGCTAGCGCGCCATGCAAAATATCTGCTGGGTAATCGCCTTGCGGATTTTCATATAACAACCCAAGAACCAGCGAGCGATCCGCACGAAGGCCGCGCGCAAAAACGTTTCGCTGATAGCTAAGGCTATCGATCGCTTTTTGAACACGCTCGCGCGTCTTGGCGCGCACTGTCGCTTCGTTGTTAACAACGCGCGACACGGTTTTCATAGAAACGCCGGCCAGGTTGGCAACGTCTATTATTGTCGGGGGCGAACCGTTTTTTTTTCCAGGTGACTTCATCTGGCGGTCGCGCGCCTGTCGCGTTCTAGTTCAGGATTTATCATTACATCACATCAACAGCCAATTTCAGCCTTCCCATAATGGGTTGTGTCTGACACGCTCACAACCATGAATCAAACCCAAAAACCAACTTCCACCCTCAGCTGGCGCGCCATGTTGAATTATGGCGTGGGCGATATGGGTTTGAATTTCTATTGGCAAGGCGCTGGTTATTTCCTTTTGTATTTTTACACCGATGTCGTCGGCCTCCCCAACACGACCGCAGGCATCGTCTATGCCATCGGCGGATTTGTCGATGCGATCAGCGACCCCGCTATGGGCGTGATCGCAGATCGCACGCGCACGCGATGGGGCCGATATCGGCCTTACCTCCTATTTGGCGCCATCCCGCTTGGCATTTCGTTCATGCTCCTCTTCACCGCGCCATGGGCGTTGCCCGCACAATGGGTAATCGTAGGCGCAATCGTGACACACATAGTCTTTCGCCTTTGTTACACAGCCGTCTCGATACCCTATGGCGCATTGGGCGCCAGATTAACATTCAACGCTACGCAAAGAACACGCCTGGCTGGCGTCAGAATGCTTTTCGGCGCCATTGGAGGCGTATTAATTGTCCTTTTCGCAACAAGCTTTCGCAACGTCATGTCCGACAAATTTGCATTTCTTTGGGCCAGCGCTTTTGCAGGTATTGTAGGCGCCGGGCTGATATATCTCACATTCGCGGGAACGATTGAGCGGCGCCTATCCGATGCATCAAACCAACAAGGTGTGTCGAATAGCTATGCCGTCAATAAAATTGCGACATTACTCCTGGCGAACAAACCATTTATAATCCTAGTTGCTTCAATCTTTTTACTGACTATCGCGAATATGATAATTATCAAAACCATATTATATAGATTCGAGTATATCCTTAAGGCGCCTGCCGCTGGTGGAATAGCCATTATATTAATGACCGCGGCGCCGTTATTGGCAATCCCATGCTGGGTTTGGGCATATATGAAATTTGACAAGAGGCCTGCATTTCTCGCAGGCTGCGGCTTTACCCTTGTCAGCCTCGTCGCGCTCTATTTTTCCGGTCAACACAACACATTCACCGCAATCACTGCGTATGTGTTCATCGCAATCGGCTTTAGCGCATTCGCTGTTGGGTTTTGGAGCATACTTCCAGATACAATTGATTACGGGCACTGGAAATCTGGAAGGCGAATGGAATCAGGACTGATCGGTTTCGCCTCTGCTACACAAAAAATAGCCATTGCCTTAGCCGGGCTTACGGTTGGGCTTATGCTGGATATGTTCGGCTATCAGGCAAATCATGAGCAACAACAAGAGACTTTAAATGCGCTACATAATTTCAGCGTCCTCATCCCGATCTTGTTAATTTTCTTATCCGGTATAGTTTTTTCGTTGTACTCCATAACATCAAAAAACCACGCGGCAATCATGGATAAAATCGCAAACAACAAAACGTAGTTTTTTATCCGCAGGCTCTGCCCGAAGCATTCCCCATTCTAGGGCGAGCCTGCCGGGGAGTATATCCACCCTTGAAACCAAGAAACGATTTAGCAGATTTTTTCACAGGAATGCTGTGAATAGGTCGCCCTGCATAACTAGCGTCTGCTTCAAGACATCTGCCTTCGAAGAAAATCTTAAAACCTCTTCATCCGGACTAATGCGTGTTCTCCGCGCCTCGAAAAACAGCGACTACGTCAATTTCTATGAGAATATCGTCCCGTCCCCAATCGGCGCCGGGAACGGTGGTCCTCGCCGGTCGGAGATTGCCTAGCCTTTGCTCGTATACCGCGTTCATCGCGCGCACATCAGAAGGGTTTTTCAAATAGACCGTAATCTTGACCAGATCACCCAAACCAACGCCGGCGCTTGCCAATACCGTCTCAAGATTATCAAAAACCTGCTCTGTCTGCGCACCAATATCGGCGGCCGCAAAGGCGCCTTTTTCAGCGTCAAAGGCAACAATACCTGATGTAAAAAAAAGCCCGCCCGCCCGAACAATGCTGGAATATGGCCCCAGCGGCGGTGACAATTCGGCATTGATGAACACTATATCCGAATTGTCTTCCAATCCCTTTTCATAGGAAGCGACACAAGCATAAAGCATGGGCGCCAGAAGAATGGAAAAGATGAGTTTCATGGCCGTTTTCGTGTGAGATCGCACCTGGGTCACCACCCTTAAACGCGAAGCTGAAAAGTCGCTTCGATTTCGACCGCAATGTTGTATGGAAGCGCGTTAACCCCAATCGCTGAACGCGCGTGCAGCCCCCTCTCGCCGAAGACTTCCACAAGCAGGTCAGAAGCGCCATCGATGACTTTAGGGTGTTCGGTAAAATCATCCGTACTGTTCACATATCCAGTAAGGCGCACCCATTGAACCACCCGTTCCAGGTCCCCGCCGCAGGCCGCTTTCGCCTGCGCCATGACACTCATGGCCGTAAGACGTGCAGCATACGCACCTTCCTCAACTGTTAAGTCGCGTCCTACTTTTCCAGATACCTTGGCGCCTTCGTCGGAGAAAGGCCCTTGCCCTGCGATATAAACCATATTTCCCACAATCCGATACGGCGCATAAGTCGCCACAGCCGCCGCTGGTCGAGGAAGCATCACCCCAAGTTCTGCCAATCGCATTTCAACTGTCCCCACTTTTTTTCTAGGCGCGCCTATGGCCGGTCCAATCCCAAACGCCAACCCCGCAAAGCTGGCAGCTCCCATCCCCATCACCAACCGACGGCTCAGAACGCATTCACCCCCTCCGGGTTGGTTTTTGTCACTTCTCATCCCCCGCATTCTCCTTATGTAAACATGCATTCAATTCAATTATGATGATAAAGCATGTTTTTTATTGCGTTTGCAATTAAAAACATTACAATGCACATGATTGAGGTATGCAGCGAGGAAGAAAAAGTGGTGAAATTGGTGCAATTTCCGGATCCGCCGCTACGTATGAGGCGTTTTCCAAAAGACGTTAAAGTCCGCAACGCCTTAGAGCTTCGGACCTATCTTCCCTATCGCGCATTCACGTTGACGCTCAATCTTGCTTATCGCGGCAAGATGATCATTGACGGCGTCGCCATCCGCATCCGCGATTGGCGTATATTATCGTTACTGGCATCAACCGGTCCGCATACAAATCGTGAAATTGCAGACGCCATGGGGCTTGATAGCGCAACCATATCACGCGCTGTTCAATATCTAAAAAAACATCAGCTGATTGAAGCGCGGCGTTCAAAACGCGATCGCCGTATGATGCTGGTGATGCTTACGCAAAAAGGCGCCGATGCACATGACGCGATTGCGCCAGAGCGAAAAAAATTCTCAGACGAAGTTGAATCGTGTCTGACAGAAGAAGAGCGAGGCGCACTCTATAACGCTTTTGATAAAATCGATGCATTTTTTTCAGCCCGCCGCATCGAGCATGACGAATGGGAATGACGTCGCCCGAACCGGGCAAATGAGACTGTCGCTAGAACGAAATCACAGGGGACCTAATAGGAGGGGTATAATGACTAGAACGAGAAAGATTTTAACACTGTTGGCAGGCGTATCCATGCTGCCATTTTCTTACATCGCGCCAGCGCTTGCGCAAGAGGACGCCGCTGATGAAAGCGGGCGTGATGTTATCATCGTCACCACGAGAAAACGCGAGGAGTCGTTGCAAACTGTACCGGTTGCGGTGACCGCATTTTCGGCGGAAGATATCGCAAGTGCGCGCATCACCAGCGTTGAAGATATCGCGCTTTTAACGCCCGGCTTCACATTCGCGCCCCTGTTCGGCGGCGGCGCCTCAACCCCGGTTATTCGCGGCCAGTCGACGACGATTGGCGAGCCTAATGTCGGGTTCTTCATTGACGGCGTCTATCAGTCTTCTCGTACGATCATGGATTCACTCCTTGGCGGTTCCATTGCGCGCGTCGAAGTCGCAAAAGGACCGCAAAGTGCGCTTTACGGACGCAATACATTTGCCGGCGCGATAAATTTTATCACCAAAGATCCGAGTAATGATTTTGAGGGAGCGCTTGAGTTGACGGCCGGCAAGTCAGGCCATTTCGACGGGCGCGCCAATATCAGCGGACCAATCATCGAGGATGGCCTCTATTTTCGCCTCGGCGGTAGGTTTTTCCGGCGCGACGGCTATTTCACCAACGAGCTGACCGGCAGCGATCTTGACGACAGGCAAACTATCGTTCTCTCCGGCGCTCTTACTGCAACGCCGGCGCCGAATTTTGAGGCGACATTGCGGGTCGGTTATGAAGACACCAATGACGGCGACGATCCGTTGAGGTTTGCTACAAATAATTTTGGCCCATCAAACCCGACGCCAGCGCCATTACCTGACGCGCTGCAGGGATTTTTAGGCGAAGTTCCCAACGAGCAAACCGGCTTTGCGGTGACGCCCGGCTTTCAAAACCGGGAAAATCTGACAATTTCCTTGTCGATGGATTGGGAGGTCGCGGATGGTTACACACTCACCTCAATCACTGGATACAACGACTTTAATAATGCAACAGCGATTGACAACGACTATGAGGCCAGAAGCATCCGGTTCTCCACTGGCGACACATCACAACAAGAATTCAGCCAGGAACTGCGGATCACCTCGCCCGGCGATCAACGCTTCCGGTGGATGCTTGGCGGATTTTACTACGATCTGGATCTGGATACCGACACAACCGATCTCTTCGTCGATGGCGCGGCCGCGCTTGCAGCCGCGTTAGCGCCGTCCCCATTGGGCGGATTGTTGCCGCCCGGCGCCATTAACAACACAAACCAAACCACACAAAGCTTCGCTGTTTTTGGCCAACTGCAATACGACATCACCGACCGGCTTGGTTTTGCGTTTGACGGGCGCTGGACAACAGAAGAAAAAACTGCGCTTGCGGTTGATACCAACCCGCTTACCATGGCGCAGGGAACTTTTCAGGAAACCGCCAACTTCGATAACTTCGTACCGCGCATCACGCTCGATTATCAGGCGTCAGATGATATATTCCTCTACGCCAGTGCAGCCAAAGCTGTTAAAACCGGTGGTTTCAATGTTGTGACTGTCGCCGGCGCCATTCTCGATAGTGAACGCACATATCAGCCGGAAACAAGCTGGAACTATGAAGTCGGCGCAAAGACCACCTTTGCTGATGGGCGGGTACAGCTTAACCTTGCCGGCTTTTACATCGACTGGAACGACCAGATTGTCCGCGCGCTCGGAGCGACATTTGCTGTTTTGAACGCCAATGCGGGCGAGACATCAGTCAAAGGCGTTGAAGCGGAGTTACGGGCGAACCTCGCGCCCGGCCTCGACTTCACCGGTGGCTTCGCTTACACAGATTCAACCTATGACAGCTACAATTTCGCCATCCTGGCCGCATTCGGTTTCGACCCTATTCTCGATGGCACCAGGCTGCAGTTTGTTTCCGAATACACCGCAAACAGCACGCTGCAATATACGCGTCCGCTTACGGATAAATTTGACTGGACGTCAAGGGTTGATGTTTCCTACCAGTCCGAACAAAGCATCATTCAAACGGCGGATGCTTTTGTCGGGGCCTCGACGCTTGTTAATCTGCGCACCGGTATTGAAAATGACCGGTATTCCTTCTCCATCTGGGTTGAAAACCTGACAAATGAAAAATCCGCCGTCACTGGCGCCTTCCTTCCCAATCAAGCAAGCCGCTTTGACACCGCGGCAAGCCTGGTGACGCCGATGGCGACGCCGCTTGGGTTTACTGCGTTCCAAGGCCTGGTCACATCACGCAACCCACGCATTTGGGGGGCTACGGTCCGCCTCAAATTCTAACTGATATTGAACTCACGAGAAACGCCCGGCTGCGCTGCGCCGGGCGTTTCAATAATCGAGGCAATCGTTTATATTTCAATGATCTCAAATGACGAGGAACATCCGAAATGACCACACGCCGTGAACTTCTCCTTGGCACAGGCGCTGCGCTCGGACTCGCCACATGCGGACAAAAATCTGTCCCCGATCTGACGCTGCTTGAACGCGCCAGAGCGCTGATTGCGGACCGCCCTTCGCTCGACCTACATGCGCATCCAGGCGTCACGTTTGTTCGCGGCGTCAAAAATCTAGCGCCGGCGTTACAGGCGTTCATCCAAGCCGGTGCAAGTGAAGAGAGCGCTGTTGCGGACATGAGTGCGGGCGGCATGAACGCGGCTGTGTTTTGTGCGGTTGCCGATGTCGAAATTCTCGACCTCGTTAATGGCGGGCCCACGGCTAGCCGTGATTTCGAACCAGGCGAAGCCCTGGCGAGTTATCGCACGCAAATCGGGTTCTTGAACAAGCTGGTCACAGATGGTTTGGTTGAAAAAATACTAACCCCCTCTGATATCCAAAAAGTAAAACAGAACGGCGGCGTCGGCGCGATGCTTGGCGTTGAGGGCGGTGACTTCCTGGAAGGCAACGCCGAACGCGTGGCTGAAGCCCATGCCGACGGCGTACGCTGCATCAATCCCCTACACTACCGGGTCAATGAACTCGGCGACATCATGACGGCGGCGCCTGTCCACAATGGCCTGACGGAAGCTGGTGCCGCGGTCATTCGCGCCATGAATGATAGCGGTGTCATTATCGATGTCGCACACGCTAGTGAGGAAACAACGTTCGGAATCCTGAAAAAATCCAGCCACCCCGTCATTTGTTCGCATACGCATATCAACACGGCGGCGTTCACGTTTCCGCGGTTTATCAGTCTCAACCTGGCAAAAGAAATTGCCGCTGCGGGCGGTGTTATTGGCGCCTGGCCGGCCGGCATTGGCATTAGTGATCTCGACGGTCTTATCGACCGGGTCTTTGAACTGATAGATGCCGTTGGCGTCGATCATGTCGGCATCGGCACGGATATGGACGCGAATTTTCAACCCGTTTGGGACAATTACAGGCAATTCCCGGATGTTGTCGCAAAGATGCTTGAGCGCGGTTTAAGCGTTGAAGAGACAGCGAAAATCATCGGCGGCAACGGATTGCGAGTTTTTGAAGCTGTAACACAATAGCATGCCTTCCCCGCTGCGCTTTTCAACAAACTGCTTTAGTGTGCGCCAGACTTTATTATCGATTGGGCCTGAAACTCAGTGATACGCCGCGCGCATTTTATCTGGACCGTCGATCAACCCATCGATCACGGCGCCTATTTCCGCCTCGTCAATCAGGAGCCGCTGCGCAGGGATGACGGTGTTAATCGCTGGTTTCTGTTTCGAAAGAAATTCCACCTTCCCTCTAAACCCAATACTGGCCGCATTAAAATCACCTGTGATGGCCGCTACCAACTATTCGTGAATAATACGCGCGTCGCGCGCGGCCCAGCCCGTGCAAGCCCGCATCATATGCGGGTCGACGATGTTGATATTGGAAGTCAGCTTAGCGGCGGTGAAAACGTCCTCGCCGTTCTTGTTCATTCGCCGGGTATCGATCTTGCCTGGTACGAAACCACCAAGGGCGCCTGGCAACCTGTGTTTGGCGATGGCGGGTTATATGCAGATCTGACGGCGGGGTGCGGCGATGAGATAGTCGATGTTCTGACCGATGCATCATGGAAATGCCTTGAGGCGACGGCATGGCGACGCGATGCGCCGCGCGCTGGTTGGGGACAGGACTTCATCGAAGATTTTGACGCAACGCAAATGCCGCTTGCCTGGCAGACAATCGACTTTGACGATACGCTATGGCCGACAGCGCAATGTATGATCTCACGCGGATCGCCCGGAGATATAGCAACTGGCCGCGGCAGTCACGAGCCCTTCCCTACGCTGTTGCCTCGGGAAATCCCGCATCTTACAGAACACGAGGTCGCGCCAGCCCGCAGCGTCTGGACTCAAGCGGTCACCCCTCACCCGGATTTGCCGCTTGATCGCCAACTTTATGAAGAACCGTTATGTAACGCACCGAACGACATGTTTACATCGATTGATAATTTGATTGATGCTGAGCAGGGTCCGGTCATAGTCCGTACACAAGATAATAGCGATGCTGCAATCATGCTCGCGTTTGACCCTTACATCACCGGCTATCCCTTTATCGATATCGAAGCCAAGGGCGGTGAAATAATCGAAGTCGCAGCAGCCGAAGCGTTACCCGGAGAATTCAGCGGTGAGGAAAATTCACGCACCGGGTTAAAACGTCCGAACCATCTCACCGGCGCGCACATCTTCCGTTATCATGCGCGCCCTGGCCGTCAACAATTTGAAAAATTCGAATGGACCGCCATCCGTGCACTCCAGATTAACATTCGCAACGCCCCAAACGGCGTCATAATTCATAAAATAGGCGTTAGAACAACAAACTATCCGGCAAGTTTTGACGGCGCCTTTGAATGCAGCGATCCTTTGCTGAACGATCTTTGGCGCGTTGGCCGGCACACTGCACACCAGTGTATGCATGATGCTTACGAAGATTGTCCGGGGCGAGAAAAGCGCCAATGGGTCGGCGACGGCGTTGTTCATTTTGATATTGCGGCGGCTGCTTTTGGACCTAGCGCTTATCCGCTCGGGCGCCAATTCTTACGTCATGCAGCAGAAAGTCAGCGCGCTGACGGCCTTATTCAAATGTTCTCGCCGGGCGATCATCGCGGCGACGGCGTCATCATCCCGGACTATAGCCTGCACTGGGTAAGAGGTGTTGTAAATTATTGGGTTGCAAGCGGCGATGACGACCTGGTGAGCCAGCTTTTTCCTGCGGTTGAAAAGGTGCTGCAATGGTTTGCGCGTCATGAGGACGAGAACAGTTTACTTAGCGATATTCCGTTCTGGCATTTCATAGAATGGGCGCATATAGATCGTAGCGGCGAGGCGGCGGCCATTAACGCGCTTTATGTCGCCGCTCTGCAAGCTGCATCTCAGCTTGCTACTGTGATCGACTACCCCCGCGCTGCACAGCGCTACAAGGAAATGTCGTTACGCGTCGCAAATGCTCTTAATTTACGCCATTGGAACCCACAACGCGGCGCCTATGTCGATAGCGTCAATCCTCAAACCGGCACGCAAGGAGAGCGCATCTCACAGCAGACGAATGCGCTGATGATCGCCTTTGATATTGCCCCAAAAGAGCGCTGGCAAACAATTGTTGCAACAATTTCCGATGCGCAGGCGCTGAAATTTACAGCCGCCCCGCCAATCTTTACAAGCGCACCGCCCTTCAACGAGGCCACAGATATCGTCGGCGCAAATACATTCTATTGCCATTTTCTCTATGAGGCGTTCGCCAAAACAGAAAGGTTTGATCTGGCGCTCGCGCATATGCGCAATTTTTACCGGCCCATGCTCGAAGCCGGCGCCACGACCTTATGGGAAAGTTTTGAACCCTCCGCCAGCCTCTGCCACGTCTTTTCCGCGACACCGGTCTACCAATTATCGCGGCGCGTACTTGGCGTTCAAGCTGTCGGCCGCGCCTTTTCGAAAGTGCGCATTGCGCCGCAATTTTGCGACCTCGACCGGGCTTGCGGCGCCTACCCGACCCTGCTTGGCGCCATCAATATCAAATGGCGGCGTGTAAGCCGGGGCGTTGACTTTACGCTCGACACGCCAGCTCCCATGGAGGTGGAAATCATTGCGCCCGCCAAATTCAAAATTTCGCGCCAAACCGAAACCAAAAATGAAACCCGCCGGTTTTTTGACATCGAGTTTTGTTAGGTTTTACGGCGCGCCTTTTCCGCGATTTCAGCTTTAACCGCATTAAATTCCTCTTCCGTTAAGCGGTATCGCGTCAGAACCAATATCGCTAAGAGCCACAACATAACTGGCAGCGCTGAATAAATTAACCTTATGCCGAGTATTGCCGATTCAGGTTGTGCATCCGCCGTTGCGCCGTGGACAAAGCCGGATGCTGACAGCAACAAACTCACCAAAAATGCCCCTGTTGTCATTCCGAGTTTTCTACAAAACGCCCAAGCGCCAAAAATCGCCCCCTCGCGCCGTTCTCCCGTTCGCAACTCATCTACTTCCACGGTATCTGGAACCATTGCATTTGGAAAAAGTTGGTTCGCCGCATCGCCGGCCCCAGCGATGATGAGCAAAACAAACATGATCGCAAAAGCGCCGGGCTCAACGAAGAAAAATGGAACAGGTACAAGCGCGCTGATCGTCAGGGCTAAAAAATATCCTTTTCGTTTCGTCATCAGACGGCTTGCTGCAATCCAAAATGGGGTCGCTACCGTCGCCGAGATAGCGCCAATCGCCATATAAGGCCCAATCATCTCCGGGTTTAGCTTGAAGACCATGGTAAGCAGGTAAAGCAACGTCGTAGCGCTGGCGCCAATGGCGAGATTTTGAAACAGGAAAACCAACCACAAAACACGAAAAGGTTTGTTTTTCCGAACGGCGTCAATTTCGTCCCGAGCGCTGAATTTTTGAATGGGCGCTTCAATCCGCGGCGCATTGCGCGTTAAGTAAAATGCAGCGACGCCCGCGATTATCATTAATGCACCAAATCCAAACCCGACAAGCCTAAAGCCCGAAGCGAGATTATCATTCGATCCAAAAACTACGGGAGCAGCAAACAACACGGCCAGAATGCCAATCCGCGCCGCCATCATCTTATAGCCTGTTAAAGATGTGCGCTCGCGATAATCCGTTGTCATCTCCGCCGCCATTGCGGAATACGGGACATCAAAAATCGTGATCGCTGTGCTCGCTAAAAAGTAGAAGAAGAGTACGTGCAACGCTTTGCGCATTTCACTCGCTTCAACTGGCGCATAAAACAGTCCTACAAAGCTAAGACCAAGTAAGACGGCGCCGACCAGCAAATAGGGGCGCCGCCGCCCCATTGACGAGCGCGTGCGATCAGACACCACCCCCATTAATGGATCGGTGAAAGCATCCCAAAGACGCGGCAGCAACAGAACGAGACCGGCGAGCCACGGCGAAATACCGAGCGCTTGTGTTGAATAAAACAGAAGGAATGCGATCGTCAGACCGATATAAGTCGCAACCGATAATTCACCGACCGCCCAACCGAGCTTAATACTGACAGGTAGTTTTTCACTTTGCTGATTCACGCAATGGGTTCCTCAAGTTTTATAATTTGGAAACTGTATCATTTTTATATTGGAATTTATTGTCTATTGCCGTACCTTACTCCGTAGTAGGAATATTTTAAATAGAGGGCTTCTCTTTTGAGAGTTTCGATAAAATGATGAACGATGATCACTATGTCGATCCGGAAATAAAACCCGCGCTTGAGAGAATGAAGGCGCGCATGGCTGCGCGCGCGCCGATGACAGATGTGCCGGTCGTTGATATGCGCCGTCGCGCGCGCGATGATTTTGCGGCAATGAACGCCCACCTGCCGGCGCTCGCCTATATTGAAGATAAAATGATCGAGGGCGCCTTCGGAAAGCGTGAGGCGCGCATATATGACGCCATCGGGGCAAGAGCTGAGGCGCCGGGATTGATTTACTTCCATGGCGGCGGTTGGATTGTCGGCGATCTTGATTCAGAAGATGAGAAATTACGACGCCTGGCGCTGGCAAGCGGCATACGCATCGTATCCGTCGATTATGTTCTGGCGCCAGAGCATAAATTCCCCGACCCTTTAGAGGATTGCATCGCGGCGGTGAAATCAATTCGCAAATCCGCGCCTGAACTTGGGCTAGACGCTGAACGCCTTGCCATCGGCGGGGCTTCTGCGGGCGCCAATCTGGCTCTCTCAACGGCGATTGCGCTGCGTGAGGATAATACCTCATGGCTGCGCTTCATGCTGCTGTTTTACGGCGCCTATGACATGGCTAGCCAGGCCCCTTCCCGCT
The DNA here is from genome assembly GCA_013151255.1 of Alphaproteobacteria bacterium. Classification (GTDB taxonomy): domain Bacteria; phylum Pseudomonadota; class Alphaproteobacteria; order Caulobacterales; family Parvularculaceae; genus Hyphococcus. Next base: position 23,459 of record JAADIQ010000014.1, read on the forward strand.
CGCTGTTTAACGAGGGCTATGGCATGACAGCCGAAGCGATGGAGTTTTTCTATTCGCTTTATCTGAACGGCCCAACCGAGCGAACCGATCCACGCGCCTCGCCGTTGCACGCCGAGTTGGGAAACCTTCCGCCTGCGTTCATCAACGCTGCCAGCCTTGATGTTCTGCGAGACGACAGCCGCGCGCTGGCGGGGAAACTGCGCGAAAGAGGCGTTGCAATTGACTATGACGAGGCGCCAGGCGTCATACACGGCTACACACTTCTCGCGCATGAAGTCGCCGCAGCGCGCGATACGATTAAACGGGCCGCTCATGCTCTACGCTTGGCGCTAGTGTGAGCGCCACTTTGAACAATCAACACCTCTACGCTATATTTCTTAAACATCTTCAAAGCATCTTTTTTGACACGATCATCCGTAATCACCTTGTCAATTTGCGATAAGTCGAATGCTGCATAGCTGCTATTGCTGCCAATTTTCGTTGCATCGACCAGAAGAATGATTTCGTCTGCTTGCGTTGCAAGGCGTTGCTCCGCACGCGCGACTAGCGGGTCCGCCTCCATCACGCCCCGGCTGCTAACGGCGCAAGCGCTGAGAAAATATTTTGACGCCCGATACGCATCTGTAACAACATCTTCCAGCGGATTGAGGATAAAACTCAATTTTCTATGCGCTTCGCCAGCTGGAAAGATCACGCGGTTGTTGCTGTTCTCAATTAGATCGACGCCAAGCGCTAGAGAGTTCGTCATAATGCTCAACGTGTGGCCGCGTAAGAAGGCGCCCATATGATATGTCGTACTGCCGCCATTAATGATAACCGCTTCACCGTCGTTACATAATTCTACTGCGCGAGCGGCAATCGCGCGTTTTGCATTAACTTCACACTCAAGATTGCCAAGGAACGCAGAGCCCGCCAAATGACGCCGCCGGATGGTCCTGTCTTTTTCATGCGCTAGCACCGCTCCGCCACGAACTTGTTTTAACTCCCCCTGCTCCGCCAATTTTATCAAATCACGGCGAAGCGTTGCTTCCGATGCGCTAATTTCATCAACCAACATGGCAATCGAAACTGTCCCATGTTCCTCAAGCAAATCCCGAATGAGATTATGGCGTTGGGTCTCAAGCATTATGGCCCTCGCTATCTTGTTTACATCGCCGGCGCCACTCATTGCGATAGGCGCTTAGACCTTCGAGTTTAATTTGTTCGCACTTACTTGTTTCCCGCATACAATATTGGTCCGTGTTCCAATGAGCGAGCAGCAAACATCCCTGGGCTACGCCGTCGCTCCCTGACATGCGGGTAATCCTGCATCCGGGACGGAGTGAGGCGAGCAGCGCGCAAAGCGCTTCGTTCTGTGAAAAGCTGCCGTCAATAACAACCGGACCACTGGCGCCCAGCAAATCAAGCTCTAGATCTATCATCAACGCGGCATAAAGATTGGCTAATGCAAGACCAGAGCTAGGGTTTGCAACAATCTCCGCGCGCCGCCCCCCGAATGGACCGCTGCCGCCGCTAAAGTCCGGTAGGGCGAAGACCTTGTCATCTATGACCGACTGTAAATCATGGACGGAACACTCGCCGCTTGTTTCACAACCAAGTCGTGTACAGATTTCTGCAAATTCGCGCCCGCCCATATACCGCGCACACGCGATCGGCGCGCCTGTAACATCAACATTCGCTAGCATGTCGCGATGCGGGTCAAGCTGGCTCAGATCACCGCTCGAATGCATGGCAACCACCCATGTACCCGTCGAGACTACGACTGGACGAGCATCCCGCACCAATCCCATGAACCTTGCGTGGCTGGCGTTACTATCATGAACCCCTGTTAAAACCTGACAATCAGAGGCAAGGCCGGTCGTTTTGGCGACAGGCGGCAGGACATTGCCCAAGACCATCCAGGCGGGCCGGACAGGCGCAAACTTCTCACGCCAACCAAGGCGGCCGACGAGAGAAGAGAAGGTATTTTCTTTCGGCGCCCATAGGTCGGTGTGTGAACCCAATGCCGACACCTCACACGCCGCAACCCCACACAGGCGCCAGGACCAATACTGTGCATAGGGAAGAATGTATTTCGCTGATTTAAATTCCTTAGAGAAACGTCTCGACTGCCAATATAATTGACGCCCAAGATTTAGCCCTGCAGGAAGCGCCGGCGAATAACTCTCACTGAACTCCGGTCGAAGCTGATCATATTCCTCATCACACTCGCGGACCCCTTCCCACTCATAGTCTAGAACCGGCAGCACAAGCCCGTTTCTCCCCTCACCCATGTCAGGGTGAATAAGGGCGGCGGCGGCGCCATGCGTTGCGACACATATATGGCTAATGGGATGGTCAACAGCGACATGGCCAATTGTCGTTACCAGCCAATCCCAAATCGCCTCTACGTCATAGGATGGATAAATACCATCAGTACACAAATAGTTAGACTGTGTCCGTTGAAATTCGACCGAGCCATCAGCCGCCAATACGGTAAGTTTGAGATTGGTTTTGCCGATATCTACAACAAGAAGGGAATTCACCATCATAGTCTTGAGATCTCTTCGTTCCAGATGAGGCAACGCCTTGTCGCGGCTCTATAGGCATATTATCGGTTTTGAATGTTTTTGCAAGTTTTTGATTGTATATGACGGATATTGTGCGATACTGCGTGCGAAATTCAACGCATTCAGGATTTATCCATGCCCGCGGGACTTGAGAGCCATTGGACTGACGCCAAAGCGGCGGCCTTAAGTGAGCCGGAATTACTGCTTTACCGATCAAATCTGCTTGGGTCGGATTTGCGGATTACCAATTTCGGCGGCGGCAATACGTCCGCAAAGATTGCCAGCATTGATCCCCTCACCAATGAGGCAACCGAAGTTTTATGGGTGAAAGGGTCGGGCGGCGATCTTGGGTCGATGAAACTGGATGGTTTTGCGACTTTGTATCTGGAAAATCTGCGACGCTTGAGGCCGCTCTACAAAGGCCTCGATCATGAAGACGAAATGGTCGGCTATCTTCCACACTGCACATTTAATCTCAATGCGCGCGCCGCCTCAATCGATACGCCTTTGCATGCGTTTATCCCGCACGCCCATGTCGATCATATGCATCCAGATTCGATTATCGCCATCGCCTGCGCCAAAGGCAGCGAGGTCTTAACCAAAGAGGTTTTCGAAGGGCGCCTGGGTTGGCTCGCCTGGCAAAGGCCAGGTTTCGACCTAGGATTGAAGCTGGGCGATTTGGCCGAGGCAAACCCATCCCTCAACGGCGTAATTCTCCAGGGACACGGGTTGTTTACATGGGCCGATGCGTCGAAAGCATGCTACTTGAAAACACTGGAAATGATTCAGCTTGCGACCGACTGGCTTGACGCAAAAGACATGGGCGCGGCGTTTGGCGAGCGGCGCGTTGCGGACCCTTTTGATGCGGATGAACGAAGAAAAATCGCGTCCGCTTTGATGCCGATCATTCGCGGTAAAATAAGCCAATCCAGCCCGAAAATCGGCCACCTCAACGATTGTCAAACCGTGCTTGATTTTGTCGACGCTGCACGCGTCGATGAGCTCGCCGCGATTGGCACGTCATGTCCGGATCATTTCCTGCGAACAAAAATTCGCCCGTTAGTACTCGATATTGATCCTAAGGCAGGTTCAATTGAACAAGCCGTCACATCAGCGACGTTATCGCTAGACCAGAAACTTGAAAACTATCGCATAGAGTACGGCTCTTATTATGAGCGATGCCGACGCGAAACGAGCCCGGCCATGCGCGATGCCAACGCTGTTGTCTATCTGGCGCCGGGTATTGGCATGTTTACCTTCGCACGGGACAAAGCAACGGCGCGCATCGCTGGTGAGTTTTACGTGAACGCCATCAACGTCATGCGCGGCGCGGAAAATGCCGGCGGGTATGTCGGCCTTGCAGAACAAGAAGCCTTCGATATTGAATACTGGCTGCTGGAAGAAGCTAAACTCCAGCGGATGCCGAAACCGAAACGCCTTGCCGGAAAAGTAGCGCTGATTACCGGCGGCGCGGGCGGCATAGGCGCGGCAACCGCAAGGCGGCTGTTGAAGGACGGCGCCTGCGTTATGCTTGCGGACATAGACGGTAGCTCCGTTATGTCTATGGCTAACGAACTTGCAGAAGAGTTCTCCAGCGACGTCGTTGCCGCTGTGCAGTGCGACGTTACAAACGAGGCGGCCGTCGCGGCGGCGCTGCGTGAAATTGCGGTTACGTTTGGCGGTATTGATATCCTCGTTTCTAATGCGGGGATCGCCAGCGCTGCGCCGCTTGACGAAACCAGCCTCGATTTGTGGAACCGCAACATAAACGTTTTAGCCACCGGCTATTTTCTGATGACGCGCGAGACTTTCAAGGTCATGAAACAACAAGACCGTGGCGGCTCGATCATTTTCGTCGGCAGCAAAAACGCCCTCGTCGCTTCGTCGAACGCGGTTGCCTATTGCACGGCCAAAGCGGCTGAGTTGCAATTAGCGCGTGTTGTCGCGCTTGAAGGCGCGCCCTTTGGCGTCCGCTGCAACGTGGTCAACCCGGACGCGGTCTTGAGGGGGTCAAAAATCTGGAGCGGCGACTGGAAGAAAGAACGCGCGCAAGCCTATTCCATAACCGAAGCCGAACTTGAAGAACATTATCGCCAGCGTAGCCTTCTTAAGCGTAATGTGTATCCTGAAGATATCGCGGAAGCCATCGCATTTTTCGCGTCGGACGTCTCAGCGAAGTCGACCGGCAACATCATCAATGTCGACGCCGGTCATGCACCGGCTTTTACGCGGTAACGGTGCGATAGGGAAGATAGTTATGACCGGGATCTTTGATGCGGAGTTTGTCGGCGCCCATAACCGGTTGCATCGCGCAGCGCTTAACGATGACTATGAAGCGCTCGGACGCAAGCTTGAGCGACGCGGCATTGATATATCCGCCATTACCACGGCTGCGCAAATATTCTCCGTTGCCATTCCCAGCTGGGGCGTCGGCACGGGCGGCACACGTTTCGCCCGTTTCCCGGGAGCAGCTGAGCCGCGCAACGTAATGGAAAAGCTCGAAGATTGCGCAGTCATCAACCGGCTAACGTGCTGCACGCCTGAAGTCTCGCCGCATTTTCCCTGGGACCATGTCGATGATCTATCTGAGGTACGCGCCGCGGCGCAGGCGCTTGGTCTGTCCTTCGCGTCCATCAACTCCAATACGTTTCAAGACCAACCAGGCCAGACGCATTCCTATAAATTCGGCAGCCTTACCCACACCGACAAAGCCATGCGCGAACAAGCGATCGCGCATAATATTGATTGCATCGCCTATGGCGAAACACTTGGCGCTAAATCACTGACAGTCTGGATCGCCGATGGGTCGAATTTTCCCGGCCAGCAGCACTTCACAAGCGCACTCGAGCGATACCTAGACTCGATGCACGAGATATACGCCGCCCTGCCTGGCGACTGGCGCATATTTATCGAACATAAAATGTTTGAGCCGGCATTTTATTCAACTGTAATACAAGATTGGGGCACCAGCGTTCTGTGCGCGATGGAGTTAGGCGAAAAAGCTTACTCTTTAGTCGATCTTGGCCATCACGCGCCGAACGTCAATATAGAGATGATCGTTGCGCGCCTCATCCAGTTCAAAAAACTTGCAGGCTTTCATTTCAACGATTCAAAATATGGCGATGACGATCTCGATAGCGGTTCAATTCACCCCTATCAGCAATTTCTTGTTTTCAACGAGCTTGTCGATGCAGAACAGCGCGGCGCCCCGGAATTCAATCCCGCCTATATGCTTGATCAATCGCACAACGTCACCGACCCGATTGAAAGCCTGATGAATTCCGCGATGAGCGTGCAGCGGTCCTATGTGCAGGCGCTATTGGTTGACCGCGCAGCGCTTAACGGCTTTCAACAGGAAAACGATGCGTTGATGGCTTCAAACACGCTCAAATTCGCTTTCGAAACTGACGTGGCGCCAATCCTCGCCATGGCGCGCGCCAATCGCGGCGGCGCAATTGACCCGATTGCTTGCTATCGCGCGGGCGACTATCGTAATTTGCTCACGCCAAAACGCCCGCCCATTGCGGGCGGCGCGTCCGGCATCGTTTGACGGCGTTCAGCATGACCTCATTGGATAGATGTTTTAACATAGCCGATCTTCGACAGGCCGCCAAACGCGCCCTGCCCGCGCCAATGTTTCACTACATCGATGGCGGCGCTGACGATGAGGTGACGCTCCGGCGCAACACAAGCGCGTTTGACGACTATGAACTGATCCCGTCGCAATTAAATGATATCGAATCCATCAACTTAAAAACCTCTCTGTTCGGAAAAAAACTCGACCTGCCGTTCTTTTTATCTCCAACCGGCATGTCGCGACTATTTCATCACGGTAAAGAGCTTGCCGTAGCGCGCGCTGCAGAAACGCATGGCGCGCTTTATTGTCTTTCTACACTCGCAACAACAAGTCTTGAGGAGATTGCCGCCGCCCATCCGGGGCCTAAGATGTTTCAGGTCTATATCCTCAAAGACAGAGGCCTCACCCGCGAACTCGTGGCGCGTTGCAAAGCGGCGCAATATGATGCGCTGTGCCTCACCGCCGATACGCCGCTTGCAGGCAATCGCGAACGCGATTTGCGCACCGGCATGACCATGCCGCCGCGGTTTACGCTCTCCAGCCTATGGAGCTTTGCGACCCACCCGGCATGGGCGTTTAACTTCCTATTAAGCCCGGATTTTAGCCTCGCCAATGTCTCCCATCGCGTCGATGCGCTTGGCGGCGGGTCCATGGCGTTGATCGATTATGTTAACAGCCAGTTTGACCGCACCCTCACCTGGCGCGACGCCGAATGGCTGGCCGAGGAATGGGGCGGACCTTTTGTTATCAAAGGCCTTCAGTCTGCAGAGGATGCGCAACGCGCACGCGACATCGGCGCCAGCGCCATCATGATTTCCAACCATGGCGGGCGCCAACTTGATGGCGCGCCTGCACCGATGGATTGCATCGAGCCGATACGCGACGCCGTAGGAAACGATATTGAACTGATTGTCGACGGCGGCATTCGCCGCGGCAACCACATCGTCAAGGCGCTCGCACTCGGCGCTGACGCTTGCTCGATTGGCCGCGCCTATCTTTATGGCCTCGCTGCAGGCGGCGAAGCCGGCGTCTATCGCTCCATCGAAATTCTGAAAACCGAAACCGAGCGCACAATGGCGCTCCTGGGCTGCCGCGAGGTCACGAACCTGAACGCCGCCCATATTGTCAAACGGCGCTGAAAATTGGGGAATCGATATGAAGACGGATTTGTCAGATGAGCAAGTTTCTCGTTATCGCGAGGATGGGTTTTTAAAGATTGAGACGTTTCTCGACGCCGGTGAATTGAATAATTGGCGCGCGCTCATCGACAATGCCGTCAACACACGAGATGAACGTATTCCAGGGGCTAATGATGACGGCCGTCTAGGCGATGACTACTACGACAATGTTTTCAAGCAGCGCGTCAATCTCTGGCAAACCAGTGATGCGGTGAGGGGCCTAGTTCTTAATGAAAATATCGGCCGCATGGCAGCGGCGCTGGAAGATGTGCCAGCAGTCCGGCTGTGGCATGATCAAGCGCTCTATAAAGGGCCATGGGCAAATCCCACTTCCTGGCACATTGACGATCCTTATTGGTCCTTCTACTCACGAAACGCGACGACGATATGGATTGCGCTTGACGACACAACCATGCAGAACGGCGCGCTTTATTTTCTTCCCGGCGCCTACAAACAAGCCACATATGACAACGTTTTGATTGGCAAAAATGTTGGGGCTCTTTTTGATGTCTATAAAGATTGGACGCACTGCCAACCAACATGTGTTGAAATGAAGGCGGGGGACGCAAGTTTCCATAATGGGCTAACACCACATGCAGCAGGGCCGAACATGACGCCAATGTCACGGCGCGCATTTTCCATCATTTTCATGCCCGACGGATCGACGTTCAATGGTCAACGCAACGTGTTGCCGGAAAAACTCTTTGAATGCCTCTCAATTGGTGATGCGCTTGAAGACGACGAATTAAACCCTGTCGTGTTTCAGGCGAAGCAGCCAAGGCGTTGAACGGTTCTCATCTATTCCTTTTTCGGGCTTAATTCGCGCAAAGCGTCATAGCGAAAGCGTATGCGCCAGAAGGGACCCTCAAGATTTTGGCGCCTTCATTTTCTTGAAGTATTTCGATTTCTGAGCAGCTGTGAATATCGCTTTCCCCTTCGGTCAGCGAGCCGTCCTCAAATGGCGGCAGCGTGATGATGGCGGATGTGTTCGGCGGAATGTCGACACCCAGTTCAAACTTCTGTCCGGTAAGCCGCCAGGCGCTCTTAATGTCGCCGCGACGGCTCGTATAAACGGCATTGGCATAGGTTAGCCCGCCGCCAATATGCGGATGGATTGATATCTCCTTGAAGGCTGGCGCATCTGTTGTTGTGTCGATGCCGGCCAAGTATCGGTAGAGCCATTCACCAACCGAACCGAAGGCGTAATGGTTGAAGGAATTCATCAACTCCTGAAAGCCGCCTTCGGGCGTCCAGCTGTCCCAGCGTTCCCATATTGATGTGGCGCCGTGCTTAATACAGTACCCCCAAGAGGGATACTCCTCGCTACGCAAGATTTGAAAAGCGATGTCCGTATGGCCCAGGTCGCAAAGAACCGGAAGCAAGAGGTTGATGCTAAGAAAACCACAAGACAGACGCCCGCCGCGCGCTTCTATATCTGCAACGAGATGTCGCCCGGCGGCTGCACGTATATCATCTGGCAACAGATCAAACCCAAGCGCTAGAAGATAGCTGGTTTGCGTGTTCCCGGCGACGCGGCCTTGTCCGTCAACAAATTCGCGGACAAACGCGGTTCTGATATCCTGAAAAAGGAGCTCATACGATAGTGCTTCCTCAAGCATTCCTAGCGCCTTCGCCATTTGCGCCATCAGGCGCGCGCAGCGCGCATAAAAAGCAGTCGCTATGAGTGGTTTTGGCGTGGCTGGGTCTGGCGCCAGCCAGTCTCCAAAATTGAGGTTCAGGCAGCGCGTGCGGACATGGCCGGGATTGGCGCGCTGCAAAAACGCCATCCATTTTGTCATGGCGTCCCAGTTGCGCTCGACAATTGCCGTATCGCCATACATTGAATACATCGTCCAGGGCACAATAATCCCTGCTTCAGCCCATCCTGGGGCGCCGCCTATCCCGAAAATAATGCAAGGCGCCGTATCGGGAAACTGGCCGTCATCGAGTTGAGCGTCCGTGACATCAACCATCCACTTGGAGAAGAATGCACTGACATCCATATTGAATGCAGCGGTCCGCGCGAAGACTTGCGCATCCCCCAACCATCCGAGGCGCTCATCACGTTGCGGACAATCCGTTGGAATACTGATGAAATTGCTCTTCTGGCTCCGTATAATATTGCTTTGCAACTGATTGATAAGCGGATCTGAGCATGAGAACGCGCCGGTCCTTGGCGTCTGCGTCATTATCACCCGCCCGATAAGCGTGTCGGTTTCGGGCGCATGCGTGAGACCGGACACCTCGACATAGCGAAACCCGTGATAGGTAAATAATGGCTCGTATGTTTCCTCGCCGGCGCCAGAAAGTATGTAGACATCTTCTGATTTCGCGGATCGGAGATTTTCGGTATAGAGCGTCCCGTCGTCATGAAGCGCTTCGCCATGCCGTAACGTTATGCGTTGTCCTTTAAGGCCGCGCGTGCGCAACCGCACCCGGCCCACCATATTCTCTCCGAGATCGAAAATGTAACAGCCCTCGCCGGTTTGCCTTACGCTAATGGGGCCAAGCTCCTCAACCACACGAATGGGTTGCGCCTTCTCCGCCACAAGCTGCGCCGATGCCGCGGAATCAACGACGGGTTCATACCACTTCGCATCGTCATAGGCTGGCTCCGTCCAACCGGTAAGGTTCCGGCGCGCATCGCAAAGTTCGCCCATCAGGAAGTCGGAATATGACACCGGCCCCGCATTAACGCGCCAGCTATCGTCCGTTTTGATCAGCATCTGTTCGCCATCTTCAAACTCTATGACGAGTTGGGCCAGCAGGCTGGGTCTCATGCCATAATGCCCGGCGCGGCGCCGGGAGGTGGGGCCAACATATCCAGCATACCAGCCTTCGCCGAGGATTGCGCAAAGTGTATTGACGCCTGGCTTAAGGCTGTGCGTTACATCATAGGCTTGGTATTCGATGCGTTTGTGATAGTCGGTCCACCCTGGTGCGAAGACGCGGTCGTCTGCATCATGATGATTGACCATCGCCCGGTATACACCCCGAGCAGTTGTATAAAGGCGCGCTTTTACTACGGTACGGTCGAGGTCGAATGTTTTTCGCAGGTAGAAAAGCGGCGCCGATTCGATGGCTGTTGTCATTGGAAATGATTTGTCCATAGAAAAGTCGGACCCGGGCGCATCAATGCCCTCTGGCGAAGCCATCGGCCCGCCAATCCAGTCGGCGCCCCACGCTTCGGGTTCAAGAAGACCCATTTCCCACCAGGCCGGGAGGCTCCAACAACTCTGGTCTTGCTCATCCCAAACACACACCGCCCACCAACAGCGTTGCATGGTCGCAAGGCTGCGGCCCTGGTAGCGGATATCAAGCGTTTCATCCGCAACAACCCTTCCTGAATCCCATAGGTCGCCGATACGCTGATCAAGCATTTCGCGCGTAGATGCGACAAGGATCTGATATGCTGTCTGCCGGCGGCCCCGTCCTGCGCCACAAAGCAACCAAGACAGATGCGGCAATGGCGCATCGATTGCGAGTGGTTGGCGCAGATGTTCGCACCGTAAATCGGTAGGACGCAACGCCTCCGGCACGGTAGTCGATACTGTTTCGCGCCGTTTAGTCGGCAGGAAATCAGATTGGGTTGTCGGTTCAATAATCGACATCAAATTTACATTTCCCCTAGCTGTTGGTTGACGTGCTGCAGTTCACTGCAACGGACACGAAGCTGTCCTTCATGTCCGTCGTCCGGCATCACAGAAGTGTTTTGCCCGGCTCCGCGCGCGCCCAATCGTCTAAATCGTTGAATATAAACCAGCATTTTTTCGTTAATAGCAAGACAGATAAATAGCGCATAGTGACAATATATAAGTGATAATGACATAAAAACAATTGACTTTGACATTTTATTCTGTGAAAACATCAGCCATCAGGGCATTTTCGCATGTTGTAAAATGGGGAAAATGACCGGGCTGAATGGGCAAATGCAGTGCGCGACGAGTTCGCGCAAGGGTCCGCGAGGGATGGACTGCCGGGCGGCCCAATCGGTTTCGAAGCTTTATGCAACAGGGGTAGGCGGCCAAAATGAAAACCAAACAGACACACAAGCAACATCTGCTTTCAACAATTTCCTGCGCTGTGTTTACAGCCGGGATTTTTTCACCAATTCCCGCCTACGCGGATGTCGACACCATCGTCGTGACGGCCCAAAAGCGCGAACAAGATCTCCAAAAAGTGCCGCTCTCCGTGAGTGCGTTTTCCGGCGATTCCCTAGCAGAATTGCAAATCGTCAACCTCAAGGACCTTCGCGGCTTTGCGCCAAACCTATATATAGAACCGGCCCTGGGTAATGAGACCGTAGCATCAATCTATATGCGCGGCTTGGGTCAGATTAATCCTTCGTTTTTCTTCGATGCGCCGGTGCCCGTCTATGTTGACGGCGTATACTCGGCCAGAGCCTTTGGCGCCTTGGTTGATCTTTTCGATATTGAACGGGTCGAAGTTTTGCGTGGACCGCAGGGCACGCTGTTCGGGCGAAACGCCAGCGCGGGCGCCATCCAGGTGATCACCAAATCGCCGCCACTGGAAGACGTCGACGCCGCCGCGAACGCCGGCTACGGTAGCAAGGATCAGGTCAACCTGAATGCATCGGTCGGCGTTCCTATTGTTAAGGACAAGGTAGGCGCGCGATTTGCCCTTACCTATCGCCGCAATGACGGTTTCATGACCAATACTGTCGATGGCGCCAAGTCATTTTCTGATAACATTCTGGCGGGACGCGCCTCTGTCTTGTTTGCGTTAAACGACACAACAGAATTTGTCCTGCGCGGTGATTTCTTACGCGACCGCAGCGACCCTCCGGGGGCCTCTGCATTCAACCCGGACCCGGACGGCGATCCTTTCACTTTCACGTCGAATTTCACCGACGCCGAAGCCTTTAACCAAACCGACACGTTTGGTTTTTCCGGCACGTTGAAGAGTGAATTTGATGGTTTTAACCTAACCTCCATCACAGCCTACCGTAATGTCTTCAACACCGGCATGGCTGATGGCGATGGCAGAGCGTTTCCGCCGCTTGTCTTCGAAAACCTGGGCCAAACCCTTGATGAGTGGCAGTTTACGCAGGAAGTCTTTCTCACCGGGGACAGTCTCGGTGGGACTGATATCGAATGGACCGCAGGCGTCTTCTACCTTCATGAGATTAACGATTCAGATTTCAGCATCAGTATTCTTCCATTCATCCCTGCAACGCGACAATTCTTTCAGCAAAACACCAACGCTCTGGGCGCTTACGGACAGGTGACCTATCCCTTGACGGATCGTCTAGATGTAACTGGGGGCGCACGGTACACATGGGATTCAAAAGATTTCATGGCAAACCAGATTTTGGCGTCAACTGGCGCCGCAATTCCGTCGTTTAATTTCGATGATAATACATCCGTCTACCGCTGGACGTGGGATGCATCATTAAACTACGCAGCAACCGACGATATCAATCTCTATGCCAGAGCCGGCACCGGATTTAGAGCCGGCAACTTTAACGGCAATGCTTTTTCTGGGGCCGCTATTGTTAGCGGCGCGCTCAGAACGGAAACGGTATTTAACGTCGAGGGCGGGTTTAAATCCCAATGGTTTGACAATCAATTACGCCTCAATGCGACCTATTTCTATCAAGAAGTGACAGACATCCAGTTCGAACTTCTGACGCCTTCGGGCATCACGAACTTTAGTGCAACGGCCACATTGCAAGGCGTTGAGCTTGAAGTGGTGGCGACGCCATTCGATGGATTGGATATCTTCGGTAATCTTGGAACGCTGAAGGATAAAGTCCTGGGCGGCGGACAGCTTCCGCGCGCAGCGGCTTACACCTACCAAGTCGGGTTTAATTATTTATATCCATTACCCAATGATAATGGCAGTATTCGTGTTGGCGCGAACTATGCCTATACGGATGACTATCTCCAGGGCCGTCCCGACGATATCTTGAGAGCCATCGATGGATTTGGCGTTCTCGATGCGAGCGCAACTTATGAAGCGCCTGGCGGGCGTTGGTCGTTTACAATTTCCGGCGCCAACTTGACCAACGAATTCTATCAAATCTCGTCCTTCAATATCCCTGGCCTTGTAACCATACAAACGCCTAATCGCCCACGCACCTGGCTGGCGACAATCGGGTTTAAGTATTGAGTTTGAGCTGACAACACAGCGCCGTAAGGCGTTGTGTTGTCGCGGTCGCTGAACATGATTCATAAAAATAAGACGAGCATCCTACACCGCCTCGATCCCAATATGCGTTGGTTCGCAAACGAGCTTGTAGATTTTGGGAACGAGATAAGAGGAACGGCGCTTTCCTGGGCGGAGATCCGCGTTAAGTTTGCGTCGACGGCTGCGGCCTGGAACACGCCCAAACCCGAATTGCCCCGTGTCGCCAATGCGCTGGCGGACGGGGCTTTCGGTCCGACCGGCATACGCATTTATGATCCAGTAGGTGATGGCGTGCAACGTCCGGCGCTGATCTACTTTCATGGCGGCGGCTGGGTTCTTGGAAACCTTGACACCAACGATTCCTATCTCCGCTATCTGGCGCACGAAAGCGGCACGCCGATTGTGTCCGTCGACTATTGCTTGGCGCCGGAAAATAAATTCCCCCGGCCGCTGGAAGATTGTCTCGCGGTCATAAAATGGCTGCGCGCGAATGCGCAAGACGTGGGTATTCATGCCGAACGCTTTGCGCTCGGCGGAGACTCCGCAGGCGCAAATCTCGCACTCGCATGCGCGCTTGACCCGGCATTAGATGACGCCCTGGCCTTTTGCCTGTTATTATTTGGGGTCTACGGGGCCGATATTGATACGCGGTCGCGAGAAAAACATGCATACGAAGAAATTGGACAGCCGCCGGCTACGGGAGACGCAGTTTGGAATAACTACCTTTCCCTCGCCAACGAACGCACAGATCCAAGAGCCGCGCCGCTGCTAGGAGATTTTTCTGGCCTTCCCGCCATCCTTATCCAGGCAGCCGAGTTTGACGTGTTCCGGCACGATAGTCGGCTGTTAAAGGATGCGCTCGATGAAGCAGGCGTCGCCTGCAAATATGTTGAATATCCCAATACAATCCATGGCTTTGCAGCGCTTGCGGGGATGCATGAGCAGGCCTTACATGCCATAAAGGATGCAGCAAAGGAATTGCGGGAAGTATTTGAAGGTTAGAGATAAGCCTACGACAGACAAATGACTCTCAATAAGATAAATGACTCCCAATAAGACTGGCGATTGCTGTTCAATATGCCGGCAAAAAAGTAAGCGAAATGGATCCGACGGGAAACAAAACTGTAAATGTCGCGTTATCGCCTGGTGATATTTCGCCTTGGCTGAGGGTGGCTCATATCTGGGAGTCAGGGTCGGATGACGCCGGTCGATACATGCTCAGATCCCTGCTCGATTTCGAGCTGGTTTTTCAACTTGAGGGCGAGGACTGGTTCGAATTCCCCTGGTTGAATGGCGGAATTTCTGTAAAGGAAGGCATGATCGCCCTGATCCCGCCCGGCGCGCTTCACAGCCAGGCGCTCAATCCAAACTCAAAACATATCGCTATACATTTCGACCTGCAGGCGAATAAAGCCCTGAAACCGTTTGATATGATTCAAGCCTTTCGGGAACGCAAAGCCGAGCCGTCTGACATCGTTCTCTCACCGCCGCCGATCACCCGAATAAGCTACGCGGACTCATCTGAAGACCTTCTGATCCCCATGCTCATCAAGCCGGCGCAACCGGAGATCTGGCGCGACCGGTTTATGCAATTAGTGGATATGTGGTCGCTTGGCGAACAAGATTTGCTCGGCTCTCAGATGAAATTCATATCCGTCCTCACATCGTTTTTCGCGTCCTTTGAGCTGAAGAACGTGTCTATGCAAAATTCAGCCGAAGCGCGCATCAAAGAATTCCTGGCGCACTTAAGCGCTATGCCATTGTGGCAACCGTGGTCAGTCGCCAAAATGGCGAACTATGCCGGACTGAGTGAAAGCCGTTTTCGCGTCGTCTTTAAAGAGGTCACAGGAACAGTCCCGAGGGCCTATCTCGAAAACCTGCGCATCGCTGGCGCGGCCCGCCTGCTTAGGGAAACATCAGGTCGGATCGGTGATATCGCCAAGGAAGTTGGCTATGCTGATCAGATGAGTTTCAGCAAAGCATTTCGAAGAGTGATGGGTTGCATGCCGCGCGACTACCGGTCAGGCCAACCATACGAGACTAACATCGGCAAGAAAAAGGCTGTTTGATTAGGTTTCTTATTTAGAACCGCCTATGCAGGCCGGCATGCGCATTCTTTAATGGCAGACGGATCCAGCCCCAAGTTTCCCGCCACCATTGATGACAGGACAGCCGCGATCGGCGGAAGTTGCGACACTGGCGTAACGATACAGTCGCGCAGCCACGGCAACAGCCTGGAATCCGATTGATAGAACGGCGTGAACAGCTGGCTAATGGTTTGATAAAGCCAGATATGGCGCTGCCGCAGCATCTTATAAGCGCCAAGAGCGGCGTCAATATCCGTCGTTTGGCTGAGTGATTTTGCAAGAGCATAGGCGTCGAGCAGCGCCATATTGGCGCCCTGCCCCAATTGCGGGCTTGCCGCGTGCCAGCTGTCGCCGATATGAACAAGGCGGCGTCCCACCGGATTTTGGATGGTGTGATGGGCGTAGCGTGCAAATACCAACTGCTCCGGGTTCTGAATAACCGCCAGATGCGCCTCCAACGCCGGCCAAAGCGCCAGCACCTCCTCCTTCCATGCGTCCAGGCCATCCGCTTGCCACTGCGCAAAGCGATCACGACGCAAACTCCAGAAGAACGCCGCCAAAGGCGGCCCGTTGGCCATCACCCCAATCGGCATGACGCCAGCGGTCTTGCGCGCGCCTTCATAGCGTTGTTCCAACGTGTTTGGCATCATCTTCATGTTTTCCGTAAGCGGTATATTCGTCCACAGCGCGCCATAGTCGAGAAACGGATCTTCTCGCTCGACCAAAGGCGAATGGAGACCCAGCGCATCGACAATCAGGTCAAAACCCGGCGAGCGCTGGCCGTCGGAAAATTCTAATGTCGCACTCTCGCCAACATGCACGCCGACCACCTCATGCGCAGGCTCAAACTCAACCCCGGCGTCAAGCGCTTCGCAAAACAATAGCTCAAACAAAGCGGCGCGGTGAACACCTATGCCGTAGGCGTCGCCGCCGAAGCCGACATCAAGCGCGACGCGTCCGCTCCTCGCTGCCCGGCCGAACAGCCGGTCGATGCGCGCGCCGCGGCGCGCCAACGCCTCACTCAGCCCAAGTGCGGATAAAACCGCCTGACCGGTCGGCTGGATGATGAGGCCGGAACCTATCGGCGCCGGTTTGTCGAGCTGGTCATAGAGGACAACGCGATGGCCTTGCCGACGCAAGAAAGACGCCGCCGCCAATCCGGCAATTCCCGCCCCCGCGATTGCAATATCCATAGCGCCCCTGATCGATCAACCGAAGAGGATATCGCCTGATTTCAAACGCCGCGTCCAGCCCGCATCAAAAAATGAACGGCGCCAATCGGTAACGAACTTTCTGTGCGTAATCACGGTAAGCTTCATCCTGGATGAGCATTCGCTCCTCGGCAAAAATCCGGCCGACAAGCAGACCCCAGACAGCAGCATAAACCAGCATATTTCTCACAGTGGGCGCATACATCAGATAGCCGATATGCGAAAGCATATAGCCTGCATACATAGGGTGACGTAAGAACGCGTACATACCACTTTTTTTCACGCCCCTATTTGCTGCAACCAAGCCAAAACTGCGCCGTAAACTGAATTTTGAAAATACTTGAACAAGTGTCCCTAATAAAACCAGCACCAGCGAAAACTTGACAAACAACGGATCCCCGCCGGCGCCAACCATCAGCGCAAAAAAAGTTCCGCCCGAAGCCAACAACCAGTCTTGCGGACGAACGGAAATATTCGTTGTTGGGCGCCGCAAAATAAGAAACACGACAACGGCGCCCTCAGACACCAGCAACAAAATAGGGACCAAACCCGCCAAGTCGAGTTGCTCGGGCCATATCCGTCGTAGGAAAAATACAAAAATAACCGTAACAACAATCTGTTCCACACGATCGAGTATTCGTTTTTGAGCTTCGTTCATCCGGGGCCCTGACTGACTAAAATTCTACCTTCTACGATCAAATGCGTCGCATGAAAGAGATTCCTAAATTGCGGTAAACAAAGTCCTACCGAAAAAGAATGCCGACATTCCAGGGCGATTTTATTTCAACCTTGGTAAAGTTTTTGAGTACGATATGAGGTTTTCTTGCAAAACCGCTTACTACCGCCGATGCATGCGCAAACGAATAAACGGAAAATACGATTAAAGATTTTGGCCCATATTGGGTCGTTTGAGCGCATCTTAATCCCACCAGGCGGTGCTCCAGATCGTTAAGGATTCGTTTCATTTCGGGCCCTATACGTCAATGCGGGCGCTGTCGGCATAACTTTGATATTGCGAAACAAAACCCTGGCTGACTGATTTCGTTCACATAGACATGCCGGAAATAGAATGGAACTTTTCGATCTTTCAGGCTTATTATTCTCAGCGGCCATCTTTATACCGCTAGAGCGGTTAATCCCTCGCAACAAAGATCAGCGATTGTTACGCCCGCTTATACGGCTGGACTTGGCGTACATATTTTTCAACGGATTGATAATCCGTGTGGCAAGCGTTGCTTT
Organism: Alphaproteobacteria bacterium; assembly: GCA_013151255.1. Taxonomy (GTDB): domain Bacteria; phylum Pseudomonadota; class Alphaproteobacteria; order Caulobacterales; family Parvularculaceae; genus Hyphococcus. Next base: position 41,450 of record JAADIQ010000014.1, read on the forward strand.
CGTTGTTGCTGGCGTTACAATCGGCGCGAAACTCACCCCGTCCGCATGGATTGATAGTGTCTCCAGCCTGCCTGTCATCGTGCAGGTTTTCGCCATCATAGTGGTCGTTGATCTGGGGCTCTATTTCGTTCACCGGGCGTTTCACGAGGTTCCAATACTGTGGCGGATACACGCCATTCATCATTCCATCGAAGATTTGGACTGGTTGGCTGGCTACCGCATTCATCCGATTGATCAGATTTTCACACGTACAATGACTTATACGCCAGCATTTATGCTCGGGTTTTCTGACACGGCCGTCTATATCTCTTTCCTGATATATCATTGGCAATCGCTCTTCATTCACTCAAATGTCAATATCAACTTAGGCCCTTTTCGCTGGCTGGCCGCATCACCGGAATTTCACCATTGGCACCACGCGAATGAAAAAGAGGCGCTGGACAAAAACTTTGCCGCTCAATTGCCGTTCATTGATGTGATATTTGGCACCGCTTTCATGCCACTAAACCGGCGGCCTAAACGGTACGGAACCGATACGCCTACGCCGAAGACTTACCTTGCACAGGTGATTGAGCCGCTACGGCCAGCCAAGACACCGCCGCCAATCGGGCAAACCGACAATCCCCATGACCGCAATGTCCATAGCGCCCCTGGTCAGTAAGCTGACAGAACATCGCCCGGTATCGAGCGCCGCTAGGTCAGCGCTTCTTTCACTAACTTTCCGGCGCGGCCGAAATCCATCTCGCCGGTATGGCGCTCTTTGAGCGCGGCCATGCATTTGCCCATATCCTTCAGGCTCGCCGCATCAAATTCCTTGATCACATCCGCAACCGCGGTTTTGATCTCATCGTCAGATAGCTGACGCGGCAAAAATTCGCGCACCACGTCAATCTCGTCGCGCTCCTGTTCGGCAAGCTCGGGGCGACACCCTTTTTCGAAAGCGGCTGCGCTTTCCTCGCGTTGCTTGACCATCTTGGCGAGGATGGAAAGAATTTCTTCCTGTGTCGCGCCATTGCAGCGGTCTTCCCCGCGCGCGGCAATGTCGCGGTCTTTAATCGCCGCATTAATGAGCCGCAGCGTCGCCACGCGAAGCTTGTCGTCTCTGGCCTTCATGGCCGTTTTCAGGGCGGTGTCGATTTGCTCTCTGAGCATCGGTAATTCTCCAAAAGCTTTTGCGCGCGCAATTCAAAATCTGCGCCACTAGCCGGAGTTAAAATCTATAAGGTTGTTTTGGTTGGGTAAATTCTGTCTCGTCTATTGTTGACCCAAACGGCGCGCTCGCATAGCTTCGCGCCAATTTGCGCGCGCTAAAACCGCAATCGCCAGTCTTGCCGCGCCGCTGGCGCAAGGCGCCAGACCTAAAAAGAGATATGCCTTCGTGAAAATTAGTCAAGCACCCCTGCCAAACCCCACCGCCGCGCTGATTTTGGCTGATGGAACAGCGCTTTACGGCGAAGGGCTGGGTGCTGTCGGCGAGGCTGTGGGCGAGGTCTGCTTCAACACCGCAATGACCGGCTATCAGGAAATTTTGACCGACCCGTCTTATGCGGCCCAAATCATCACCTTCACCTTCCCGCATATTGGCAATGTCGGGGTGAACGCCGACGACGTTGAAAATGCGTCCCCCGCCGCCGCTATCGCTGCGCGCGGCGCCGTCTTCCGCGCCAGCATCACCAGCCCGTCAAGCTACCGTGCGCAACTCGATCTTGGCGCATGGTTGCGCCGTCGCGGCATCATCGCCATCGCCGGCGTCGACACCAGAGCCCTCACCGCCTCTATTCGCGAACGCGGCATGCCCCATGGCGTCATCGCGCACAGTCCGTCCGGCGTGTTCGATGTCGAGGCGTTGGCCGCGCGCGCCAAAGCCTGGCCCGGGCTTGATGGCCGCGACCTCGCCAAGGACGTTACGACGCCGCAATCTTACAACCATGATGAGACCGGCTGGATATGGCCGGACGGTTACGGCGCGCAAAACGGGCGCGGCCCGCAAATTGTGGTCATCGATTACGGCGTTAAGCGTAACATCCTGCGCCGTCTCGCCAGCGAAGGTTGCCGCGTCAAAGTCGTGACGGCGACGGCCAGCTATGAAGACATTATGCAAAACAAACCCGACGGCGTAGTTCTGTCCAACGGGCCCGGCGACCCGGCGGCGACCGCACAATATACAGCGCCCGTCATCCGTAAACTGCTGGAAAATAAAGTACCAATCCTCGGCATCTGTCTCGGTCACCAGATTTTAGCGCTCGCCGCTGGCGCCAAAACCAAAAAAATGACCCAGGGCCATCACGGCGCCAATCACCCGGTCAAAGACCTCGCCACCGGCAAGGTTGAGATCGTGTCGATGAATCACGGCTTCACCGTCGACAGCGACAGCCTGCCCGACAATGTCGTCGAGACCCATGTCTCGCTATTTGACGGCTCAAATTCCGGCCTGGCGCTGAAAGACGCCCCGGCCATATCCGTCCAGCACCACCCGGAAGCCTCACCCGGACCGGAGGATAGTTTTTATATTTTCCGACGGTTTGTGGAGGGGTTGAAAGCGGCTTGAAGCAGTATAGATGATCTAGTCATGATCATTTTCCGTAGCAAGACGGCTCGCCATTAAAAAAAGCTCCTCTGACGAAGAAACATACCGCTCCATTGGAAAATTGTCCCGATGCAGCCCAAGCCAACCGATACTGGCGCAGACGTAATCTGGAAGCTGCCTCAGTGGAATATCACTACGCCGAGAATAGCTATGCAAATCTTTGCGAATTTTGGTTTCGTTTTTTGTCGTTGACAATGCATATCTCAGTAAATCGACAAATGGGTAACCCTTTAAATTTGCCGTTCCCCAATCTATCACTGAGAATGAGTATTTTTTATCGCCAATAAACGGCCAGCCGCTTTTTAAAAGAATATTTCCTAACCAAAAATCACCATGCTGAATTGTAAAGACCGGCTGAAAATCGCGGCGATCAATCGCCTGCAGCGTTGCCTCCGCCGACCTTCGCAGGTCAGCAGAAAAGCGGCTTTCGCTGGACACATATGATAACGGCTTCAGTAACCTCTGTTCAATATCGTCATCCGTTATTGCTGGCTGCTTCGTGTCGTCACATAATTCACATAGCCACTCATTAACGCCGCTCTCTATCATGTGTTTTTGCACGCGCCGAACAAGTCTGTTTTCTGAAACTGGAATCAGTTTTGGATAAACCGCGAAGCTTTGTTCGCCATGATTATCTTGAAAATCGGGCAGCAAAACGGTTTCCTGGATCGAAGGCTGAACCCGCTCATAGACTTGTTTAGTCTTTTTGACGGCGCCGGCCACAAAGTTTGGAAACCGAGGATTTGAGATAATCAAAACGGCGTCATGGCGCCGCGAGCGCGCCTTGACCTTAAGGATCATTGCTGCGTCTGCAACCTGACTATTATTATCAGGACGTGATATCCAGGACAGGCTCTCAATATTGAAACTGCGGTTCAGTTTTTCGCCCGCTATCTCCACAATATCGATGACATAGTCCTCGATCTCGACAGCCACGTCGCTATTGCTTTCTTGCAAGATATGCATGCGACGCTGCAACATTCTTTTTGAGAAACGCTGGCAGCTTGGTAAATAATTTATCCTTTTTGGTGAGGTTTCCTACCCTTATGCTGCTGAGTTTTTTCATTCCTTCCACATCGAAATATTCGACAAACGCCGGATTTCTTGCATCGGGAAAGAATAAAATCGCCTGCAGATCAGAAAACCCGGCCTTGGAGATTAGTTTTTCAAACTTTTTCCGCGAATGGAGATACCCTTTCGGTTCATCTGGATGCTGGCTGCTTGAGAAAAGGCGCCCCATCACGCGCGGCAAGGCATTGCCAAATCGAATGCCGAGATGCTCATCCATACCGCCTAAAACTATGCGAAGCGAATATCTGTTTTTTGTTGAAACGAACATGCGGCCGCCGGGACGAAGAATCCGCTGAATTTCGGAAAGCAAACGCAAATGAAATATTTCCGGATTAACATCCGCGCGACTGGCGCTCCACTCCAAAACGTAATTCATAATAACAAGATTGAATGTGTTGGATTCATAGGGAAGATAGCCGCTGGCGCCGCCGGCGCTAAAACACACATTGTTGGAGCCTGATTGCTCACACCACAATTTCGCAAACATCGCCTGTTCCGGAACCACTTCAAGCGCTTCAAGTTTGTTGCATTTCTTTGCAATAAGGCGCGTATGCTGGCCCATACTGGCGCCAATCTCCAGAACGACGTCACTGTCCTCTATTTTAATGAAATCAATATATTTCGCCCTGGTTTCATCGGTTAAATATTCAACATTGTGATCATGCTTATTGAGGGCCTGTTCGCATCCCAGATCTTCTGCGTCTTCTATCATCGCAATAAAATTATCTTGCGCTTTTTTTGATTCTACTATGCTATGGTCGCTGAATACTTTTACGCCTCTTTTCATTTCAAACCGCGTCGAGTTTTCCGTCATTCATTTGTTCCTTTTATCTCGCATGCCGGGAGGCGATTAGGCTGGGACTGAATTACAACGCGAAGCGTAACACTTGTTTAAGAAAACCAGAGTTCGCCATCCTTGCCAAGGTCAGAAATAGTAGCGCGATCAGCGTCATGACGCGCTGCACTTCCACGCCACATCCCGCGCGCCGACAAACCGACCGATGCGTTCCAGCTCCGCATCCAGTTTGCGCTGGCGCGCATGGGTCGCCTTTACGCCCCTCTCCCACCAGATATTATCGACGCAAAGCGTTCCCTTCTTGCGGTCGGCGCGCGCTTCGATGCGGCCGACAAAGCGTTCGCCTTCCAGTATCGGGTAGACATAATAGCCATACTGACGTTTGACGGCGGGTGTAAACATTTCTACGCGATACTCAAAACCGAATAAGCGTTCAAGGCGCGCCCTGTCGCGGATGACCGGGTCGAACGGGTTTAATATCCGCAGCCGGCTTGTCGCTGGCTTTAACGCCGCCAACCGCTCTTCTATATCGCTCGCCGCTAAAGCTTTGTAAGCGGCGCCATTAGCCGTCTCGATTTCAACATTGATAAGTTTTTTGCGGTTCTTCTTGGTCCAGGCTTTAACTTCGCCCAGACCTACAGCGTCCCAGAACCGTTGCAGGTCGCCTTCGCTGGCAAAGCCGAGCCGTTCAAGGGCGTTGGAACAAAGCCAGCTCACTTGTCTGGCGTCGCTGATCGATTTGGTTCGGTGTGCGTCGGGGATCACCTTTTCAGCGGTATCATAGTGTTTGATAAAGTTCTTACGATGACAGGTCGCCAGGACCCCCGCATACCAGTAAAAATCGAGCGCCACCTTATGCGGCGGGCGCGCCCAGACATGGTTGGATTTGGATTTCTGCCGGATTTCAAAATCACGCGTCGATAGCGGGCCCTCCTCTTCCACGCGCTTCAAAATCTTTTCGCGCTCGCGTTTTGATGGCATCAATTCATACCATCCGCTGTCTTCCACCCGCGCGCGCATACGCTCAAACTGGCGGCCCCAATAGGGATAAAACACCATCGGCAACACCGAGGCGTCGTGGGTGAAATGCTCAAAAACCTTGCGGCTTTGCATCAACCGATCCAGCATCGGCTCGCGGTAGTTCTGGTTGCGCGACCATAAAATATGGTCGTGCGCGCGCGCGATGATGCGGATGGTGTCAAGCTGAACAAATCCGAGGCGTTCAATAATTGCAGCCAGCCCCGCCTGGTCGAGGGCGCCGGTCGGGGTTTGCAACAAGCCCTGACGGTCCAGCCAGAGCCGGCGCGCATCGCGGTTTCGGATTGTCAGAACCATTTCATTGTTCTCAAAGCTCGCCTGCTGCAAGCCGCCGAGCGACTAGTCGCCAAGCTTGCCCGGTTCCCTTTTGCGATGCAAATCGCTATTGACGGCTGATGACCGACAGCCAAGCCCAACCGCCCTTTCAGATCCGCGTCGTCCCGGTGACGCCGTTGCAGCAAAATTGTTCAATCATCAAGGCGCCCTCCGGCAAAGCCGCCGTGGTCGATCCCGGCGGCGAGGCGGATAAAATCCTCAAAGCGGCAGAAGAATTCGGCGCGAGTATCGAACAGATCTGGCTGACCCATGGCCATCTTGACCATGCCGGCGGCGCAGAAGCGTTAAAACGCAAAACCGGCGCACCGATCACCGGGCCGCACAAGGCCGACACGTTCTGGCTCGATGAAATCGCAGCGCAATGGGCGCAATATGGCCATCCCGGCATGGGCGAGAACTGCACGCCTGACACATGGCTCAAAGACGGCGACATGCTCGCGCTAGACGGCATCGAATTCAACGTCGTCACGACGCCCGGCCACACACCGGGACATGTCGTCATCTATCATCAAGGCGCCAATATCGCCTTTGTCGGGGACGTTCTGTTTGCCGGCTCAATCGGGCGCACTGACTTTCCCCAGAGCGACCACCAAGCCTTAATTGATTCCATCACCCAAAAGCTGTGGCCGCTCGGGTCCGAGATGCAGTTTGTACCCGGTCACGGGCCGGTCTCAACTTTCGGGCATGAGCGCCAGAGCAATCCTTTTGTCGGCGACAGCGTCACCGGCTATCAGGGTGCAGAGCAACAGCCGGGGAATGCCGCCGATCAAAAAACCGCCAAACGCTGGCAATAGAACCGCCTATCAATCATACGCGTCTTTCAATCGCAGCCATTCCATATTGTGTGAAAGCCCGTCCTCGTCGCGGCCTTTCGGCACTATATCGAGAAGGCGATAAGCGCCCATAAGATTTTCCAGCCCACGCCCATAGGCGGAATAGGTGTGATAAATTTTGCCGTCATCGCCTTTTGCAAAAACGCTGACGCCCGGCGCCTCCCGGCACGGAAAACCCTGCTCGCGATAATTATAATATCCTTTGCCGTCCAGTTCCGCATCGGTGAAAGAAACATGAAAATCACGGTTGAAATCAGAGCCCGCGGATGAAACCCACTTAAAGCACCATCCCATTCGCCGCTTGAACGCCTGAAGCTTCTCAAGCGGCGCTATGGAGACAACCGCAAAGGCAACATCGCGCTGCGCAATGTGAACGGCGGATGGCCCTGTGTGATCAGCAATGAACGAGCAGGATTTGCACCCCGCCTCCCAGTCGGGCTCAAACATGAAATGATAGACGATGAGCTGGTCGTGGTCCTCGAACAAATCTCTCAGACTGACCTGGCCCGCGGGCCCCTCAAAAACATAGTCTTTGCTGATTTCCACCCAAGGCATCGCCATGCGCTGGCGTGTCAGCGCGTCTCTCTCTCGCGAGGCTTGCTTTTCTTTCTCCAGCAAGCCGAGACGCGCCTTGAGCCATTCATCTTTAGAAACTATTTGACCGGTTTTCATAACAAACCCTCTGTTCGCGAATGCATGTTCTCAACTCACTACTTTACGCATGCGCCCCAGATGCTCGTCCCAGCCGCTATCGTGATTGGCGGCCATGCCGAACGCATCACCTTCGACTTTGTCCCAGCCATCATGGACAAGCGTTAAAATCGTACCGCCCATAACTTTCTCCAGCGTCCAGGTGCATTTCGTTTCTACCCCCTGCAGCATTCCATGGGTAAATGTATGCACAAGCCGTTCTGGTTTTTTCATTTCAAGGACCTTTCCCCAGCAAAGCCTGTCGCCTTCCTTGCCATAGGAGTTATTTTGCAGAACCCAGTCACCGCCTTCGGAAAGCTTCCCGCTGCCGCGGTGAAACCATTCCGCAAGCCGGTCCGGGTCGGTCAGAAATGTCCACACATGTTCCGGCGGCGCCTTTAGAAAAAGTGTCTTTACGATTTTCATTCCACTCATTTTTTGTCCTCCACGACTTCTTTGAGTTTAGCGAGGCGTTCATCCCAGAACGCTTCAAAATAGTTGAGCCAGTCCGAAGCCGCCTTCAGCGCCTGCGGGTTCAGCCGGTTGATCCGTTCGCGGCCTTTCACCTCAACAGTGATCAGGCCGCCCTGTTCGAGAATGCGCAGATGTTTGGCGATCGCCGGGCGGGTGATGTCGAACGCATCGGTAATGTCACTGATGGGCCGTGCGCTGACGGCGAGCATCGATATGATCTCGCGCCGGGTGGGGTCAGCGAGTGCTCTGAAAACAGGTTGGGCGGATGCGGCGTTGATCATAATATAAAACCTTATGGTTTCACGTTATAGGAAACCTTTTGGTATCATGTCAACAGCAAACTTTAGACGCAACAGAATGCATCTTTCAGCGCCTCAGCGGCTTTCCCTTTTGGCCCGCATCCCATAAAACACCGCTTTAACCGACATCTGATTCCGCACCCGCGTCATGCAAGGCTTCTCGCCAGCCTTGATCACGGGAGCGGACTTGCGCGCGAGTAAACATGCCGAAACGTAGCGACATCTCTTCAATTTTGATCATCGGCGCCGGGCCTATTGTTATCGGCCAGGCTTGCGAGTTCGATTATTCCGGGGTGCAGGCGGTAAAAGCGCTGAAAGAAGAAGGCTACCGGGTGGTCCTGGTGAATTCTAATCCGGCCACCATTATGACCGACCCGGAGCTTGCCGACGCCACCTATATCGAGCCGGTGACGCCGGAATTTGTCGAGATGGTCATCGCGCGCGAGCGCCCAGACGCGGTGTTGCCGACCATGGGCGGACAGACCGCGCTCAACTGTGCGCTCGATCTTGAGCGCACCGGCGTGTTGGCGAAATACGGCGTTGAAATGATCGGCGCGCGCGCCGAGGTAATTGAAAAGGCCGAAGACCGTAAAAAATTCCGTGCGGCGATGGAAAAAATCGGGCTTGAAAATCCGCGCTCGGTTATCGCCGCCTCGCCGCCGATTAAAGACGAGCACGGCGAGACCATCGGCTATGACCGCGCCGCCGGCGTCGCTGGGGCGCTCAGCGCAATAGACGAGATTGGCCTGCCGGTGATCATCCGTCCGGCCTTCACGCTTGGCGGCGCTGGCGGCGGCGTTGCTTACAACCGCGAAGAGTTTGAACATTTCGTGCGCTCAGGCATTGACGCCTCCCCGGTCGGACAGGTGCTGATCGATGAAAGCCTGATCGGCTGGAAAGAGTTTGAGATGGAGGTTGTCCGCGACAAGGCGGACAATTGCATCATTGTCTGCTCGATTGAAAACGTCGATCCCATGGGCGTTCACACCGGCGATTCCATCACCATCGCCCCGGCGCTGACGCTGACCGACAAAGAAATGCAAATCATGCGCAACGCCTCCATCGCGGTGATGCGCGAGATCGGCGTGGAGACCGGCGGGTCGAATGTTCAGTTTGCCATCGACCCCGACACCGGCCGCCTGGTGGTCATTGAAATGAACCCGCGCGTGTCGCGCTCATCGGCGCTGGCGTCTAAGGCTACCGGGTTTCCGATTGCCCGCATCGCCGCGAAGCTTGCGGTCGGCTACACACTCGACGAACTTAACAACGACATCACCGGCGCAACACCGGCCGCATTCGAGCCGACCATCGACTATGTCGTCACCAAAATACCGCGCTTTGCATTTGAGAAATTTCCGGGCGCCGAGGCGATGCTCTCCACGGCGATGAAGTCGGTTGGCGAGGCGATGGCGATTGGCCGGACGTTTCATGAATCGCTGCAAAAGGCGCTGCGATCGCTGGAAACCGGGCTTTGCGGGCTCGACCCGATTGAGGTGCCCGGTCTCGATGAGGGCGACGACGTCAACGCATTTCGTGCGGCGCTAGCGGCGCCGACGCCGGACCGGTTGCGGGTTGCCGCCGAGGCGTTGCGCCATGGCATCCCCATCGAACAGGTGCGCGCAATCACGCGCTATGACCCGTGGATTCTCGACCGCATCGACGAGATTGTGGCCGCGGAAAAAACCGTCGCCCGCGACGGCCTGCCCGATAATCCTGAACGGCTGCGGATGATCAAATCCATGGGCTTTTCCGACAAGCGCCTCGCCCAACTTTGCGGCGGCGCTGAAAAAGACGTGCGCGCGCACAGACGCGCGCGCGGCGTGCGGCCGGTCTATAAGCGTATTGACAGCTGCGCGGCGGAGTTTGCAGCAAAAACACCTTATATGTATTCTGCATACGAACCAGCCTTCAACGGTGCGCCGGTCTGTGAGGCGCAGCCCAGCACCCGCAAAAAAGTTATCATTCTCGGCGGCGGCCCAAACCGGATCGGCCAGGGCATCGAGTTTGACTATTGTTGCTGCCACGCAGCCTTTGCACTCGCCGATTTAGACATCGAATCGATTATGGTGAATTGCAATCCGGAGACCGTCTCAACCGATTACGACACATCGGACCGGCTTTATTTCGAGCCGCTGACAGCGGAGGATGTTCTGGAAATCGTTGAGAAGGAACAAGCCTCAGGCGAGCTGCTCGGCGTTATCGTCCAGTATGGCGGGCAAACACCGCTCAAGCTCGCTGAAACGCTTGAACGCGAGGGCGTTCCCATTCTCGGCACGTCTTACGACTCCATTGATCTCGCAGAAGATCGCAAACGTTTTCAAAAACTGGTGACCCAGCTCGGTCTATTGCAGCCGAACAATGCCGCCGCCGCATCGCGTGAGGAAGCAGCCCTAATCGCCGAACAGGTTGGCTACCCGCTGGTGACGCGCCCGTCTTATGTGCTTGGCGGCCGGGCGATGGAAATCGTCCATGACGACGCCGGCCTCAAGCACTATCTTGCAACCGCGCAGATTGAGATCACCGAAGATGAGCCGCTTTTGCTCGATCAATATCTCCAGAACGCCGTCGAAGTCGATGTCGACGCAATTTGCGATGGTGATGAAGTGTTTATCGCGGCAATCATGGAGCATATTGAAGAGGCCGGCGTTCACTCCGGCGACAGCGCCTGCTCTCTACCGCCTTATACGCTACCGGCGGATGTGATTGCCGAGCTTGAACGCCAGACCAGACAGCTCGGCCTGGCATTGGGCGTTATTGGCCTGATGAATGTTCAGTATGCGATTAAAGACGGTGAGATTTTTCTTCTGGAAGTCAATCCGCGCGCATCGCGCACCGCGCCGTTTGTCGCCAAGGCCACGGGCCTGCCGATTGCGCGCATCGCCGCGAAGGTAATGGCGGGCGAGAAAATTTCTGCGTTAGGGCTCGCGCCTCCAACATTATCTCATATGTCGGTGAAAGAAGTGGTGTTTCCGTTCTCGCGGTTTCCCGGCGTAGACACCGTGCTCGGCCCGGAAATGCGCTCGACCGGCGAGGTCATGGGGATCGACGTAAATTTCGCCAAGGCGCGCGCAAAAAGCCTGATCGGGGTCGGCGCTCGCATGCCGGAGACCGGTTGCGTCTTTATCTCATTGAAAGACGCCGACAAGCCGGAGATGGCCGGCGCCGCCAGCCGGCTGCTGGAGATGGGTTTTACCATCATGGCCACGGGCGGCACCGCCGACTATCTCCGCGCACAAGGGCTCGACGTTGAGCGCGTCAATAAAGTGCTCGAAGGCCGCCCGCATATTGTCGATGCGCTGAAGAACGGCGCCGTCGATCTGATCTTCAACACCACGGAAGGCGCCCAGGCGGTCAAGGATTCGCGCTCGATCCGGATCACGGCGCTGGCGCAGAAAATCCCCTGCATTACTACTGCGGCGGGGGCCCGCGCGGCCGTCCAGGCGATTGAGGCGCTGCGCGACGGCGGCGTCGAGGTCGCATCCCTACAGTCCTATTTCGCGAACTAGCGACCGCCCGAGCGCCGTACGGCGCTTCGCCGGCCTGGTGAACTACTTTGCTTGCCGGCTTTAATATGCTGTTTTCAAAGCGTTTTACAAATTTTTAGGGTCGATTTTTCACGCCCTGGACTTGAAATTGAAGCCGCCCGGTATTATTATCAGCACTGCCTGAAGCGACGGCCGCGGCTTTTCCGCCCGGCCGCGCTATTTTTTTCATTAAAATTTTAGGCAAATTTCAGGCGCCACGTTTCAGACGCCAAGTTTCGGACGCAAGGCACGGACAGAATAGAAAGCGCAACGACATGGATAAGTTCCCGATGACGATAGAAGGTTATAAAAAACTGGAATCGGATCTGAAAAAACTCAAAAACGAAGACCGGCCCGCCATCATCCAGGCGATCGCCGAGGCGCGCGCCCATGGCGATCTGTCCGAGAATGCAGAATATCACACCGCCAAAGACCGTCAGGGCTGGATTGAAGGCCAGATCCTCGATCTCGAGGATAAATTTACCCGCGCCGAGGTTATCGACGTGACGAAACTGACAGGCAACACCGTCAAGTTTGGCGCCACGGTCACGCTGATTGATGAAGACACCGACGACAAAAAAGTCTGGCAAATTGTCGGCGACCTTGAGGCCGATGTAAAAGAGCGGAAAATTTCAGTTTCCTCGCCCATCGCCAGAGCCGTCATCGGTAAAGCCAAAGGCGAAAGTGTGGAAGTAGTCGCACCTGGCGGCGCGCGCACATTCGAGATCGCGAAAGTGGTGTTCCGCTAAGCAACTGCCAATGCCGGCGGCTTAACCGTCGCCGGTCATCTCTTTGACAATTGAGGCAAGGCCAATTTGCCGGCGGCGTTTTAAACGCTCGCCGAACAGGATTGACCGCAACAGCTCTTCGGATTCATCGAGCTGGTAGTTGACGATGACATAGTCATATTCCGCCCAATGCGACATCTCCGCATCGGCCTTCGCCATCCGCTTTTGGACGACCTCTTCTGCGTCCTGCGCGCGTCTTCGAAGCCGCGCCTCCAGCTCCTTGCGTGAGGGCGGCAGGATGAACACTTTGACGACATCCTCGCCCGCAACTTCGTCAAGCTGTTGCGCGCCCTGCCAGTCAATATCGAACAGAACGTCTTTTCCCTGGCGCAGCGTATCTTCCACCAGCGCGCGGGGCGTGCCGTAGAAATTACCAAACACATTCGCCCATTCCAACAGCTCGCCACTGTCGCGCATGCGGAAGAATTCCTCTTGCGAGACGAAAAAATAATCCTTGCCGTGAACCTCGCCCGCGCGCCGCGCGCGCGTTGTCACCGACACCGACAGCACCATCTGGTCTTCTTTTTCAAGGATACGGCCAGCCAACGTCGTCTTGCCGGCGCCGGACGGGCTCGACAAAATAAACATCAGGCCCCTGCGGGCAACTTTCAGATCACCGCCGATCATCGCATCTCTCTATTCAATATTCTGTACCTGTTCACGGAGTTGATCGATGGTTTTTTTCAAGTCGAGGCCGATGCGTTTCAACGCCATATCTGGCGCCTTGGAGCACAAGGTATTCGCCTCACGGTTAAACTCCTGGGTGAGGAAATCAAGCTGACGGCCAACCGGTCCGCGCTCGCCAAGCAGCGCGCGTCCTGCGGCGATATGCGAATGCAGCCGGTCGAGCTCTTCGCGAATATCGGCCTTGACGGCGAGGAGTGCGGCTTCCTGCGCCAGGCGGTCTTCAGGGATTTGCGCTCCGCTAAGCAGCTCGCCGATTTGCGCATGCAGCTTGGCCCGCAAAGCTTCCGGCGCGGCAGCGCCAAGCGCGGCGGCGGCCTTGGTTAGCCGCTCGACCTCATCGAATAATCCCGACAACACCGCGCCCATAGCCGCGCCCTCGCTGGCGCGCGCCGCAACAAGGCCGTCCACCGCCTTTTTAAAACTCGCCAGCAACGCCTTGACAAGCCCCTTGCGCGCCGCTTCGCTCTGGACGTCGTCCGCCGGTTCCATCACGCCGCGCAAAGCGAGAATAGCCTCGGCGCGGGGCGGATCGCATTTTATATCGGCGCTGATGTGCTTGATCATCGACAACACATCGTCGAGCGCTGTCTGATTGATGCGATAGCGCGCATCGGTCGATTCCGATTGCAGCGTCAGGTTGATATTAACCGAACCGCGGTTGAGTTTTGCCCGGGCGAGACCGCGCAGCTCAGGCTCAACATCATCAAACCCTTGCGGCAGGCGCACCCGCACTTCAAGGCCGCGACCATTGACGCTTTTCATCTCCCACACCCAGCGCCATTCATCATGCGCGCCGTCAAGACGCGCAAAACCGGTCATCGAAGAAATCGGAAATGTCACTGGCCGCCCTTTATCCGCCCTGGCGTCGTTCGCGCTCGACGCGACGCCACTGCGCGACGTTGCGTTCGTGGTCGCGATTGGTTGACGAGAACACATGCCCGCCAGTGCCGTCGGCAACGAAGAATATTTCATCGGTCTCCGCGGGATGCAGAACCGCTTCAATAGCGGCGCGGCCGGGATTGCCAATCGGTGTCGGCGGCAGTCCCCTTATGACATAGGTGTTATAGGGAGTGCGCCCGCGTAACTCGCTTTGGCGCAATCCCCTGCCCAGCGGCTCGCCCTTTGTCAGCCCATAGATAATCGTCGGATCGGACTCAAGGCGCATATTGCGCTTCAAACGATTGACAAAGACCGCTGCAATGCGGGTGCGCTCAGCGGCAATACCAGTTTCTTTTTCAACAATAGACGCCAGAATAATCGCTTCGGCCGGCGTAGAAAATGGCAACTCCATCGCCCGCCCGTCCCAGATTTCATCTATCAAAGCATCTTGCGATTTCATCATTCGGCGGATGATTTCATCGCGGGTCTCGCCGCGCGTGAACGCATAAGTCTCGGGCAGCAATTCACCTTCCGGCGGCTCAAGCGTGATTTCAGTGACCAGCGTTTGGTCCGCAGAAATCAACCGCAAAATCTGCGCCGTCGTCAGCCCTTCCGGCGCGGTAAAATAATGCAGAATACTTTTGCCCTCGATCAGGAGGTCGATGATATCCATCAGGCTCGCGCGCGCGCGGATTTCATATTCGCCAGCCTTCAGACCGCTCTGCGCTCTGCGCATACGCACCACGGCGGTGAAAAATTCGGCGTTACGAATAACGCCGGCGTCTTGAAGCGTGTAGGCGATGGTCGACACCGCGCTGCCGGGTTCCAGCAGCACAACCGTCGCGGTATCCGACGGCCCCGGACTTTTGGCTTCGCGATAGCCGAGATATCCGCCGACGCCGAGGACGGCGGTCGCCAACAGGCCAAGCCCCGCCAATAAAAATAAAAACGACCTGACGCCGCCGCGCCGCTGATCCGTCGTTGAGTCTAAATCGTCTTTCGCCCGCATCTCGCCTCCAGCTCGTTTGCGAGAATGCCTCGCCCGGCAAACAGCTTACCCGTCTATCCGGCGCATCACCAGAGAAGCGTTGGTGCCGCCAAAACCAAAGGAATTTGAAAGCACTACGTTGATCTGTTTTTCCACAGCCTGGTTAGCAGCAAGATTAATCGGGGTTTCAACGGAAGGATTGTCGAGATTGATGGTTGGCGGCGCAATGCCGTCGCGCATCGCCAGCAGGCAGAAAATCGCCTCCACGGCGCCGGCCGCGCCAAGAAGGTGACCGGTGGCGGATTTGGTTGATGACATCACCATCCCCTCGGCCGCATCGCCGAACAGACGCTCCACCGCGCCAAGTTCAATCTCGTCGCCAACCGGCGTTGATGTGCCATGGGCATTGACATAATCAATATCTTTTGGCGCCAGTCTCGCGCGTTTCAACGCCATGCGCATGGAGCGAAACCCGCCATCGCCGTCTTCGGCGGGCGCGGTAATATGATAGGCGTCGCCGGACATACCGTAGCCGATGACCTCGCCATAAATTTTGGCGCCGCGCGCCTTGGCGTGTTCCAATTCTTCGAGCACCACAAAGCCTGAGCCTTCGCCCAATAAAAATCCGTCGCGATCTTTATCATAGGGCCGCGAGGCTTTTTCCGGCGTGTCGTTAAAATGGGTTGTCAGCGCCCGGCACGCGGCAAAGCCGGCAATGCCAATCGGGCAAACCGTCGCCTCGGCGCCGCCGGCGAGCATCATATCGGCGTCGTCCAGCGCAATCATTCGCGCCGCATCGCCAATCGCATGGGCGCCCGATGAGCACGCCGTCACCACCGCATGATTGGGCCCTTTAAGGCCCAGACGAATAGAAATCTGGCCAGAAACGAGATTGATCAAATTACCGGTAATGAAAAATGGCGAGACCCGGCGCGGTCCTTTCTCGTTGAGAGTAAGCACTTCTGATTCAATGCCCGGCAGCCCGCCAATGCCGGAGCCGGTCATCACGCCGATGCGTTCGCGTTCTTCGTCGGTTTTGATATCGAGACCGGAATCTTCATAGGCCATTTGTGCAGCAGCAATGCCATAAACGATAAAATCGTCCATGCGGCGCTGGTCACGCGGCGCGACCCAGTCATCTGCGTTGAACGCTGCATCGCCCGCCGCCGCGCCGCCGCCATAGCCGCTAGTGCGCGGCACTTCAGCGGCGATATGGCAGGCCATTTGTGAGGTATCAAATTTTTCAATCCGCCCGGCGCCGGATTGACCGTCGATCAACCGCCGCCACACCGCTTCGATACCGAAGCCCAGCGGTGATACAATGCCCATTCCTGTGACAACGACGCGCCGCATCTACTCAGCCTCCAAAGACACCACCCCTCGCAATCGACGCGGGGGGCGAACACTATGCTGCTAGAAATGATTGCCGCGAAAGGGTGCGCCTGCCCCGTCAGGTGGAGCGACTTAAATGCAAAAGCCGGTTACTTTTTTTGCTCTTCGATGAACTTGATCGCGTCCCCGACAGACTGAATGGTTTCAGCCGCATCATCTGGAATTTCAACGTCAAACTCTTCCTCAAACGCCATCACAAGTTCGACGATATCAAGGCTATCGGCGCCGAGGTCGTCGATAAAGCTCGCTTTCGGCTCAACTTTAGCCGGATCGGCATCGAGATGTTCAACGACAATTTTCTTAACGC
>JAADIQ010000017.1 GCA_013151255.1 Alphaproteobacteria bacterium
CCATGCCCTGGGACAAACAACGCGAAGAACTCAAACGCCGCCAGGCCCTTGCTGAGAAGATGGGCGGGGCGGCCAAACTTGAGCGCCAGAAGGCGCGCGGCAAGTTGGATGCGCGCGAGCGTTTGCGCCGGCTGCTCGACAAGGGCTCGTTCCGCGAGATTGGCAAGATTGCCGGCAAGGGCGCCTATGACGAGGCTGGCGCGCTTACTGATTTCTCACCGTCGAATTTCATCTTTGGCCGTGGGCGGATTAATGGCGAGGCTATTGTCGCCTCGGCTGATGATTTCACCGTGCGCGGCGGCGCGGCGGATGCGGCGATCCATCGCAAATTCGCCCAGGCTGAGCAGATGGCGCATGAGTTGAAACTCCCGCTGATCCGCATGATTGACGGCACTGGCGGCGGCGGCTCGGTGAAGATGCTCGAAGATATGGGGTTTACTTACGTGCCTTTCGTGCCCGGCTGGGAGCATGTGGTCAAAAATTTGAAAACCGTGCCCGTGGTGGCGCTTGCGCTCGGGCCCACGGCCGGGCTTGGCGCGGCGCGCATGGTAGCCAGCCATTATTCGGTGATGGTGCGCGGGCTGGCGCAAATTTTCACCGCCGGGCCGGCAATTGTCGCCGGGCTGGGCGCCGGGAGTGATGCTCTTGATAAGGAGCAATTGGGCGGCGCGGACATCCATACGCGCAACGGCGTCATCGACGACGAGGCGGAAACCGAAGATGACGCGTTTGCGATGGCGCGCGCGTTCCTCTCCTATCTACCTGCGCATACAGGCGCGCGCGCGACACGCACAACACCCCATGACAGGGCGAACCGCAGGGACGAAAAACTCCTCTCCGCCGTGCCGGAGAACAACCGCGAAGCCTATTCCATGCGCCGCATCCTTGAGATGGTGGCCGACAAGGCGTCCGTGTTTGAGATGGGCCGGCGCTGGGGCCGCGCGACGATTACGGCATTCGCGCGGTTTGACGGCTGGCCAGTGGCGGTGTTGGCGTCGGACCCGACTTTTCTCGGCGGCTCGTGGACGGCGGATACGGCGGACAAAGCCAGGCGGTTTATTCAGCTTGCAGAACAATTCCGCCTGCCGGTCATTCATCTGGTCGATAATCCGGGCTTTATGATCGGGCTGGAAGCCGAACGCGCCGCCACCATCCGCCGCGGCGTCGAAGCGATGAATGCGGTCTATGAGACAACCGTTCCGTGGGCGTCGGTCATCATCCGCAAGGCTTATGGCGTCGCGGGCGCTGCGATGTCTGACCATACGCGGTTTCAATATCGCTTCGCCTGGCCGTCGGGCGACTGGGGCTCGCTGCCGCTGGAAGGCGGTGTGGAGGTCGCCTATAAGGCCGAGCTGGAACGCGCTGACGACCCCGCCGCCGCACTTGCGGAAATCAAAGCCCGGCTCAACCGCGTCACCTCGCCGTTTCGCACCGCCGAACAGTTCCTCATCGAAGACATTATCGACCCGCGCGACACCCGCCCGCTATTGTGTGAATTTGCAGAGCTGGCGCAGCGGCGGCTTTAAGCGGCGGCGACAAAACCCGCATCATCACGTTCGCCAAATCCACCGCCGCCGATCGCGCCGAGAACCGTATACGGATTATCAGGGTCGTTAGCGGCGAATACGCCCGCAGCATCGGCGTTGCCGCCCTCTTCGTCAGCGCGCGCACCCTCGCGCAATGCCTCGGTCTCAGCCTGGCGCTCGGCGCGCGCATCTGCGCTCGCCTGTACAATCTGGCCTTGCGCGGCTTGCGCGATGGCGCGGTCCGGCCCGGACGGGTCAGCTGGCGCCAGTGCGGCGGCCGCGACAATGCGCATCTTGGCGATGGTCGCCTCGGGGCTTGCTTCCGGCGACATATCAATCGGCACGCTGCCGCCTACGGCATATCGCTGGCCGTCAGGGCCTTTTTGATAAGAAAGAGAAATCGCCCCGGCGTGAGGTCCGCCGGTATTTTTATGCGCCTGCTCATGAGCGCGAACCTCGCGGTCGCGGCCCCGCATATCACGGACCACAGTTTCTTCATCCGGCGTCAACCCGTTAGGCCCGCGCTCATCGTCGTCGCCGGCTTCAGCCTCGGCGGCAGGATTGGCCGCTGGCGTCGCGACATTCGCACGAGCTTTTTCCAACCCGTCGGCGGCCTTATCGTCAGAAACGGTGACCTGTTGGGAGGCGTTTTTCTCAGCCGCAACCTGCTCGGGCTTTTGCGCGGCGGCCGAGTTTTCTGCGTCGGCGCGCGAGGCTTCAATAGCGCTGCGCACCACCGCGCCGGAAAGCGAACGATCGCTCGCGGTCGGGATTGGCGCCGGGCGCTGGGTAAGATTGGCGTCTTCGGCGCGCCGGGTTAACGTTTGCTCGCCAAGCTGGCGCAGCGCCGCACCCGGATCATTTACCAACCGGTCGAGACCCTTGGCCTGCATGCCCGTCACCGCCAAAATCTGGCGCGCGGGAAACCCAGAAATAGAACCGAATCCACTCATAACAGGTTAGTTTTATCACGTAACAATCAAGAAATGATTATTGCCGAAAGGTTAAAGACGGGTGTTAAAATTTGCAGCAACGGCGAAACTTTCAGCGCCTACTCCACCTTGACCGCCAGCGTATCGTGATGGCCGGAAATCAGTGAACGGAGATAAAAGGAAATATCGGCGCGGTCTTTAAAACCTGCGGCGACGGCTGCGGCTTCCTTGTCTTCGTCACTCGCTGGCGCCGGCGCGGCGAACGCCTCCAGATTTTCATGAAACCCGATGGTGAAGACGTCAACATCGGAGCCGGCGGCGCGACGGAAAATCATATTTGTGGTCTGGCCAGTGGCTTTCAAATAAGCGTTTTCCATGCGGCGTTGCTCCAGCAGATCGCCGGTCTTGCCCGGCGCGGCGTGAAACATCTCGATATGGTAGAACGCGTTATCTGCATATTCGCGCGTGATTTCATTTAGCGCCGGCCCATAAGCGAAAACGTCTTCTTCGAAGGCGATCAGGCCCGACTGCATCTCCAATAGTGCTTTGTGTTTCCTGCCGGCCTTGTCGCGTTTGGCGGTACGAGACTTTGAGTGAAACGCGGTCCAGTTCTCCATCGGAAGAATAACCATTAAATCCCACTGGTCTCCCTGGCTATGGCGCATGATAAATGGGAATTGCCCGCCTGCGTCTTCAAAATAGCCGGCGTCTTTTACGTCCTGCGCCCAACCCAATAAGGCCTCAAGCTTACCCGGCGCCGCGCGGATAGTCTCAACCCGGTAGAGATAATCACCCTCGCGCTGCCCGGCATTTGCCGGCGCCAGCATGGCGGCGGCAAAAAGGATTAGCCCGGCCAATCGGATAATCATTTTTCAAACTCCTTTGTTGTCAGCGCCAAGTCTACCGCCTTTTTCATAACGGTGGGAAGCCGCGCGTGCTTCGGCGCAATCCATTGCTGTTCGCGCCCACGACGGAAACCTTTAGGGGCTTTGCCGACATAAACATCGAGCGTCAGGTGAAAATGGGTGAATATATGCGTTACCGCGCCGATGCAGCGCCATTTCGCCGTCGCTGGCGCGTCCGTCATAGCTTTGCCCGGTTTCTCCGCCCACGGATTTCCCGGCAGGCCGAACATCCCGCCAAGCAATCCCTTTTCCGGGCGGCGCTCAAACAAAAACTCGCCTTTCCCATTCACCAGCGCAAAGACGGCGCCCTTGCGCGAGGGCTTTGGTTTCTTCGCCGGCTTAACCGGAAAGTCTTCCATGCGGCCAAGGCGCTGCGCGGCGCAATCGCCCGCCAGCGGACAGGCGGGGCAATTCGGCGCCCTCGGCTTACAAACGCCAGCGCCTAAATCCATCAGCCCTTGGGCAAAATCGCCGCTGCGCTGTTGCGGCCATATGGCGCCGGCGCGCTCCTTAATCAGCGTCTTCGCCCCCGGCAATGGCGCGTCAATCGCATAAAGCCGCGCAACGATGCGCTCAATATTGCCGTCCACCACCACCGCAGGCCGGTCAAACGCAATCGCGGCAATCGCCGCGGCGGTATAATCGCCAATCCCGGGCAGCGCCTTTAACGCATCTTCCGTATCGGGAAAGTCTCCGCCATGTTCGCGCATCACCGCACCCGCGCATTTGTGCAAATTTCTGGCGCGCGCATAATAGCCAAGCCCCGCCCATTCGCCGAGCACGTCGTCAAGCTCGGCCGCCGCCATCGCGGCGACATCGGGCCAGCGTGTCAGAAACGCACCATAGCGCGTCACCACTGTGGCCACCGTGGTCTGTTGCAACATGATTTCAGACAACCACACCGCGTAAGGGTCGGGCTGGTGTCCGGCCTTGCGCTGATGCGGGCCGATGCGCCATGGCAGCACCCGCGCATTAGCGTCATACCAGCGCAATAGCGCTCGGGAGATTTGCAGCCCAGGGGTTTGGCCAGGCGTTTGGGAAATGTTTTTCGCGCCGCGCGTTTCGTATGCCATCGCTTGTCTGTATGGTGGCGCGGAGCCAATGCGTAAAGCCGCCATGACCTTAAAGACCACCAGATCCGTCCGCCGCGCCGCGCCGAAAATCGGTCGCGCCAGCGCTTCGGTGTTCTCGCGATTGTTGAAAAAAACCAGCTATGCCGAGCCAGGTTTGTGCGATCACTGGCCGGATATTGCCGGGCCGGAGATTGCCGCCCTGTGCCGTCCGGGCCGGCTTACTGGGCGCGCGCCCGGCAGAACGCTGGAAATCCACGCCCCTTCCGGCGCCGCCGCCGCGCAGCTGCAAATGCAGACCGAGGCGCTATTGGCGCGGGTAAACCGCTATCTCGGGCCCGGCGCGGTTGCCCGCATCACCATCGTCCAATCGGCTGGCGCGGCCCTGCGCCAGACGGAGCAAAGCCAGCCAGCGCCTCCCCTCAGCGGCGATGACACCTCTTTAGGGACAGCGCTTTCATCGTTCCGCGCTGCGATAAGCCGCAAGAATGGCGGCAAATAACGCCATTTGAGGGCTTGCGCCGGGCGCCGCCATACGCGATTTTGCGAGACCCCCGGCGTGAGCCACGCTGGCGCTGATTTCCTGCGGCATTGCCTATCGCCGCCATCTAATGAAAGGCCTGCCCGTGATGTTGTTTTCCGCCCTCCCTTTCCGCCCCGCCTATTTTGTCATTGGCGCAGCCGCGCTGGCGCTGGCCGCTTGCGGCGGCGCCTCTTCCGATGAGGCCGCAGACAGCGCCGACGCCGAGACCATCGATGAAAGCGCCACCGGCGCATTTGCGGAAATGACCCGCGGCGAAGCCGACGCCATCGTCACTGTCATCGAATACGCCTCCGTCACCTGTCCGCATTGCGCGACTTTCCATGAGCAGGTTTATCCGACGATTAAGGAAAATTACATCGACACCGGCAAGGTGCGGTTCGTGTTCCGGGAATTCCCGACCGCGCCGGCCAATCTTTCCATTGCCGGCTCAATGCTGGCGCGATGCGCCGCTGATGACGGCGGCATGGACGCCTATTTCCTGGTCCTTGACACCTTGTTTAAAACCCAAAGAACATGGATTTATGGGGAAAACCCGCGCGAGGAACTAATCAAAATCGCCGCCCAGGCGGGGATGAGCGCAGACGGTCTTGACGCCTGCATCGCGCGCGAAGAACTGCTTGATTTCCTTAATGAAAGTGTGACTGTCGGACGCGACAAATATGACATCCGGTCAACCCCGAGCTTTGTCGTCAATGGAACCGTACGGCACTTCTCTTCAGTAGAGGATATGTCCGCCGCGCTCGACGAAGCGATTGAAAAAGCGGGAGAATAAGTTTCCCCAGGCCCTCATCGTGCGGTTGGCTTGAGGGCAGAATCGGCAATCATTGTCACTAAATGTTAAAAGGCCCGCCGGACATGCGCCGGGGGCCATCCTGCCGGGAAAATGCTGTGAGATTTACCAATGTCCGCCTTGTCGGGTTTAAGTCATTTGTGGAGCCGACGGATTTTGAAATCCGCGACGGGCTGACCGGCATTGTCGGCCCTAACGGTTGCGGCAAGTCGAACCTGCTGGAAGCAATGCGCTGGGTGATGGGCGCGACCTCGGCCAAGGCGCTGCGCGGCGAGGGCATGGATGCGGTAATATTTTCCGGCACCTCAATGCGGCCGTCACGCAACTGGGCCGAGGTGATTTTAACGCTTGATAATGCTGACCGTACGGCGCCGGCTGAATATAATGAGCATGCTGAGCTGGAAGTCTCGCGGCGCATCATCCGCAAAGACGAGGGCACGCAGTCGCTCTACCGCATCAATTCGAAGGAAGTGCGCGCCAAGGATGTGCAGCTGTTGTTTGCCGACGCGTCCACTGGCGCCAATTCGCCGGCGCTGGTGCGCCAGGGCCAGGTCGCCGAGCTTATCAGCGCCAAGCCGCAAAACCGCCGCCGCCTTTTAGAAGAGGCCGCCGGCGTTACCGGGCTTCATTCGCGCCGCCACGAGGCGGAGTTGCGCCTGCGCGCGGCGGAGCAAAATATTGACCGCCTCGACGATGTCATCTCCGAGTTGGAAACCCAGAAAGGCGCCCTCGCCCGTCAGGCGCGCCAGGCGACACGCTATCGCAATGTCTCGGGCGACATTCGCCGCACCGAGGCGATGTTGTGTTACCTGCGCTGGCGCGAGGCGGTGGACGCTCAAGAAAAAGCCGCCGCTGGCCTCAGCGAAATTTCCGGACTGATTGAAGAAACCGTGCGCGTCGCCGCTGCTGCAACGACAGCCCAGACAGACGCCCATGCAGCGCTCGAACCGTTGCGTCTTGCAGAAGCGCAAGCCGCCGCCGCGCTTCACCGCCTCACGGTTGCGCGCGAAAACCTCGACGACGAAGCCGCGCGCGCGCAAGCGGAATTAAACCGCCTTGACGCCGAGATTGGCCGCCTGAAGGAAGACATTGCGCGCGAAAAAGACTTGCGCGAGGACGCCGAAAAAGCTGCTGAGGCTTTAAACCTTGAACAGGGCGAGCTTGCCTCGCGCGAGGCATCCGAAGCTGACCGTCTGGTCGAGGCCGAAGCGGTAAAAGCCAAAGCCGCCGCCGCGCTAGAACACATAGAACGCGCCTTTGACGAAAAAAGCGTCGAGGCTGCGGAATTTGAAGCCCGTCGCCAGACGCTTAACGCCAATATCGCCGGCGCGGAAAGCCGGCTTGCCAAAATCGCCAACCAGATTGCCGCCTTCCATGATGAGCGCAAGCTGATTGAGCCAACGCCGGAACAGGCGCGCGCGCTGGAAGAGGCGCATGCGAAATTTTCCGCCACTGAGCAAGCCGTCCACGCCGCCGAGGCCGCGCATCACCGCACCGAAGAAGAACGCAGCAGCGCCGAAGGCCATGAGGGCGCGTTGCGCGGACCGTTACGCAGCGCAGAGCAAAGCCTCACCGAAATCGGCGCCGAGCGCGAAGCCTTGCGTAAAGTTCTGGCTACGGACGATAGCGACGAATGGCAGCCGCTGATTGAGCTTGTCGCCGTTGACCCGGGCTATGAAAACGCGCTCGCCGCCGCGCTTGGCGACGACCTTGGCGCGGCGACGGATGATGCCGCGCCAGCGCACTGGTCGCGGCTGGGTGAGACATCAGGCGAGATGGCGCCGGCGATATTGCCGCCCGGCATTCGCCCATTGAGCGATTTTGTCCGTGCGCCCGCACAACTGACGCGCCGGCTGGCTTCCATCGGCGTTGTCGAGCCCCATGAAGGCGCGCGCATTTGCGCTGCGTTAAAGCCCGGCTGCCGTCTGGTGTCGCGCGACGGGGATTTGTGGCGCTGGGACGGCTTTGTCGCCCATGCCAATGCAAAAACCGCCGCCGCCATCCGGCTCGAACAACGCAATCGGTTGCTGGTTCTGGAACGCGACTTTAACGCCGCCGAAGCTGGCGCCGCCGCTGCACGCCAGGCGCATGAAGAAGCCGCCAATGCGCTTAAAGCGAGCCAAGCGTCTGAGCGCGAAGCGCGCCAGCTATTTTCCGACACCCGCCGCGCGCTCGACACTGCGCGCGCCGCCCTGTCCGGATTGGAGCGCGAACATGAACGCGCCGCCGCACGCATCGGGTCGATTGACGAGACCTTAGCGCGGCTTATCGAAGACCAGGGCGAAACTGAAACCGCCCATCGCGGCCTGATTGATGACCGCGCCGCCCTGCCCGACGCCGCGCTGATATCTGAAGCGCTCGCCGCCATGCGCGATGACGTCACCGCCGCCCGCAACACCGCCGGCGAAATGCTCGCCGCCTATAACGACATCGCCCGCGAAGCGCAGATGCGCGCCGAACGGTTGGGCGAGCTTGCCCGCGAACAGGAATTGTGGGCGCAGCGCAGCCAGACCGCACGCGACCGCATCGGCGAGCTTGAAACCCGGCTAAGCGAGGCTGTCGCCGCACATCAAACCGCCGAACAGGCGCCAGCGGAAATTGACGAAAAACGCGGACGCCTGCTCGACCAAATCGCCATCGCCGAGACCCGGCGCAATGACGACGCCGACGCGCTGGCGAGCGGCCAGCAATTGGCTCAAGATACGGACAAAGCCGCCAAAGCCGCCGACCATGAGGCCGCCGAAACGCGCGAGGCGCGCGCCAGACTGGAAGCCCAGGCCGAGGCTGCCGCCGAGCGCGTTGAAGAGGCTGCATCCATCGCTAATGAGACTTGTGAATGCGCGCCGGATGAATTGCTCGGCGTCGCCGAACATAAACAAGGCAAAGACATTCCCGCCCGCGACGATATTGAGCGCAAGCTGGAGCGCTATAAGCGCGAGCGCGAAAATCTCGGCGGGGTTAATCTGCGTGCGGACGAAGAGTTAAAAGAGGTTGGCGAGCGCCTGGAAGAATTGGGCGTTGAGCGCGAGGACTGCGAGAGCGCAATCCGCAAACTGCGTACAGCGATTAGTGGGCTTAACCGTGAAGCGCGCCAGCGCCTGCTCGATGCGTTCGAGACCGTCAACACCAATTTCGGCAACCTGTTCAAGCGCCTGTTCAATGGCGGCCAGGCGGAATTGCGCCTGATCGACGCTGAAGACCCGCTCGACGCCGGGCTTGAAATTTACGCCTCGCCTCCGGGCAAGAAACTCGCCTCCATGTCGCTGATGTCCGGCGGCGAGCAGGCGTTGACGGCGACGGCGCTGATCTTTGCGGTGTTTATGGCCAATCCGGCGCCGCTCTGCGTCCTCGACGAGGTTGATGCGCCGCTTGACGACGCCAATGTCGAGCGTTTCTGCCGCTTGTTGCACGAGATGGCGGCGGAGACCGACACCCGCTTCATCATCATCACCCACCACGCGCTGACCATGTCGCGGATGGACCGGCTTTACGGCGTCACCATGATCGAACGCGGCGTGTCGCAGCTGGTCTCCGTCGATCTCACCAAAGCCGAGCAGCTGGTCGCCGCGGAGTAGAAAAATACTCAGTTTGCTGATTGCATTGTAGCGCCCTGCCTGTTCATGGCGGACAACTCTTCTCTTTGGAAGACTTTGCCTCCTTTAATCACGAGACGGATGCTCTCATAAGCGGCAATGTCTTCAAGCGGGTTTTGGTCCAACAGTAATAGATTGGCGCGTTTGCCTTCCTCAATAACGCCGACTTGATCTGCAATCTTAAACGCGCGCGCATTATTGATTGTCGCCGCCTGAAGAACCTCCAATGGCGTAAGCCCGAAGCGCGCCATCGCCCGCATCTCGAGATAACCGTTCAGACCCGGCGGATTGGAGAATGTCGGGCTTGACGGCGAATCGCTTGCCAGCAACAACAAGCCGCCATGCTTGTTGATGTATTCTGCGACTTGCCCAATCCGGCGCATCGCCGTTTCAGACGTCTCTGTATCACCGCCGGTTGGCGCATGCCCCAAAAACGCCTCGACAATATCCGGGTTTGAATCCAGCCGTTTCTTCATCAACGCACGAAACCATGCGCCGTCTTCCGATTTATGCCAGTCGATCAATTTCTGCGGCAAGCTGTGTGCAAGCAGCTCCGTATCAAGAAAAGCGGAATCAAAAGCCCGAATCTCACCTTCAATGACCTGGCTAGTAAGTTGAACGCCGACGCCATTTTCCATAATGCGCTCAAGGATAAAAATAATGCCCTCTGGAAGCTCTTCTTCACTATTGAATTCTTCCCAATGCCAAAGGCCGTGTGCAATCACGTCAAGCTTGGCGACGGCGGCCTGTCGCCACGCAGCTGTTGTATTGCCGTGCATCACATGTACAAGACCGTTTTCCGCTGCAAGCTGTTGGATTTCGCCGGTCAATTTATCGCTGGGCGTCGGCCAATCGAACAACCCGCCAAATCCGGACTCATGAAAAGTTTTTACGCAAGATGCATTCGTCTGTAACACTTTCTGAATCACAGCCACGGGCGTATGTTGCTTCAAATCGGTGGCGCTAGGAATTTCATCTTCCTGCCCTTCATCATAGATGAAATAGGGCGAAGAAAATTTTTGGTCTTCAGATGTGAACGCCATCCCGTAGCCGTTCGCCAAATTCAAGCGCTTACAATATATGAGGTCGGGATAATCTTCTGAAGCGCGCCATTGGCTGGCTGTTTCTTCCGACTGAGCGAGGTCTACCAGCGTGGTGAAACCAAAATACAAATAGCTGTACGGTTCCTGATCATAAAACGCGGCAACCAGTTCCGGGTGCGCTTCTGCATGATCGGCGCGCAAACCAGCGTCACCTCGTAAATGGACATGAGAATCGATCAGGCCGGGCGTCAGGTATTTTCCGCTCCCATCAATTGTCTCGGCCGCTTTGATCGCTTTGTCATAAGAGATGCGCGCAATCACGCCGTCCTGTATCAACACGTAAGCCCCGGCAGTCTCGTGCGGCGCTACCGGCGAGATCAGCGTGACGTTTTCAACGACAGTCCCTCTCTCAACGATTTCAGGAGGCGCTGAGCAGCCAGCAGCAGCCAACACTATAGCCGCAAGCAAGGCGCCTATACTGTTTTTCATGCCATCCCCTCTCCACCGGCCAAGCGTTTTAGTATCTCACAGTTTCAATCCCCGCCAGCCTGATGGTCGGATGAAGGGCTCGTTTTGACGATTTCAGGTTGGACCGGCATAGAAAAAAGCGCGAAACTACGTTCACTTGCTGCAACCCTCGCCATGTCGCGGATGGACCGGCTTTACGGCGCTGCCATGATCGAGCGCGGCGTGTCGCAACTGGTCTCGGTCGACCTCACCAAAGCCGAGCAGCTAGTAGCCGCGCAGTAGCCGCCGCGTCGTCTCGCCGCGCTAGATTTCAGCGTTGAAAATCAATGCCTTACCGTTAAAGTCCGTTGCTTGACGCTGCGTTGCAGCGCCGTTATGGTCCGCGCGATTTCGAGGGGTGCGAGCGTTCGTTTCGCGCCCGTTTTCGGGCAGTTTGATGGCGCGTAACGCCGACAAAAACCAACCGCCTCCGCTGGATGCGTTTTCGGACCGACTTGACGCAATGCGCGGCGAGGACGACCCGGAAGCGCCCAAACCAAGCGGCGCGGCATGGGGACGGGCGATGCGCGCATCGTCAGATTTGCTGGCCGGCATCTTTGTCGGCTCGCTGCTCGGGCTTGGGCTCGACCGCTTGTTAGGGTCGGAACCGTGGTTCCTCCTCGCCGGCATCGGGCTTGGATTTGCGGCCGGACTGCGAAACCTTTCGCGGTCTTTATAATAAAAAACGCGATGTCGTCCGATGGCGGATGGTTATCGCAAGACGGGAAGTGAGCATGTACCGATTTCGCGCCGAAGGCCCGATGGAGCAGTTTGAAATCATTCCGATTTTTTCACTGCCCACGGGGTCAAACCTGCTGGCTTTCACCAATTCAGCACTGTGGATGGTAATCGGCACTGGCGCGATCATTGTCTTCTTCTTTGCAGCGACACGGCGCGCGGCGCTGATCCCCGGACGGCTCCAGTCTATGGCGGAAGTGTTCTATGAGTTCGTCTCCGATCTGGTGCGCGACACAATAGGGCCGGAGGGGCGCAAGTTCTTCCCTTATGTGTTCACGCTCTTCATCTGGATTTTGGTCTCCAATATGTTTGGCCTGCTCCCCTCGCTCCCCGGCATGCCGCATGCGCTGCACACATTCACGCCCACCAGCCACCTGATCGTGACGTTCGCGCTGGCGATGCTGACCATCACCATCGTCATCGTCTATGGGCTTTACAAAAACGGCCTCGGCTTCTTTAAGCTGTTTGCGCCTTCCGGCTTGCCGTTATGGTTGATGCCGCTGTTGATTTTGATCGAGGTGATCTCGTTCCTGTCGCGGCCTTTGAGCCTCGCCATCCGGTTGTTCGCCAATATGTTCGCCGGCCATGTGATCTTGAAACTGTTCGCCACTTTTGTGGTCTCGCTGCTCAGCGCCGGCGGTGCGGTGATGTTGTTCGGGATTGCGCCGTTCTTTGGCGTAATTGCGGTCACAGCGCTGGAGTTTCTGGTCACAGCGCTTCAGGCCTATGTCTTTGCGGTGCTGACTTGCATATATCTCAATGACGCGGTCCACGCCGCCGACCACTAACAAATTTCCCGCGCGGGCTTTGAAGAGCCAACCGCGACATCGGGACCAACGGCTCAACGATATTTTAGGAGTGACTAACCATGGACGCAGAAGCAGCAAAACTCATTGGCGCAGGCCTGGCCTCAATCCCGTTAGCCGGCGCCGGCGTCGGCCTTGGCCTGATCTTCGGCAACTTCCTGTCGGGCGCCTTTCGCAACCCATCAGCAGCGGCCGCCAACCAGCCGACCATGCTTCTCGCCTTCGCGCTGACCGAATTTACCGGTCTTCTCGGCTTCGCGATCGCGATGATCATTCTCTATACGTTCTAAGCGACTTATTTCGCTGACTAAAAGGAGAAGACCTTGTCCGTCTTCGCTCTCGTTACAAATGCGGCGGCAGCTGCAGAAGAAGCTCAAGCCCATGCGGCGGAGGCGTCTTCCGCCGGCCTGCCGCAGCTTGATCCCACATGGTGGCCGAGCCAGCTGTTCTGGCTGGCGATCACTTTCGGTATTCTTTACTGGCTGATGTCGACGCGGTTCTTACCCGCCATCGCCGGCGCCATTGAAGAACGCCGCGACCGCATCGCCGATGATCTCGATCAAGCCGGCGACTTCAAACGCCAGGCCGAAGACGCCGAGAGCGCCTATAACCAATCGCTGGCCGACGCCAAAGCCAAAGCCCAGGCGATTGCCGCCGACACCCGCGCGGAGATGGACGACGAAATCGCGGCGCTACAGGCCGAGACCGACGCGCAACTCGCCAAGCAGGTGGCTGCGGCCGAGACGCGCATTGGCGAGATGAAAGCAGCGGCCGCAACAAAGGTCGGAGAAGCGGCGGCGGAAACCGCGCGCGCGGTGGTTGAAACCTTAATCGACGAGGCGCCGACCGAGGAAGCCGCCAGCCGCGCTGTCGCTGATGCTGCGGCCCGGCCCGAAGGATGAACCGATGATCTCTTTAACAAGTCTTGCAGCGACGGCCGCCGAAGGCGCGGCGCAAGCCCAAGAAGCCAGCGGCGGCGGGCTTCTTCAGGATGTTTCGTTTTGGGTGACGCTTGCCTTCATCATCGTCATCGCCATTTTCGCGCGCGCCGGTATGCACACAATGATCGGCTCCGGCCTCGACAAACGCGCACAAAACATCGCCGATGAAATCAACGAAGCCCGGCGGATGCGCGAAGAAGCACAAGAGCTGCTCGCGCGCTATCAACGCCGCCAGCACGAGGCCGAAAGCGAGGCGGCGGCAATTATTGAGCAAGCGAAAAAAGACGCCAAGCGGATGACCCTGGAGGCGCGCGAGAAAATTGAGGCGCAGATGGAGCGCCGCGCCAAGGCCGCTGAGGACAAAATCGCCAGAGCCGAAGCGCAAGCCTTGTCGGAAGTGCGCGGCCAGACCGCCGATCTCGCCATCGCCGCCGCGCGCACCATCATTAAAGAGCGCATGGACACCGGCGCCCAGTCCGCCTTTATCGACCGGGCGATAGCGGATGTGCGCAACAAGCTGAATTAATGACGGCTGCCACATCCGACGCGCAAGCCGTTCACGCATTCTGGTTTGAAGAAGCAACGCCAGCGCAGTGGTTCGTCCGCGACCCCGCATTCGATAAAACCATCTCCGAACGCTTTGGCGCAGCGCATCAAGCCGCGTGCGAGGCCCGCTTTAACGATTGGCAAACATCACCGCTCAGCGCTCTGGCGCTAATCCTTCTGCTCGATCAGTTTTCCAGAAATCTCTATCGCGACGACGCGCGCGCCTTTGCGCAGGATGCGCTCGCGCTTGAGGCGGCAAAACATGCGCTCGCCCGCGGCTTTGACCAGCAACGCCCGGACAGGGAAAAAGCCTTTTTCTATATGCCGTTCATGCATTCAGAAAATCTCGCCGCACAGGAACAGTCCGTCGCTCTGTTCAAGAACAACCAGCCCGCCAGCGATAATCTTCGCTACGCTGTCAAGCATCATGAGATTATCGCACGGTTCGGACGCTTCCCGCATCGCAACCAAGTGATGGGCCGAACCTCAACGCCGGAAGAGATCGCCTATCTCGACGCCGGCGGATTTAATCCGTAGCGCTTATATATTCATCAGGCGCGAGCGGGCGTGAGCGCGCCAGCAACACGTCAAGCGGCGTCGAGGTTCCGTCATCGCGCACCATGCGAACGTGATGCGGCTTGAGATTGCGCGCATGTGCGGCGCCGCAAGAATGGGCAATCATTGCCACGTCTTTGCGCATCTTTTCGACGTATTTTGCAACGCGCTGCGCCTTGCCAGCTGGAATAAGCCCGCCTTGCAGGCTTTTCTTATGGGTTGTAATGCCGGTCGGACAATTATTGGTGTGACACCGCATCGCCTGAATGCAGCCGATCGAAAACATGAACCCGCGCGCCGTGTTGACAATATCGGCGCCGGCGCAATAGGCCCACGCGACTTCCGCCGGGGTGACCAGCTTGCCGGCGGCGATCACCTTAATCCGATCGCGCAAACCCCGACGCTCCAGAATATCGACCAGCATCGGCAACGCCTGTTTTATCGGCAGGCCGACATTGTCCATCAATGACATTGGCGCCGCGCCAGTGCCGCCTTCGCCGCCATCAAGGGTAATGAAATCCGGCGCGGAGGTTATTCCGCGCTGTTCGATAGCGTCGCACAAGTCATCGACCCAGCCATAGGCGCCGAGCACGGTTTTGAAACCGGTCGGCAATTTGGAAACCGCGCGAACATGGCTGACAAAATCCAGCAGCTCTTCGACATTGTCGATTTCCGGGTGGCGGTTGGGCGAAACCGACGCCTCGCCAACCGGAATGCCCCTGATCTTTGCGATTTCAGCACCAACCTTCGCCGCTGGAAGAATGCCGCCCTTGCCGGGCTTGGCGCCCTGGGCGAGTTTAATCTCGACCATTTTCACGGCCGGTTTTGCAGCAATGTCAGTGAGCTTTTTATCATCGAGCCGGCCTTGCCTGTCGCGCACGCCATATTTCGCCGTGCCGATTTGAAAGATGATGTCGCACCCGCCCGCCAGATGGTGCGGCGACAGCCCGCCCTCGCCGGTGTTCAGATAACACCGCGCCAATCCGGCGCCGAGCGACAGAGCCTCTATCGCCGGCTTGGAAAGCGCGCCATAGCTCATCGCAGAGATATTAATAATCGAGGAGGCAAGATACGGGTTAGGCGTATACGGACCAAACTCCACCGGCGGCGGGTCGCGCGCTTCTTCATCAAGCCGCGGAAATGCGCAATTGACGAAAATCGGCGTGCCGACAAGCGTAAGATTGCG
This sequence comes from Alphaproteobacteria bacterium, assembly GCA_013151255.1. Taxonomy (GTDB): domain Bacteria; phylum Pseudomonadota; class Alphaproteobacteria; order Caulobacterales; family Parvularculaceae; genus Hyphococcus. The sequence continues at coordinate 15,683 of JAADIQ010000017.1, forward strand.
GGTCGAGCCGAAGGGATGAATGTTGCTGCGCCCTTTTGCCGACTTATAAATCCAGTCGCGTTCAGCCCGGTTAAAGGGGAGCTCCTCACGGTCCAGCGCGAAGAAATATTGCCGGAAAAATTCCCCTAGGCGGGTAAAGAGATCGCGAAACCGACCGACGACAGGATAGTTGTGGCGGATTGCATCCTTCGACTGTGTCGCATCCACAACATACATCGTAATCAGCGCAAGGAAGACGAGGCCAACGATAAAAATGAACGCCATGGAAAGAATGCGTAGCGCATCCAGCGTGAAGCTTTGTAAAAAATCCATAACACTCCGCACAGTTGCCGTCAGAAATGTTTATAACCTATTCCAGCCCGCCATACACGATGGCGGCGACGACGCGGCTTACGCCGGTGTCCAGCGCAGCACCGGTTTTCTCGCCGCCGCAGTCTCGTCTAGGCGGCGGCGCGGTGCATAAACCGGCGCGGCTTTGAACGCCTCAGTCGCGCCTGCCTTAGCGCGTTTGGCCAACGACAACAGCGCGCCACAGAACAGATCCAGCTCGCGCTTGGATTCTGACTCCGTCGGCTCAATCAGCATCGCCCCATGCACGACCAACGGAAAATACATCGTCATCGGATGATAGCCCTCGTCAATCATCGCTTTGGCGATTTCAACGCCGGTGTCTTTTAAAAACCGATCATCGAACAGCGCTTCATGCATGCAATAGCCGTCAAAGGCCGGAGTCATTTCCACCTTGAGGCGCGCCAGCACATAATTGGCGTTAAGGACTGCGTCTTCTGCAACCTGGCGAACGCCATCGATGCCGTGGCTCATCATATAGGCGAGCGCACGGGTGAACATGCCCATCTGACCGTGGAAAGCCGTCAGCCGTCCAAAGCTTTTGGCGCCCGGGGTCTCGACCAGATGATAGTCGCCGTCCCGCCGCTCGACGAAAGGAACCGGCGCAAATTCCGCCAGCGACGCCGCCAGCACTGTCGGCCCCGCGCCCGGACCGCCGCCGCCATGGGGCGTTGAAAAGGTTTTGTGCAGATTAATATGCATCGCATCAACGCCGAGATCGCCGGGCTTCACCTTGCCGGCAATGGCGTTGAAATTAGCGCCGTCGCAATAAAAATACCCGCCCGCATCATGGACCGCATCGGCGATGGCGCGGATATCGCGCTCAAACAATCCACATGTATTGGGGTTGGTGACCATAATCGCGGCGACATCGTCGCCTAATTTTTCTTTCAGCGCGGCAAGGTCAACCCGTCCGGTGGCGTCCGCGGGGATCGCCTCCACCGTGAAGCCACACTGAACGGCGGTCGCCGGATTGGTGCCATGTGCCGATTCCGGCGCCAACACGCGGGTGCGTTTAGCGCCCTCGCCGCGCGCCTCAATCGCCGCTTTGATGGCCATCATCCCGCATAGCTCGCCATGAGCGCCGGCCTTCGGCGACATCGCAACCGCCGGCATGCCGGTGAGTTGTTTCAGCCAGTCTGCCAGCGTATCGATTAGCTCCAACGCTCCTTGCACGCACGATTGCGGCGCCAGTGGATGCAAATCGGCAAAGCCCGGCAGCCGCGCGATTTTCTCGTTGAGGCGCGGATTGTGTTTCATGGTGCATGAGCCGAGCGGGAACGGGCCCATATCGATGGCGTAATTCTTTTGGCTGAGGCGCACAAAATGGCGCATGGTCTCCGGCTCGGACAGGCCCGGCAGACCAATATCGCTATCGCGCCCGAGACCGCCGAGGCGGTCGGCGCGATCTTCCGCAGGCGGAAAATCCACCCCGGTGCGGTCAAGTCCGCCAATCTCGAAAGACAGCGCCTCTTCGATTTGCAGGGCTTTGTTGCCGGTGAAGGTGGGGTGGTGTTGGGTGTTCGCGGTCATTGTTCAGACTCGAATTCGTTCAGCTTGTACTGGAGTGATTCAATTTCTTCTTTTAACCATCTGATCTCTTTCTTGGATTCATATTCGGCCTCACCAATTCGGTGCTCCAAATACATTATGGCCAAGAAAACACCTATAAACATTGTTGGGATGCTGCCAAACATCGATTTGATGGCATACCCAATTCCTAATAGTACGCCGATTTTGACTACCCACCAAAGAATGGACAACAAAGCCTTTGCGGGACTGGCCAATGCATCTTTTATTCGCTTTAGGTGAACTCGCCAGAAATACACTTAAAGCGCCCCCCGCAACTTAGCGGCAAACGCCTCTATATCCGCATCCGTCGTACATTCGCTCGCGGCGACGATCAGTAAATTATCCGCCCCCGGATCACCGGGCCAGAGCCTGCCGCCGGGTACGCCGGCGAGGACGCCTTGTACTGCTAGTTTTTCAACGACATCGCTGGCGCTTTTGGGCAGCCGCAGGGTGAACTCGTTGAAATAGGCTTTGTTGATGACTTCAACGCCGTTAATCGCGGCAAGGGCGTCGGCGGTTTTGCAGGCCGCCTGGTGGTTTAATAGCGCGAGCTGGCGCAAACCCGCCTGGCCTAACAGCGTCATATGGATGGTGAAAGCAAGCACGCAGAGGCCGGAATTGGTGCAGATGTTTGATGTCGCTTTGTCGCGGCGGATATGTTGCTCGCGCGTTGACAGCGTCAACACAAAACCGCGTTTGCCGTCCACGTCCGTTGTCTCGCCGCATAGCCGGCCCGGCATCTGGCGGAGATATTTCTGGCGGGTTGCAAACAGGCCCACATAAGGCCCGCCAAAGCCAAGCCCGTTGCCGAGCGACTGGCCCTCGCCGACAAAAATATCGGCGCCCATCTCGCCCGGGCTTTTCAAGCCGCCGAGCGACACCGCTTCTGTCACCACCGCGATTAATAGCGCGCCCTTAGCGTGCGCGGCCTCGGCAATCGGCGCCAGATCGCGAATGTTGCCGAAAACATCCGGCGTCTGAACAATCACGCAAGCCGTATCGTCATCAATCATCGCCGCCAGATCTTCACTGGCGCTGACATCGACCGGCGCGGTGACCACCTCATCCTCAAGCAGTTCCAGATTGGTGCGCGTCACGGCGCCATAATGCGGGTGCAACCCGCCGGACAGCACCGCCTTTGTGCGCTTGGTGATGCGGCGCGCCATCAGGGCGGCTTCCGCGCAACCGGTCGAGCCGTCATACATCGACGCATTGGCGACTTCCATGCCGGAGAGCGCTGAAACTTGCGTCTGGAACTCGAACAGATATTGCAGCGTTCCTTGGGCAATTTCCGGCTGGTAGGGTGTATAGGCGGTTAAAAATTCCGAACGCTGAATAATATGGTCAACGGTCGCCGGAATATGATGCTTATAGGCGCCGCCGCCGATGAAAAACGGGCCGTCGCCAGCCGCGCGGTTCTTCGCCGCCATCGCACCCAGCGCGCGCTCAACCTCCAGCTCGCCAGCATGATTGGGCAAATCAAAGCTGGCGTTTAAGGCATCGTCCGGCACATCGGCGAACAACTCGTCAATCTTGCCCGCGCCGATGGTTTTTAGCATCGCGCGGCGGTCAGCGTCGTTGAGGGGAAGGTAGCGCATCGCCTAGCTGTTCTCCGCAAAGTCTTTATACGCCGCTTCATCCATCATCTCGTCAATTTCGGCCTTGTTGCTCGGGCGGATTTTAACGAACCAGGCCGCGCCCATCGCATCTTCGTTGATTTTCGCCGGCTCATCGACCACGGCTGCATTCACTTCCACCACCTCGCCGGAAATTGGTGCGTAGACATCAGAGGCCGCTTTTACCGATTCCACCACCGCCATGTCGTCACCCTTGCTGAAGGTTTTCCCGACATCGGGCAGCTCAACAAACACAACATCGCCGAGCTGTTCAGCGGCGTGGGCGCTGATGCCGATGACATATAGCTCGCCATCAGCGCGAACCCATTCGTGATCTTTGGTGTACATAACTGTCATTTTAAGTCTCCCTATCCTCGAAAATATCGGTGCGGTATGAACGGCATGTCGGCGATGCGGGCGGGCAATGCCTTGCCCCTGACGATCAACTGAATATCGGTTCCGGTCGCAGCGTGTTCGGTACTGACATAGCCCATCGCCACCGGGCCACCGACGCTGGGCCCAAACCCGCCGGAGGTGACAACGCCAATCACCGTTCCATCCGTAGACTGAATTTCAGCGCCCTCGCGCGCCGGCGCCCGGCCAGCGGGTAGAATACCGACGCGCAACCGCGCGGGCCCGTCCGCCAATTCGCGCAAAATCCGCGCAGCGCCCGGGAACCCACCCTCGGTGCGGCGCCGCTTGCCGATAGTGAAGGCGATATTGCCCTCTACCGGCGAGATTTCCGGATTTAAATCATGCCCGTAAAGGCACATGCCGGCTTCAAGGCGCAACGAATCGCGCGCGCCAAGGCCTATCGGTTCAACGCGGTCGTCTTCGAGAAGCAACTTGGCGAGCTTTTGCGTGTCGTCCGCCCAGGTGGAAATTTCAAACCCGTCTTCCCCGGTATAGCCGCCGCGCGTCACCACCGCAGTGATGTCGCCGATTTGCATCTCGGCAAAACGCATGAACTTAATCTCCGCCGCTGCCGGCGCATGTTTGGCGAGCACTTCTGACGCCATCGGTCCCTGCAACGCCAGTAACCCGCGATTATCAAACCGTTCAAGCTTTGCGCCCGCGGGAAGACGCGCATTGAGATAGGCGTAATCGTCTTCTTTGCAGGCGCCATTAACGACGATGTTTAACCGGCCATCCGTATCAGAACGGCTCACCATCAAATCATCGAGGATACCGCCGCTATCATTCAGCAACACGGTCAGGCGCTGGCGCCCGATCCCGAGTTTCTGGATTTCGCCCGGAACCAGCGTCTCCAGCGCTTTGGCGGCGGCCTCGTGCGTATCGGCGACAATCACCGCCTGGCCCATATGCGAGACATCAAACAGCCCGGCCTTCTCGCGGGTGTGGAGATGTTCTTTCATCACGCCGAGCGGGTATTGCACCGGCATATCATAGCCGGCAAATTCTACCATCTTCGCGCCAAGCGAGATGTGAAGTTCATGAAGCGGAGTGGTTTTGAGTGTTTGCGCCATCTGACAGTCCCAAGATCGCCGGCGTCAAAATCGACGCGGCAACCCCGGCTGTCACGGGCACCTGAGAGATTTCGCGCGCTGGCAAAACTTTGCGCCGCTTACTCCGTCGGTGGGGCGGCTAATCAGCGCCGTCCTCTTTCCAGCCTTTCTTGGCCAATGCGGTCCTTTTGCCTGAGAGTTTCCGGGGCGGTTGCTCCTTCGGCGCTGACCAGAAACGGCCAGTCTCTCCCGCATGGGCGCGCCGTCGCGAAAGTCATTCACGCCGACGCGCGCGAGCATAGGCTGCAACGATTGGGAGTCAATGAGTCTGCAAGGATACCCGGGCGGCGATCCGCGCGATCAAGCCGCCTCAGCGCAGGACATGCATGTGCCTTTAATCTCCAGCCGGGCGGTGTTCATATCAAACTCAGCCGCGCGCACCGCCGGCGTGATGTAGCTTTCAACCGCAACCATTTCCAACTCTGTCACGGTAGAACATCCCTCGCATACGAGAAATGTCTGCACCGCATGCGGGCTTTCGTGGTTGCACAGAACATAAGCGTTGAGCCCGTCGAGCTTGTGAACAAGGCCCTTGGCTTCCAGGCCGTCAAGCGCGCGATAGACCGTCATCGGCGCGCGCACGCCATGCTCTTTCAGGCCGTCGAGAATTTCGTAAGCCTTTAGCGGCTCAGCAGCGACTGCCAGTGCATTCCAGACCAGCTTTTCGTTTTTCGCCAAGCCTGCCGGCCGGTCGCGCATCGTCGCGCCGCCCTCAGCACCGCCTGTGCCGTTATTTTCCCGCGTCATGGTTTACTCCGTTACGTCCGGAGATATGTTATATCTTTGTTATATCAAAATGGAAACCCATGGCGGGAAAATTTTTTCCCAAGACAACCTAAGCCCGCAAACCATTGGCTTTGGCGCGCCGCCGCCCGGCGGCTGGGGATGGCTAAGGCCAGCCGACGCGGTCGAAAATCTGCACCGCCGTGTGCTGATTGGCGCCCAGCGCGGCTACCGGCAAATCATCCGCCCGGAATGCGCCTAATGCCGCCACAGGACCGGACGGCGCGACTGATGCGACCACCGGATACTCATTGTTGCCGATGGCGAAGGCTTGCTGGCTTTCATCACGCAACAAAAACTCCAGCAGTTTTTCAGCGTTGGCGGCGTTCGGCGCATGGGTCAAAATCCCGGCGCCGGAAATATTGATGTGCGTACCGCGCCCCGATTGGTCGGGAAACAACACGGCGAGCTTGTCGCCGATCGCGGCTTTGTCGGCATCATCCGAGCCGATGAACCGCGCCACATAATAGCTGTTTACTATGCCAAGCCGGCACAACCCCGCCGCAACCGCCTCGATTTGCGACGTGTCGTTGCCTTGCGGCTTGCGGGCGAAATTCGCAACCACACCGCGCGCCCAATCTTCCGCCGCCGCTTCGCCTTCATGAGCGATGATAGAAGCGAGCAGGGACTGATTATAAATATTGGAAGACGACCGCACGCAAATCGTTCCGGCATTGGCGGGGTCGGCAAGGTCGTCATAGCTGCTAAAGCCTTGCGGCAGGCCCATTTCACGATTGTAGATAATAATCCGCGCGCGCTTGGACAGGCCGTACCATTTGCCCTGCGGATGGCGAAATTGCGCCGGGACGCGGGCCTTCAAAGCTTCATTGTCGTTGCTGCGAAAAATTCCACGCTGTTCGCCGCGCCATAAGATGCCGGCGTCGGCAGTGATGAACAGGTCAGCCGGCGAGGTGTCGCCCTCACGCACAATGCGCTCGATCAGCGCATCGCCGCCCGCTTCAATCACATTCACCTTAATTCCTGTTTCTTCCGTGAACGTATCAAACAAGACGATGTCAGAATCATAATGGCGCCCGGAATAGACATTGACCTCGCCGGCCTCCTGGCTTGGTGCATCGTCAGCGCTAGCATCCGCCTCCGTTGTCGTCTCTCCGCAAGCCGCCGCCGTCAGCGCCATTGCGCCGATCAACGCGGCGCGCCAAAGCGCTGCCGGTTTAAACATCAGCAGGTTTATCGGCCGTTGGCGGGTCAAAAAATTGGACGGGTGAACGGCGGGGGAAAGGAAATGGGTCATGAGGGTTTGCTTTGGTTGAGTTTAATTGCGACTAATTCTTAATAGCAGATTATGACAAAAGCTCAATAGGCATAATCTATTGATTTTTATAGATAAAAATTCCGGGGCCCGCAAAGGATGGATTGACGCGGGCGCCAATGCGCGGCTTTTGCGCCATCGCTACGCGGATCGTCCCGGCCCCCGCCAAGTCGGCGGTCAAGTCCGAGGTGAGATCAACCATCCATCCCGGACCAACAAAGCGGGCGTCGGTAATCTGGCAAGCCCCTTCCGGATCGCGCTCGGTAGAAATGGCGCCTTGGCGCAAGACCGCCAGCCCCGGGCCATCCGCCAGACCCTCAGCCTCGAGATCGCCAAAAGCGGTGATGAGTTTTTCCCGTTCGATGGCGCCATAAAGCGTCTGGCTTCCGGGAAATATCATCGCCCCTTCCGGCGTTTGCGGCGCTTCAAACAACGCCGCCGGGGTTTGCGCCTCGACGATGTGGCCGTCGCGCATCAGCGCAATCCGGTCGCCCAGCGCCAGCGCCTCTTCCGGGTCATGGGTGACCAGCACTACCGCAACGCTTTGTTCTTTCAGTATACGGCGCAAATCCTCACGCAGGCGGCGGCGCAGGACCGCATCAACGCTGGCGAAGGGCTCGTCGAGCAGCAACGCTTTCGGGCCGCGGATGAGCGCGCGCGCCAGCGCGGTTCTTTGCTGTTGTCCGCCGGAAAGCTCGTGCGGATAGCGCTTGGCGAGACCATCGAGGCGCATGGTTTTAATCTGCGCGGCAATGCGTGGCTTTGCGTCGTCAGCCTCAGCGCTGAGGCCAAAGGCGATGTTTTTTTCAACCGTCATATGCGGAAACAAAACCAGATCCTGAAACACAAACCCGATCGGGCGACGTTCCGGCGGGGTTTCCTTTCCGGGCGTGGCCAGCACCTTGCCGTTTAGCTCAACACTGCCGCTTTGCAGGCGCTCCAACCCCGCAGCGATGCGCAAAAGCGTGGTCTTGCCGCAACCTGAGGGCCCGAAAAGACACAAGATTTCACCCGGCGCAGCCTCAAACCCGGCCCCCTCCACCGCCGCAACCGCGCCGTAATGGTGGCTGATATCGCGAAGCATGAGACTCATAAGGCTGCGGGCAATTGACCCATTGCGACCGGACCGGCTTTGGAAATGGCGCAGTTTCGCATAGATGTCTCGTTTCGATGATGCATGAGGCGAAGGAACGCCATGAACGGCGCCAAGTCAATTGGACACAAACAGCCGCGCCTGAGCAGGCCGAACCGGACAGGGTTGGGAACGCTCGCGCTTGGCGGCGTCGCGATTGCTATCGCCGCGCCGATGGTCGCAACTTTGCTTGGCGCCTTCGCGCCGCCGGGGCTGGGCTGGAGTTTTTTATCCGGCATGGGCTTGCGCTATTTCTCCGGCACGGTTTTTTTATGCCTGCTGGTCGCAGCCGGCGCCGGCGCGCTCGGCGCCGGCGCGGCGATGGTTGTCGCGCTGACAGACTTTCCCGGACGGCGCGTGATGATGGTCGCGCTGGCGTTGCCTTTCGCAATCCCCGCCTATGTTGCGGCCTATGCTTATGGCGATTTTCTCGGCCCGTTCGGGCCCGTCGCTGATGTAGTTGGCGCACAAAACCTGCCGGAGATACGCTCCCTGCCCGGCGCCGCATTCATTCTTACACTGATGACTTATCCTTATGTCTATCTGGCGCTCAGCGCGTCGCTGGCGGGACGCTCCTCGGCCTATATGGAAGCCGCGCGCGCGCTTGGCGCGAGCCCCGCCCGGGCGGCCTGGCGGGTTTTGCTCACCATGGGGCGCCCGGCTTTGGCCGGCGGTTTGGCGCTGGCGCTTATGGAGACCGCCGCCGATTATGGCGTCGCCGACTTTTTTGGCGTTGCGACGTTGAGCGTCGGGATTTTTCGCACCTGGCAGGGGCTTGGCGATCTTGGCGGCGCAACTCAGCTTGCGGTCGGTCTGTTTTTTGTGGCGCTCATTTTGGTGCTCATCGAGGAGGCCGGGCGGCGCGGCGAGCATGCCGAAAGCGTCAAAGCGCATCGCCGCGCCCGGCAGCTGAAGCTTTCGCCGTTTGCCGCCGCGCTGGCGATTTTGTTCTGCCTCATTCCGGTGGTGTTCGGCTTCATCATCCCGGCCGGCGTGTTAGTCGCCAAATTCGACCCGAGCTTCACCGCCGGCGCCGCGCGCGGGCTTAATCTTTCGCTCGCCAACACTGCGCTGGTCGCTGGCATTGGCGGCGCACTAACCATCACGCTTGCGGTGTTCCTTGGCTATATGGCGCGGCGCATGACATCCCCCTTTGGCAGACTGGCCTTGCGGGTAGCGACGCTTGGCTATGCTATTCCGGGAGCCGTGATCGCCATTGGCGTCCTGGCGCTGACGGCGTGGTTGTCGCGGGTGAGCGGGCTAGCGCTCGCCGGCGGTATCGGCGTTCTGCTTTACGCCTATATGGCGCGCTTCGTCACCGCCGGCTACAACGCCGCTGCGGGCGGCTTGCAACAAATCAGTCCACAGATGGATGACGCCGCCAAAATGCTCGGTGCGGGGCCTGCAAGCATCCTGAAAGATATTCACTGGCCACAAATGCGCGGCGCAGTTGCGGCGGGCGCGGCGATCATCATGATCGACATCGCCAAGGAGCTGCCGGCGACATTGCTGTTGCGGCCGTTTAATTTTGAAACCCTGGCAACGCGGATATACCGATTGGCGTCAGACGAACGCCTCACCGACGCCGCGCCCGCAGCTTTAATGCTGATCGGCCTCGGCCTCATTCCGACCATTGCATTGAGTTTTATCGCAACCAATATCTCCGCCCGCAAAAGTATAAGTCCTTCCGCGGGCGGTTGATGGTATGGGGCGGTTATTCGCCGCCGCGATAAGCGAGCGGCAAGGCGCCGCGCGACAGATCGCGATAACGCGACAGCAACGCCGCCTGGCGGTTATCCATATTCTGGCGCACGCCATTGATGAACACCACTTGCGGTACAGTCGTCACCTCTAAGGGATCGCCGTCCCAGATGACAATGTCGGCGGCCTTGCCAAGCTCAATCGAGCCTAACCGCCGATCAAGGCCAAACATTTCAGCCGGGTTGATGGTCAGCGCGGCAATCGCCGCCTCATAGGGTAGGCCTTCAGCAACCGCATTGCCGGCCTGTTGGGTCAGCAGCCGCAGATTATGCGCGCCAAAACCCGGCGGATTATAAAACGCGATTTTAACCCCGGCCGCGTTGAGGCGGGCGGCGTTTTTAAGCGTTGCGCCCAAATCCTCAAACTGGCTCGGCAGGTTGGCCATCGGATCGAGGATCACCGCGATGTCGGCGGCGGCGAGCGGTTTGGCGACCCGCCAGGCTTCCGATCCGCCGGCGATAATCACGCGCAGATTATATTCCGTCTTGAGACGGATTAAATTGCGAATGTCGGCTTCGCCATTGATGTAGACAATCAATGGCTGGCCGCCGGACACCACCGCGCCCAGCGCCTTCAAATCTGACAGTGCAAACCTTTCCTCGCGGTTGCGGCGAATGTAGGTGTTGGGATTGGCGGCATAGGAGCGCGCCTCGTCGAGATATTCGCGCATCAACGCCCATGCGCCCATGCGCGTGCCGCCCGCGCGCGATGCGCCGCCGGAGCCCATCATGGCGATCTGCGCCGCCCGGGGTTTGGTGACGGAATTAACGCCGCCGGACATATCAATCACCGCGCCTTGACCGCCAAACAGAGAATCGCCAGGGTCCGGCGCCATCAATGCGCGCGTTACGCCGCCGGCGCGATTGATCGCGATCAACGTCGACGTGCGCCGATAAGCGTCCACCGCATCAAGCGCCGCGCCAAGCGGAAATCCGTCGCCGCGTTTAGGGCCGGCGTCATTGGCCTCCTCATCGAGGCTGATCTCTTCAAGACCGATAGAAGACAGCGGCGCAAAGATACCGGGCGTCACTACCTTGCCCGACGCATCAATGACGCGCGCGCCGGTGGGCGCAATTAAATCGGCGCCGACTTGCACGATGACGCCATCTCTGATGATCACGTCGCCGTTTTTTATCACCGCGCCGGCGGCAGTGTGCACCTCGCCATTCATGATCGCCGTCGTCGATTGCGCTGTAGCGTTGCCCGCAGCGCTCAATGCAAATACCGAGAAGATCGCTGCAAAGATCGGTTTATTTATCATGGCGTTCATTGACCTGCTCCTCCGGTATGCTGGTTGTCTTGTTGTCCGATTTCAAAATCCATCCGCGGCGAGCGTTTGGGATCGGACCGGTCATACATCATCGCGCCATCGATAAAGACCTGCTCGGCTTTGGCGTAGACCGAAAACGGATTGCGGTTCCAGATGACGACATCGGCCATCTTGCCGACTTCCAACGTGCCGGTCTGGTCAAGGACGCCCATGGCCTTTGCCGGATTGGCGGTGATCCAGGTGATGGCGTCTTCGGGCGCAATCTCTAACCCGATGCGCCAACCCGCAGCCATGGCTTTTGCCGCTTCCTGGTTGAGGCGTTGAATGCCGGTGGCGCTGTCGGAGTGAATAATCGCGCAGCTATTGGCCTGCGCATCGACCAGCGCGGCGTTCTCGTTCACCGCATCATAGGCCTCCAGCTTAAAGCCCCACCAATCCGCCCACATTGCCGCGCAAACGCCGTTTTCGGCAAGGTAATCGGCGACTTTGTAAGCTTCGATCGCATGATGGAAGGTGGAGACTTTATAGCCGAACTCCTTGCCCATATCCATCACCTGCACCATTTCATCGGCACGGTAACAATGCATGTTGACGCGAATGTCACCGCGGAGAACGCCGGCTAATGTTTCCAGCTTGAGGTTGCGAGACGGCGCTTCCGGCGCGTCTTCGGCACCCTCATCCTCGGCATCGTCTTTGGCATTGTCTTTCTCGGCCCATTTTGCATAAGCCTTCCAATAGTCGTCCCATTGTTTTTTATAATCCGACGCTTCAATCCAGGCGGTGCGGTAATGCGAGAAATTGCCCATCCGCGTGCTTGGCCCGCCTTTGTCGCCATAGACGCGTTTTGGATTTTCGCCGCATGCCATCTTCAAGCCATAAGGCGCGCCTGGAAATTTCATCTCCTGAACCGTCCGTGAGGGAACATTCTTTAAGATAACCGACCGGCCGCCAAAAAGATTGGCCGAACCGGGCAAAACCTGCATCGAGGTAATACCCCCGGCAAGCGCGCGGGTGAAGCCCGCATCCTGCGGCCATACCGAGTGCTCGGTCCAGACTTCGGCGGTGTTGGGCGCGGTCGCTTCATTGCCGTCAGAGGTCGAGGCAGTCGATGGCGAGGGGTAGTCGCCAAGATGGGAGTGGATATCGATGACGCCGGGCGTCACCCATTTGCCGGCGGCGTCAATCGTGTTGGCGCCAGCCGGGGCGTCAACCGCGCCGGCGGCGCCAATCGCGGAGATTTTGCCGCCCTCCAGAAGGACAGACCCGTTATCGATGCGCTCGCCGGCGCCGGTGAGGATGGTCGCCCCGGTAATCAGCGTCGCGCCGGAGGCATAGGGCTCATAAGTCGAGGGGTAAGGATCGAGCGGCGGATGGACCGCGCCTTCGGCGCCGTGTTCGCCACTATCTTCAGCCCCCCGCACAGTATCTGGCGTCGATACGGTTTGCGTCGCCGGCGCCTCAGCGCCAGCTGCATCAGTCGTCGCCCCACTGTCTGCAACCCCATTACCCGCAGCATCTTCGGCGGCCTCTTGCGTGCAGGCGCCGAGCAACACAACGGCAAGCGCCGTCCAGCCTAATTTTCGCATCATACCCTCAGTTCGTTGTTTTGTGTCGAACACTATTCGAATTCATCGATCTTCGTGCCATAAGACTAGCGCAATATTCTCGCGCCGCCATCATGCGCCGCAACATTGGCTCAACTGTAGGGGTAAGTTTTTCATGTCCAAGATCACACGCCGCAATGCGCTCATTTCAGGCCTCGCCGTCAGCGCCGCCTCTTGCTCCAAGGAACCGGCGACGACGCCTCAGAATTCGTCCGACCAAAGCGCCGGCGGAATTTTTGCACATGGCGTCGCCAGCGGCGATCCGGGACGCGATAGCGCCGTGATCTGGACCCGGATAAGCCTAGATGCGCCCGCGCCAGGCTCTTCCGCAACGCTCAACTGGGAGCTGGCGGCTGACAAAGATTTTTCCGAAATCATCGCCAAAGGCGAGACCCTCACCGGCGCCTCGCGCGACTGGACTGTCAAAACCCTGCTTACCGATCTTGAGCCCGGAACGGTTTATTATTACCGCTTCCGGTCCGGCGAACAGACCTCGCCAGTTGGCCGCACCCGTACGCTCCCCGCCGGCAACATCGACAGCGCGCGCTTCGCGGTTCTGTCCTGCACAAACTATCCGTTCGGTTATTTCAATGTCTATGACCAGATTGCCCAGCGCGATGATATCGATGCGGTCATTCATCTTGGCGACTACATTTACGAATATGGCCGCGACGGCTATGGCGGTGAGACCGGCGCTGCATTGGGCCGCGAACACGAACCCGCCCACGAGGCCATCACACTCGACGATTATCGCCGCCGCCATGCGCAATATAAGGCCGACCCCTCAAGCCAGGCGATGCATGCGGCGCAGACATTGATTGCAATCTGGGACGATCATGAAACAGCGAATAATTCATGGAAGGACGGTGCGGAAAACCACCAGCCGGAAACCGAAGGCGAATGGGCGGTGCGCCGCCGCGCCGCGCTCCAGGCTTATTATGAATGGATGCCGGTGCGCGAGCCGGCCGGGGCGCCGGAAGCGTTTTTTCGCTCCTACTCTTATGGCGACCTCCTAACGGTGTGTGCGATTGAAACGCGGCTAATGGCGCGCGCGCGCGAATTTGAATATGGCGAAATCGTCCGTAATCTGAAGACAAGCGACGACGTTGCACATTTTAAAACCGAAATACTCTGGGACCAGAGCCGCGAAATGCTGGGCCGCGCCCAAACCGATTATCTCGCGCGCACCATCCGCCAGTCTGTGGATGAGGGCCAGCCCTGGCGGCTGATCGCCAACCAAATCATCATGGCGAAAGTTATAACGCCGGATTTAAATCCGTATATGACCGAAGAGGAAATCGACGCCTTGCAGGAAACCTGGGACCAGGGCCGCGCTTTCGTTGAAATCTCCCGGCTCGGCCTGCCAACAAATTTCGACGCCTGGGACGGATACCCGGCCGCGCGCGAGCGGTTTTACGAGATGGTGAGTGAGGCTGGCGGCGACGGCATGATTGTCGTCACCGGCGATACCCATACCTGGTGGGCCAACGATCTTACCGACAGGAATGGCGAGCATCGCGGGGTTGAACTGGGCGCTCATTCCGTAACCTCGCCTTCGCCTTACCGCAAAGGATTTCTTGGCGGCAAGGGCTCTGAATATACCGCGCTTACCGTCAGCGAAAACGATGATGTGCGCTACCTTTCCGGCGACGATCACGGATATATTGACCTGGAGATCGGCCGTGAGAGCGCCAAAGCGCGCTTCATGGCGATCGATACGGTCGAGAGCCGCGATTACAACACCTTTGAAAAAACTGCTTTTACGATCAACCGTGCTGACGGTGCGGCGAAATTTTCAAATAACTAGGCGCTTTGGCTTATACACTGCGTACTATTTGGGTAGGTTTGGCCCCTTACGGATGAAATGGGAGAGGGGCGATGCTAGCAGGACCACAACAGGACCGATTTGAAAGCCTTGATATTTTGCGCGGCGTGGCTGTGCTTGGCATTCTCGCGATTAACATTCAGGCGATGGCGATGCCGGTGGCGTATTTCGCTAACCCGGCGCTGAATACGCAATATTTTGTCGGTGAAGGCCGCGATATCTGGGCGATCGCCTCGACATTCTTTCAGTTTAAATTCATCACTATCTTCTCGGCTCTGTTCGGCGCCGGCATTATCTTGATGGTCGGCGAGGAAAAACCCTCGCCCAAATTCGGCCTGCATTATCGGCGCATGTTCTGGTTGTTGATCCTCGGCTCGCTGCACGCTTATCTCATCTGGTTCGGCGATATTTTAACGCCTTATGCGGTCGCCGGGCTAATCGTCGTGCTGGCCCGGCGCTGGCGCGTACGCACGCTGTTTATTGTCGGCTTTGTTTTGGTTGCGCTCGGCTCGTTGATGATGATCGCGCAACATTTCGCGCTCGAATATATGCCGGCGGAAGAGCGT
The DNA here is from genome assembly GCA_013151255.1 of Alphaproteobacteria bacterium. Classification (GTDB taxonomy): domain Bacteria; phylum Pseudomonadota; class Alphaproteobacteria; order Caulobacterales; family Parvularculaceae; genus Hyphococcus. The sequence goes on from JAADIQ010000017.1 coordinate 30,959, forward strand.
GATGCACTCCTTGCGGAAATGTTCTCGCCGCCGCCGGAAGCGATCGCTGCTGAAATCGAGGCCTATCGCGGTGGGTTCTTCGCGCGCCTGCCGGATACGGCGCCAACTGCGGTTTTGTTTCAAGTGGTCCAGACACTCTTCCTCGCGCCGCGCAATATCGGCGTGATGATGTTTGGCATGGCGCTTTACAAAATGGGCTTCTTCACCCTTGGCTGGTCGTTCATGCGCTATGTTGTCCTCGGCGCTGCCGCGCTCGCAATCGGCTATGCCGGCTCACAATATGCAACCACGCAAATGTTTGCCGTAGAATTCGATCCGATGAAACTCCTTGGCGCCCAAACCGCCCAATTCTGGGGCAGCCTGCCGCAAGCCTTCGGGTATTCAGCGCTGATTATGGCGCTCGCCAAAATCCCGTTTCTGGGATTGGTGCGGGCGCCGTTTGCCGCGGCCGGACGCATGGCGCTCAGCAATTATTTGATGTGTTCGCTTATCGGCGCCTTCCTTTATTATGGCTCGCCTGGGCTCGGGCAAATCGGCACGGTGAGTTACCCCGAACAGGCGATGACTGTGGCGGTCATCTGGATTGCGACTTTGATCTGGTCGCCAATCTGGCTTACGCAGTTCCGCTTCGGACCGTTTGAATGGCTGTGGCGGTCCCTTACCTATTGGAAGTTACAACCGATGCGAAAGGCGTAACATTGAAAGACCAACTGATCGCCTATGCGGCAAGCCTGCCGAAAGCCGAATTGCATCTTCATATTGAAGGCAGTCTTGAACCGGAGCTGATGTTTACGCTGGCGCAGCGTAACAACACTGATATTGCGTTCAAATCGGTGGAGGAGGTGCGCGCCGCTTATAATTTTTCAAACCTGCAAGACTTTCTCGATATTTATTATCAGGGCATGAGCGTTCTCAACAGCGAAGAGGACTTCTTTGACCTCACCATGGCCTATCTCAACCGGGTGCGCGCTGACAATGTTCGCCATACGGAGATTTTCTTTGACCCGCAGGGGCATACCGAACGCGGCGTCGCGTTTGACGCCGCGATTGGCGGCATATTAACGGCGCTGTCGCTGGCGAAAAAACAGTTTGGCATGACTTCCAAGTTGATCATGTGCTTTCTGCGGCACCTGCCGGAAGAAGATGCGCTCGATACGTTGCGCGCGGCCGAGCCCTGGCTCGACCGGATTGACGGCGTCGGTCTTGATTCCTCGGAGCTCGGCCATCCGCCATCAAAGTTTGAACGCGTCTTCAAGGCGGCGCGCGAGCGCGGGCTAAAGCTTGTCGCCCATGCCGGAGAGGAAGGCCCGCCCGATTATGTTTATGAAGCGCTCGACTTGCTGCACATAGACCGGCTCGACCATGGCAATCGCTCGCTGGAAGATGGTGCGCTGATCAAGCGTCTTGTTAGCGAACAAATGACGCTAACGGTTTGCCCATTGTCAAACCTGAAGCTGTGCGTCGTCGAGGATATGACCGCCCATCCGCTCAAAAAAATGCTCGATCTGGGCCTGCGCGCCACCGTGAACTCCGACGATCCGTCCTATTTCGGCGGCTAACGACAATTTCGCCGCTGTGATCACCGCCCTTGATTTAAGCCAGGACGACATCAAAACGCTCGCCAAAAACAGCTTCCGCGGGTCTTTCCTCTCCGATGGAGAAATACGCGCGCATCTGGCGGCGATTGATCTGTTTCAATAAACAGGCTCAGTCTTGTTTGATGCGGCTGATCTTCGAGCCTTCGAGCGACAGATTATACATCAGCCCCTTGCCGTCAAAGATAAAAGCGACGATCGGCTCGTTCAACTGCGTGGTATCGATAGTACCGCCAGCATCCAGCGTTATGGCCGCAACCGGAAGCGTCAACACCGATTTCCCAGCCGCTGCTTGCGCGAAATTTCTCCAGCGCTTTTGGATCGAGAAATATGATGATCTGCCGGCGCGCCTGGGCGCCGAGTTGAAACCCGATAGAGGCTGAATGTGTTGAATAATAGGCGACCGTTTTGCCGTTGATACGCAAGGCGCCCTGCCCACGCTCACCGCCAATGCCGATGCCGGCCTTGATTATTTTCGGAAACACAAGAACGCCGGCGGCTTTGGCAAGGACAGCGTCGGCGCCGCCAATAGTATCTCGAAACTCAGCAATCGCCTCATCCGTGCGCCGATCAATCTTGGCCTTTGAGGCCGCCTCAGCGGCGCCAGCAAAGGTTATTGCCATAGTGATCATCAGAAAGATTGTCTTGGTCACAGAGAAAAATTTCATCGCCTTAGCTCCTGATAGGGACATGCGCCGAGCCGCTATTATAGTCGCTGCAAATTATACAATACATTGTGTCGAATTTGGGGAAACCGCCTTAACCAAAGCTTAAGAATTGTCCATTGAGCGGGCAAGCGCGGCGCGAAACGCCTCCAGCGGCGGCGCGTAGAACGCCTCCACCAACGTCAACACCTCAGCCGGGGCTTTATCGGGCGAGCCGGCCTCAAATGGCGGGGCGGGATCATATTCGATGCCAAGCTGCAGGCTCGAGGCAAATGCCTCGCCGGCAATTTCCGCCGCCAGGGTGAACGCAAAATCAATCCCCGCGGTGACGCCGCCGCCGGTAAAGATATTGCCGTCGCGCACCACCCGCTCGCGCACCGGAATGGCGCCAACCTCCTCCAGTGCTGAGTGAAACGCCCAATGCGTCGTTGCGCGCTTGCCTTTGAGGAGGCCCGCAGCGCCGAGCACAAAAGCGCCGGTGCAAACCGAAGTGACATATTTCGCCCGCGCGCCCTCGCGCTTAACGAAGTCCATCAACGCCGCGTCATTGATCGCATCATCAACGCCAAAGCCGCCGGGAATGCACAAGACATCGGCTGGCGGGCAATCTGCAAACGTAACGGTCGGCGGGATTGTTAACACCGCATCGGTGCTTACCGGCTCAAGCGTTTTTGCCGCCAGATGAACGCTCGCGCCCGGCAGACGCGACAACACCTGCAACGGCCCGGTAAAATCGAGCTGGGTAAGGTTCGGGTACAGAACGAAAACGATGTTTAAACTTTCTTCAGCCATGACTTCTCCTCAACGCCGCCAGCCGGCGACTATTTCCATAACATCAACCGGATCGGCGCCGGCTTTGGCGATCCATGCC
>JAADIQ010000119.1 GCA_013151255.1 Alphaproteobacteria bacterium
GTTTTCTGGTGGCGCTGCTGGCGGTCGGGCTCATCATTTTCGCTTTTCTGGTCAACATCGCCGGCAACAAGGTGATCAGTAATATTTCCAAGGTCACCGCGGTTTTAAAAATTGGCGGGATTATGGTGTTCGCGCTGGCGATTTTATGGGCTGCGGGCTTTTCTTATGTACCCACTGCAACCAGCACGGGCGACACAACCTCTCTCGGCGGTTTCCTCGCCGGCGTCGCACTCGCCATCCTTGCATTCAAAGGTTTTACGACGATTACCAATAGCGGCGGCGAAGTCCAGAACCCCCATAAAAATGTCGGCCGCGCCATCATCGCATCGCTCGCCATCTGCCTTGTCGTCTACCTCTTGGTGGTGTGGGCAGTCGGCTCAACCCTCAGCATTGAGGAGATCGCCAGAGCAAAGGATTATTCGCTCGCAGAAGCGGCGCGCCCGGCATTTGGCCAGTTTGGATTATGGTTCACCGTCGCGATCGCGATTATCGCAACCACATCCGGTCTCCTCGCAAGCATCTTTGCAGTCTCACGTATGCTCACCATGCTGACGGATATGAAACTCATTCCGCACAAACATTTCGGCATGCCCGGCGGTATTCAAAAACACACGCTTGTCTATACGGTCATCCTGGCGGCGTTTCTCGCTGCCTTCTTCGACCTCAGCCGGATCGCATCGCTTGGCGCGATCTTATATTTGGTGATGGATATTGTTATCCAATGGGGCGTCTTTCGTCACCTGCGCAAGGATGTAGGCGCGCGCGCATGGATCCTCATCACGGCGATTGTCCTCGATTTTATCGTGCTTGGCGCCTTCCTCGTTCTGAAAGCAAACTCCGACCCGGCGATTATCGTCATTGCCGCCGGCGCCATCGCCACAATCATCGCCTTTGAAAAATTCTACCTCGGCCGCCGCCGACAAGAGGACAAGCCAGCCGCCGGCCCGCACGACAAAATGTAACGCAAACCCGGCGGGCCGTTATGTCGAGCTTAACAATCTGAAAGGCTATGGAGCGGGTAGCGGGAATCGAACCCGCATATTCAGCTTGGAAGGCTGCTACCATTGTGCTATACCCGCGCATCACCTTTGATATCGCAAATCCGCCCGCACGCAAGGCCGCGGCGCGACATTTTGGGCGCTTGAAGCGCGCCGCCCCGGACCCAACCTTTGAGGGAGTAAAGCCACAAGGAGCATGCCCGTGGGCCATACCCCGCACGAACTTCATACCGAGTTCCCCGAATATGCCGAGAAAATTCATAGCCTCAAGGCCGAAGACCCGCACTTCGCCCGGCTTGCGGATGAGTATCATGAGGTCAACCGGAATATTCACCGGTTGCAAACCCGCGTCGAAGCGGCGAGTGATTTTCGCGAGGAAGATCTTCGCAAAAAGCGCCTGCAGCTGAAGGATGAAATCGCCGCTCGGCTCAGCAAAAAGTAGCCGCTGCTATCGCTAAAGCGTCCGGGCGATCAACAGTTTCATAATCTCGTTGGTGCCGCCATAGATGCGCTGGACGCGGGCGTCGGCATACATCCGACTGATCGGATATTCGTCCATATAGCCATAGCCGCCGAACAGCTGGAGGCACTCGTCGATAATCTCGTTTTCGAGATCGGTGAGGAGATATTTTGACATCGACGCTGTCGCCGCATCAAGCTTGCCGGCGAGTAGCTGCTCCGTGCAGTAATCAACAAAAACCCGCGCCATTGTCGCCCTGGACTTGCATTCGGCGAGTTTGAACTGCGTGTTCTGGAAACTCAGAATCGGCCGGCCAAACGCTTGCCGCTCCTTGACGTAAGCAATCGTCAGCTCAAGCGCGCGCTCAATCCCGGCAATCGCCTGCACGGCAATTTCCTGGCGCTCCTGCGGCAATTGCTGCATCAATTGGAAAAAGCCCTGTCCTTCCTCCGTACCAAGAAGGTTTTCGGTTGGAATTTTCACATCAGTGAAAAACAATTCCGACGTATCTTGCGCTTTGTTGCCAAGTTTTTTGAGGTTGCGACCGCGCTCAAAGCCGTCGGCGCCGTCGGTTTCAACCACCATCAGCGAAACGCCCGAGGCGCCCTCGCTGGGGTCAGTCTTGCACACAACAATGACAATATTGGCCGTCTGGCCGTTGGTTATGAAGGTCTTCTGCCCGTTCACCACATATTGGTTGCCGTCTTTGAGCGCAGTGGTGCGCACCGCTTGCAGGTCCGAGCCGGTTCCGGGCTCGGTCATGGCGATGGCGCCAATCAGCTCGCCGGTGGCCATCTTTGGCAACCACCGGCGTTTTTGCTCCTCGGTGCCGTAATGCAAAATATAGGGCGCAACAATCGTGTTGTGGAGCGGCGCGCCAAAACCCTCGACGCCAGCCTTGATCTGCTGCTCAATCGAAATTTGCTCATGGGCGAATGTGCCGCCGAGCCCGCCATATTCTTCCGGCATCGACATGCAAAGCAGTCCCTGTTCGCCAGCTTTCTCCCACGCCCAGCGATCAACGCAACCCTGGTCGCGCCATTTCTCCACATGCGGCGCCAGCTCGCGGGTGTAAAACTTCGCCACCTCCTCCTCGAACATCACAAGTTCATCGGTTTTCCAGGATGGCACGGCGGTTTGAATGGCGGGCATGGGTCAGGTCTCCTACTTAAAATACATGCTAACGAATTTGGGCTTGCTGAGCCGCACTTACAAGCATCGGAAGCAGTTAGAGACAGTGTTGCATCTTTTTTAGATGGGCAGTTATTCGCCAATAACGGACGTTCGCGATCCGGCCTCTAATCGCATTCAAAATCATCGTCACCGACCGCATGACATTGCGGCGGGAAACCAGCCTCTAGCCAGTAATCATAAACACCTGCCTCGCGGATCAGGCGCTTGCGGTGCGGCGACTTTAAAAATGCCGGATCGGTGCGGAGCCACCAGATCGCGTTAAAGTCGGGTTTGAGGACATCGTATTTCTTGAAGTAGAACGCAATCATCCCGCTCCAATCACCATCGTCCCCCATCGCCGCGCGCCATTCAACTTCGGCGACCGCCGCTTCTTCGGCAAAATCGAAATCCGGATCCGTCAACGCCCTATAGAGCCGTTCCGAGCGGCCATTGAAACAGAAGAAGTCTCGGCATACCGCCGCCAACACCAACCGTGCCGCGCGAAAGTCTCCAGCGTGGGCGTATTCCAAGGGCCAATGCAATGCCCCTGCGCCAACGCCGCCCATCGAGACGGCGTGTCCGTGAAGTGCAAACCCTTCATCCGTCTCGCCGCGGTAAAATTTTGTTTTTGCAATCCACATCCGGCATTGAAGAAAATTTGGATCGATCTCGATGCAGCGTTTGAAATCCGCCTCCGCCTTGTCAAAAAAACCTACCGCAACCCACGCCTCGCCGCGCCACTGAAGTGCGTTCACCTCTTTGGGATCAAGTGCGAGCGCTTTGTCTAAATTGGCAAACATATCCGCGTAGCTACTACCCTTGTCGCGACCGGCTAGAACAGCGTAAGGCATTGCCAAATTCGGATTGAGACTTATGGCGCGGCGCGCAGCCGTTTTCGATAACCGTGCATAATCGCGGTCTATGACACCCCAATCCGGCGCCACGTTATAGGCGCCAGCGAGCCCGGCCCAGGCGCGGGCGAAGTCGGGATCGCTCGCAACGACCGCCTCGTATAGCGCCATGATTTTTGGCAGATTGGCTTTGTTCCGAATAGTGAACAGTGCGTTTGCCTCAAGGTATAGCTCATAGGCATCGAGGTTTTGCGTGTCCGCCCGTACAGAAATCACCGGTGCGCCACTATTTTCATCATCAATCACAATGCCCAGCCTGTCCACGATGGCGTTTGCGATTTCATCCTGTATGGCGAATATGTTCTCCGTCGTTAACGTGCGGTCAAACGTTTCGGACCACAGATGCTGATCGGTTTGAGCGTCTATTAACTGTGCGGTGATGCGGATGGTCT
>JAADIQ010000026.1 GCA_013151255.1 Alphaproteobacteria bacterium
CGATGGTCTTTGCGGTCTCAGCATCAAAGCGCTCGCCGGTGAGGAAAAGCCGGCGCGCCTGTCGCGGGCTGATCGCTTGCAGGACAAACGGAGAAATCACCGCCGGGATGAGGCCAATACGAACTTCCGTCAGGGCAAAGAACGCTTCATCGGCGCCGATCGCAATGTCACAGGCGGCGATGAGCCCGAGTCCGCCGCCCATCGCCGGGCCGTTCACCAGCGCAATTGTCGGTTTTGGCGAATCGTAAATCGATATCAGCATATGCGCGAGGCGGCGCGCATCGTCTTTGTTTTGTGCAGAAGAATATTCCGCCGCGCGTTTCATCATGTTGAGGTCCGCACCCGCAGAAAACGCCTTGCCGGCGCCGGTCAGGACGATGATGCGTACGTTTGGGTCGCAACTCAGCCGGCCCATCGTGTCGCAAATTTGGTTGACGATGTCCTGGTTGAAGGCATTGCGCAATTCCGGCCGGTTCATGGTCAGCCGGGCGACGCCGTTATCGTCAGTGGTGGTGATGAGGACTTGTTCGGACATAATGGGCGTTTCTTTCGGTTATTGAAAATTTTCGCCGAGCTTCTCGGCGGCGATAAGCGCGTCAATCCAGTCTTTGTCATGGCTGGGCAGGAGGATGAGCGCCGGTTCCGCCGCGCTAAGCACATTCAGCGCACGCACCTGGCGTTGAACTAGCGCGCGGTCTTCCTTGAAGAACATATATTGCAACAGGCGCGGCCGGCCCCAGGCCTTTTCTACATTCTTCATTGCCCAGACGATATCGCCGATCAGGAGATATTCCTCGCCGTTGTCTAAGCGGATAAGGAACACTTGCGAGCCGGGGGAGTGGCCGGGCGTCGGCGCGACGGCGACACCGGGCGCCAGGAGGCGCGGCGCCGACAAATCGGCGGGCGCTAGGTTTTTGTACGCCGCCGCCAGCCCGTCGTCGGCGGCAAACTCCGCCATGGCGTCAATTTGCGGCGCGCTCAACATCAGATGCGGCGCCAGCGCCGCCGGGTCAGGCGCGCGGACGATGCCGCCGATGTGGTCGATATGTTCGTGAGTTATAAGCGTTGCATCGGAGGCGAGCATGGCGTCCAACATCCGGCGATAGCCCGCATCGGAGAATGTCGCATTGTCGCTCTGTGTTGATGGTTCGTAGAGGGTTTTATCCATGGCGCCGCCGATGATGATGTCGCCACCGCCATCACCATTGCCGCCCTTCACCTGAACGCTGGTCATGGCGAGCTGGAAGGGTTTAAAATGAAACCCCGCATGGGCGGCGAGCAGCGGCGCTTCATCCGTGCTGATGATTTCAACATTAAGTGCTGTGGGCAACGGCCCGTTGTCAGCGTCGATTAATCCGCGCATCTGGGCCAATGGGAATTCATAGTCGGCGTTCTTCGGCGTCGACCCGTCGAGAATGAGCCAATAGACGCCGGCGCCAATAAACACTAAAATAGCAATCAGAACACGCATAAATGCCTCCCTACATCCTGAAAATACCGAACTTAGTTTCCTCAACCGGCGCATTCATCGACGCCGACAGGCACAAGCCCAACACGTCGCGGGTTTGCGCCGGGTCGATGATACCATCATCCCATAGCCGCGCGGAAGAATAATAGGGCGAGCCCTGAATGTCATAATCGGCGCGGATTTTGTCTTTGAAGGCTTCTTCGTCGGCGAGCGGCCAGTCTTCGCCCTTGGCGGTCATAGCGTCGCGCCGGACGGTGGCGAGAACGCTTGCCGCCTGCTCGCCGCCCATCACCGATATGCGTGCATTCGGCCACATAAACATAAATCGCGGTCCATAAGCGCGCCCGCACATGCCGTAATTACCGGCCCCGTAGGAGCCGCCGACAACTACGGTGAATTTCGGCACGGCCGCAGTGGCGACCGCGTTGACCAGCTTGGCGCCGTCCTTGGCGATGCCGCCTTCTTCAGCGGCGCGCCCAACCATAAAGCCGGTGATGTTCTGTAGAAAGACCAGTGGGATTTTGCGCTGGCAGCATAATTCGATGAAATGCGCGCCCTTTTTTGCACTCTCGGAAAACAGAATGCCATTATTGGCGAGGATGCCGACCGGAAATCCATGCAGCCGTGCAAAACCGGTCACCAGGGTTGAGCCATAGAGCGGTTTGAATTCATCGAACTTCGATCCGTCGACAATCCGCGCGATGATTTCGCGCGCATCATAGGGCTTGCGCGCATCGGCTTCGACCACGCCATAGAGCTCTTCAGGCGCATAGAGCGGCGCTTCGGGCGCGACCATGGTGACTTCGCCGAGCTTTACCCAATTCAGCCGCGAGACAATTTGCCTGGCGAGCCCCAACGCATGGTCATCGTCTTCGGCGAGATGGTCAGCGACGCCGGAAATGCGCGTATGCGTGTCGCCGCCGCCGAGGTCTTCAGCCGAAACAATTTCGCCGGTCGCCGCCTTCACGAGGGGCGGGCCGCCGAGAAATATCGTCCCCTGTTTTTTAACGATGATCGCCTCGTCCGACATCGCCGGCACATAAGCCCCGCCGGCGGTGCAGCTCCCGTGGACGACAGCGATTTGCGGAATGGCTTTGGAGGACAGCGTCGCCTGGTTGAAGAATATTCTGCCAAAATCGTCCTTATCAGGAAAGACTTCATCCTGCATCGGCAAAAACGCGCCGCCGCTTTCAACCAGGTATATGCAAGGCAGGCGGTTTTCGAGCGCGATCTCTTGCGCGCGCAGATGTTTTTTGACCGTGATCGGATGATAGGTGCCGCCTTTAACGGTCGGGTCATTGGCGACAATCATGCATTCAACGCCGGCGATGCGGCCGATGCCGGTAATGACGCCAGCCGACATCACGTCTCCGGAATACATTTCCCAGGCGGCGAACTGGCCAATTTCGAGAAATGGCGCGCCGGGATCGAGCAGCCGCGCGATGCGTTCGCGGGCGAGTAGCTTGCCGCGCTTTTTGTGGCGCTCGGCATATCGGGCGCCGCCGCCTTCTGCGATGCGATTAGAATTGGCGTGCAGCGTCTCAATCTGCGCCCGCATCGCGGTGTCATTGGCCGCAAAACCGGCCGATTTCGTATCGATGCTGGATTTAATGACCGTCATGAGCCCGCGCTTTTGTCCGTTAATTTCATCGGTTTATCACAAAGGCGGCAGTTGAACCCCGCCAAATACCCCAAATTAATACCACAAATGTATTGTCCGACAATCCTAATATGTGATAATAGGACGATATTCGTTGAATTATCCTGAACCAGAAATGGTTCGGCTCCGAAAGGACGGTGCATCCGATGGCGCGATCTAACAGCCTGACGTTTAATTTCGGCCTCGATCCGGAGCTGGAGGAAATGCGCGACATGATTTCCCGCTGGGTCGACGACAAGCTGGCGCCGCGCGCTGCTGAGATTGACGCCAGCAACGAGTTCCCGCGCGATCTGTGGCCGGCGCTGGGCGAGCTGGGTCTGTTGGGGATTACCGCCGATCCGGAATTTGGCGGCACCGGCCTTGGCTATCTCGCCCATTGTATCGCGATGGAGGAAATCTCGCGCGGCTCCGGCGCGGTCGGGCTGTCTTATGGCGCCCATTCCAATCTCTGCGTCAACCAGATCAGCCTCAACGCCAGCAAAGACCAAAAAGCCCGCTATCTGCCCGCGCTGGTCGCCGGCGAACATCTTGGCGCATTGGCGATGTCCGAACCCGGCGCCGGTTCGGATATTGTGTCGATGAAACTCAAAGCCGAGAAAAAAGGCGACCGCTATATTTTGAACGGCAACAAAATGTGGATTACCAATGGTCCGACAGCGGATGTTGTTGTGGTCTATGCCAAGACCGCGCCGGAAAAAGGCGCGCGCGGGATTTCTGCATTCATTGTTGAAAAAGACTTCAAAGGATATTCAACCGCACAAAAGCTCGACAAGCTTGGCATGCGCGGCTCAGACACTGGCGAGTTGGTGTTTGAAGATTGCGAAGTGCCGGAGGAAAACCGCATCGGCGAAGAGGGCGACGGCGTGCGCATCTTGATGAGCGGGCTGGATTATGAGCGCACGGTTTTGTCGGCCGGCTCGCTCGGCATTATGCAGGCGGCGATGGATGTGGTGCTGCCCTATATTCATGACCGCAAGCAATTTGGAAAATCAATCGGCGAGTTCCAGCTGGTGCAAGGCAAAATCGCCGATATGTATACCGCGATGAACGCCAGCAAAGCCTATGTCTATGCGGTGGCGGCGTCGTGCGATCGCAAAGAGACGACGCGCCAGGATGCGGCCGGTTGCATTCTATTCGCATCGGAACGCGCCACACAAATGGCGCTTGACGCCATCCAGCTGTTGGGCGGCAATGGGTATATCAACGAGTTTCCGGCGGGGCGCCTGCTGCGCGATGCCAAGCTTTATGAGATCGGCGCCGGCACCAGTGAAATTCGCCGTATGCTGATTGGTCGGGAAATTTTTGAAAAGAGCGCATGAGTATGACACACAAATTTAAAACCCTCGACCGCGCGCCGGTCTATGTCAAAGTTTGCAACGCGATTGAGGAAGATATTCTTTCCGGCGTTTTGAAAGAAGGCGCGTTGCTGCCGACCGAGGCTGAGCTTTGCGTGCAGTTTGGCGTGACGCGCTCCAGCGTGCGCGAGGGCATCCGCCTGTTGCAGCAATCGGGACTGGTCGAGCGTGGGGCGGCCAAACGCCTGGTGGTGAAAAGCCCGAAAGCCTCGGAGATCGCAGAGACCGCAAGCCGCAGCATGGCGCTTGGCGGGGCGACTTTTGGCGAGGTGTTTGAAACTTTGGCGATGCTTTACCCTGAGGCCGCGCGGATTGCCGCGGGCCGGCTCAGCGATGACGCGCTTGGCGCGCTTTGCGATGTGCGCGACGGTCTGCGCGATGCAGCGCCAGACGCCGCCGATGAAATTGTCGGCTATGCGGTTGAGTTTTTCCAACAGCTCGCCAACGGGCTCGACAATCGGGTGATGCTGGCGATGTTGCAGTCGCTGAACCTGATGATTGGCGCCAGCCTGCGGCTGGTGATCGACCAGACCCCAAACGCCCATGAGCGCATTTTAGGCGCGCAAACTGAAATCATTGAGGCGCTAAAAAATCGTGATGAGGCGCAAGCGCGCGCATGGATGATGAAACATATCGAAGATCTGCGGCGCGGCTATGTCGTCGCCAAGGTCAATCTCGACGCGCGGATACTGTAAGCGCCGTTCTGCTCGACAAACTGAGTAGGCTCAACGCAACTATTCGCGATAGCCAAACACCAAACCAACCGCACGATTGGTGTCTTTATCGACGATGCTGGAACGCTCGATATGTTTGCTTTTGAAGCTGGCCTGCAAAATTTCGGTTTCGGTCAAGCCGACTTCTTTCATCAGGTGAAAATATGAGTGTTGGCCCTGTTTGCCGCGTCTGTCATCTGATGCTTTGGTTCGAGCGTTCTTCAGATAGGTCTCAAGCTTTGTGCGTTTGTTGTAAAAGTCCCAGCGATAATAGATGTAGCCGCCGCCAGCGATTATAAATGTTGCTATGGCGGACAATTGCCCTGCGATTTCTAATGTTTCCATGTCATCGGTTCCCGGCATTGGCGCGAAGGGGGGGGGTAGTTTCCGTAGCCACATCACCTCTGAAACTGGAACTATGGCTGTTTTGATGGCCTCTCAATATTGAATCGGTCGGGTGCGCGTTCTCAAAACCAGATAGAACGCAAACGCTGTTGCGACACCAGGCAGGAAGCACAATATAATAGCGATCCAGCCGAATTTAACGCCGAGTGTGAGGCGTTCATAGATGATCCAGGCGATGAGAATAAGGCCGGTAAGGATTGCGTCCAGTGAATAGCCGGTTGCATAAGGGTTCACAAAACCGGCGGCGAGCGCGCCAATGGTGTCGCCGCTCGCCATCAGCGGCGGCGCGACGATGACCGCAAAGGCGAGCGCAAAAAGCACGCCCAACGAAATGACCAGTCCTTCAAATATCGATTTTGCCAACGCGGCCTCCTATTTGTATCCGGGTGATAGCGCCCTTAAAGACGGATTTTTTCAAGAGCGTTTTTCAAGGCGCCGGTTAAAGGCGCTGAGCGCCGCGTTTCGCGATCAACATAGACGTGGACGAAATGGCCTTCGGCGAGCGCCGTGTCTTCGCCTTTTTTGAAGACGCCGATCTCATAACGCACCGACGAGTTGCCGATATGGGCAACACGCAACGCGCCTTCGAGCGCATCGGGGAAGGCGGCGGGCGCGAAATAATTACAGTGGGTTTCGACCACGAGGCCGATCATCGCGCCGTTATGAATATCAAGCGCGCCTGCGCTAATCAGATATTCATTCACAATCGTATCAAAGAAACCGTAATAGGCGACATTGTTGACGTGGCCGTAAATATCATTGTCCGCCCAACGGGTTTGCAGCGGCGCAATGTGTTTGTAGTCGCCGCGCTTGGATTGTTCCGGCTTCATGAAAGTCCTGCTTGTTTGTTCAAATGATAGGAGAGCGCCATCGCGATGCAGTGTTTTAAGGGTTCGCGAGGCAGCGCGCCGGCGGGGTTGATAACAATAGCGCGGTTGCCCTCAAAGCGAAGCGTCTCGGCGTATATCTCGCGAAACTGATCGACCAGGTTGGTATGGCAGATAAAGAACAGGGCGCATTGGCCGGCGGCCTTGTTTGATGTCCCAAGGCGAATAGAGCTGCCGATACGCGGCTTTGCCGGCGCATAGCTCGGCTGGCCCCATTTCAGTGTTTCGCTTATTCGGCCGATCTGCGGCGTCTCCTCTGCGGTCTCATAGATTAGCGCACGCAATGAGATCAGCTTGTTCCGCACCGGCGCATCGAAGGCGTTAAGCGCATCAGCGATTTCATCTGGCGGTGGCGCGAGTGTCGAGGCAAGGGCGGCGATATCACAACACCTCCGTATAAAGACGCAAGGCGTCGTCATAGGTCATGGCGCGGGGGTTGTTTTTCAACAGCCGCTCGATTTTCATGACGTCCTCGGCCAGTTGCGGCAGGATGTTGTGGGAGACGCCGACATCGCTGAGGCGGTTTTTAACGCCGGTCGCGGCGCAAATCTCCTGCATTTTGGCGACAAAGGCGCCGGCGCGGGTTTTATAATCACCGGTGTCGTTGGCGCCGATGACATCGCCAAGCTCGGCGTAGAGCGGTGCGGCCTCGGGCATGTTAAATTTCAACACCGGCGCCAGCATCAGCGCATTGGCAAGCCCGTGCGGGACATGGAAATGAACCCCGAGCGGATAGGCCATGGCGTGGACCGCCGCGCACGGCGCATTGTTGAACGCCTGGCCAGCGAGCATGGCGCCCAGCAACATGTTCTCGCGCGCTTCAATGTCGTCCGGCGTGGTGCAGGCGCGCACGATGTTCGACGATAACAGCCCAAGCGCGCGGGCGGCGAGCGCGTCGGAGACCGGGTTTTTTTGCAGCTTGGTTGTATAGGCCTCAATCGCGTGGACCATCGCGTCAATGCCAGTGGCGGCGGTGACATGGCGCGGCGCGGTCAGCGTTAGCGCGGCGTCAAGGACGGCGATATCGGCATAGAGCGGGCGCGCGACGATGCCCATTTTCTGCTCGTCCTCAGAGGTGATGACGGCGATATTGGTGACTTCCGAACCGGTGCCGGCGGTGGTCGGCAGGAGGATAAGCGGCGCCGATTTCCCCACCACCTTGTCCATGCCGTATATGTCTTCAAGCACTTGCGATGAATTCATCAGCACCGCGATGACTTTTGCGGTATCCAAAGACGAGCCCCCGCCAAAGCCGATAACCCCGTCGCACTTGTTGGCGCGCGCCGCATCAATCGCGGCTTTCACGACCTTCGCCGGCGGGTCAGCCTCGACGGCGTCAAACAGAAAATAGTCAAGGCCCGACGCTTTTAGGCTTGCAAGCGCGCCGCCGAGGAGCCCCGCGGCGATGACGCCTTTATCGGTCACGACGCAGGGGCGCTTCATATGCGGCGCTACAATCGCGCCAAGCCGCGCCGCCGCGCCGGTCTCAAAGATGATGGAAGGGACGGTGTCGAAGGTGAAGTTCATTTGCAGGCCCTACCCAAACCTTACCAGCCGACCCGGCCGTGCATCCGTCACCTCATCATGATCGATCACCTGCTCGCCGGCTACCAGCGTTGCGCGGTAGCCGGTCACCGGTTGCAATAGTCGCTGCCCGCCGGCGGGGAGGTCTTGCACCATTTTTGGCGGGCCGAGGCGCAGCTTGTTGTGGTCGATCACGTTGATGTCGGCGCGCATGCCTTCGCGCAGGCGCCCGCGATCCTTCAGCCTGAGATAATCGGCGCCGTCGGCGGTGAGCATTTGCACGGCGCGGGCGAGATCGATGCGGTCGCGTTTGCGGTCGCGACACCAGTAAGACAACAGATAAGTCGGAAAGCTGGCGTCGCAAATGGTCCCCACATGAGCGCCGCCATCGGACAGGCCGGGCAGGGCGTTCGGGTGGGTCAGCATTTTATGGACATTGTCATAGTTGAAGTCAGTGTAATTATAGATCGGGAAATAAATCAGCTGCCGGCCATCCATTTCCAGTAGCGTGTCATAGAGTTTTTCCATCGCGCTGACGCCGTCGCGCTGGGCTTCGGCGCCGAGGGATTGCTCGGCCGGCTGCTCATAGTCCGGCGTCTCGCCGAGGCGGAAAAATTTATTGGCGACCAGTGCAATCGCGGCGATCATCGTATCGGCAATTGGCGGCACCGATGAGCCTTCGCCGGCGAGCTTCACGGGCGTCTCGGAGAGGCATTGTTTTTTAAACGCCGCATCGCGCATGATGGCGACGCGTTCGGCCAGCGGCTTGTCCTTGATTTCGATATAGCTTGGCTGCGCCATGATAGGGTGGAAGGTGCATTGCAAGCCCTGAAAGACGCCGATGGCGCGGGGCGCGACCTGAACGTTAAAATCTATGCCGTCAGCGTTTAGCCGTTCGGTTTCAACAAGAATGCGTCGCCAATCATCGGGCGCCATGTCGCGTTGCATCAGCGATATCGAAGCCGGCTTGCCGCCGCCAGCGCGCACGAACGCCTCGACAATCGCAAATTCTTTGTCGAACTGATCGCCTTCGCGTTCCAGATTAAAGTCATTGACGATTTGCAGGACGCCATGGTCGAGCCCGTCAAGCGCCGAGGCGATGCCGGTTAATTCGGCAACGCTGGCTTCCGCGCTCGGCGTCCAGTCGCCATCGGCGGTGCGGTGAACATCGGTGCGGCCGATGGAAAAACCAGCCGCGCCGGCCTCCATCGCCTCACGCACCATGGCGCGCATTGTTGCAATGTCTTCGTCCGTTGCTTTTTCATGACTGCTGGCGCGCTCGCCCATAGCATAGACCCGCACCGGGTCGTGGCCGATCATGACCGCGAAATCGATCGCGTGGGGCATTGCGTCAATCGCGTTCATATAGTCGGGAAACGTCTCCCAGTTCCAGGTGAGGCCTTCGTGAAGCGCCGTGCCCGGAATATCTTCAACCCCTTCCATCAACCGCACCAGCCGGTCGTGGTCATCGGGCCTTACCGGCGCGAAACCAACGCCGCAATTGCCCATCAACATGGTGGTGACGCCATGATTGACTGAGGGACGCATTTCCTCATCCCAGGATATCTGGCCGTCATAATGCGTGTGCAAATCAATAAAGCCGGGCGTGACGATGGCCCCGGCGGCGTCGATGGTGCGCTCCGCCGCGCCGTTGCACGCGCCGATTTCGGTGATGCGTCCGTCCTTGACGCCGATATTGGCGTGAACCGGCGCGCCGCCGTCGCCGTCATAGACTAGGCCGTCGGTGATTTTGAGGTCATAGGTCATGGGTTTTCTCTTTACGGTCGCGATATCTGAAGAAGGCGATCATAGCCCCGCCGGAAATGAAGTGCCAAACGCCCCATGCAGCTGCAATTGCCGCAGCGCCGCCAAGGCCTTTGAGTTGCGCCAGAAGCAGAACCACCGCCAGGCCGGCGTTTTGAATGCCGACCTCGAAGGTGAGGGTGCGCCGGCGCGCGGCGTCAGCGCCGAGCACGCGGCCAGCGCCAGCGCCGAGTGCGAAGGCGGCGGCGTTATGGGTGGCGACAGGGATTAGGATGAGCGCCCAGCCGGCGACCAGAACCGACCAGAATTCGAGAACGCCGTCGATAATGACAAAGGCGAGCACGCCAGCGCCGAACCAGGCGAGAGGTTTGCGGAGCTTTTCCGCGGCGCCAGGCCAGAAATGCGCCGCAACCATGCCGAGGCCAAGGGGCGCGGCGAGCATCAAGGTTGTCTGTAAGACAAAAGTGACGCGGTTAAAGTCGATGCTCTGCAAAAGATCGGCGGTGGGCGGGTATAGCGCCGACCAGAATAAAATCGCGGTCGGCGTCCAAAACGCGGCGATGACGCTGGAGCCGGCGGTGAGCGATACCGAATAGGCCGCATCGCCGCGCGCGGCGTAGGTCATGAAGTTTGAAACATTGCCGCCGGGGCAGGCGGCGACGACAATCATGCCCAGCGCGATTGACGGCGGCAGTGAAAGCACCATCACCAGCAAGATAGTCATTGCCGGCAGGGCGATCAATTGTGCGGCGAGCCCGCCCCAGAACAGTTTTGGTTTTGCTTTAAGAAAGCTGAAATGCTCAGGTTTAAGCCCGAGGGCGATGGCGAACATCATGGTGACGATGGCGCCGGCGAGCATTAGCTGCGCCTCCGGGCCGAGCGTGATGGTCAGTTGATCAAGCGTTGTGGCGTTCATGGGCCCCGCGCTACTCGTCGATCAGGAAGGGGAGGGCGCGCATCTTAGTAAAATCCCCAGACAAACAACCGGGCGATGATCAAGGAAATCGCCAGCCCCGCCCATAGGGTGAGGCGGATGCGCAACTGCGCATACCAGCGCGGCAAGATGCCGGCGGAGGTAGCCTGAAGATCGCGCATCAGGAGATAGATCAGTAACGCGAGGATAATGAGATGGCGCCAGGCGGCGTCGAGCGAGAAGAAGAACACCCCGCTTGGGACGATCGCGACCACGGCAATGAGGGTGATGAGTTGCCCGGGCAAGAAGGATTCATATTGCTTGACCGCCGGAGACAGCGTGACGCCCGCGCCGGCGCCGGCAAGGTAGGCCACCATGGCGCCGCCATAGACCAGCGCGAACTGATGAAAATCGAGCGCGAAATATTGCGGCAAAACCCACGGGCTCAGCCACAAGGCGACGGCGGCGACGATAAATGGCAAAAGCGACAAGAGCCCAAGCCGCGTCATCTGTTCTTGTTGCCGGTTGGCCATAATACCCCTCCGGCCTCAGTCTAGACTGCGTTCACTTTTTGTCGAATCAAGAACGCAGTCTAGATTCTTTACTGGTCGCGTGTTCGAACCCAAAAACCGCTCACACTTTTTGTGAACACGCTCTAGACCAAATTCATGATTTGCGAAATGCAAGTGCTGCAATCCAGCCTGCAAAAAGCGATATGACGACGCTGAGGATGCCGTAAGTCACCGGCTGGTTATGGGCGAGGTCGAAAATGCGCCGCTCAATGCCGACTTTGTTGACCATAAGTTCAGCCTCGTCGCGCCCCAGCAACACGCCGTCCTGATAGAGATAGACTGCGACGCTATAGTCGCCGACCGGCGTGTTGGCGGGCAAGTAGACATTGATGGCGAAGAGCGCGCCTTTTTTAAATTCGACGCCGCCGATGCGGTCGCGATAAAGCCCGGCGTCTTTGGCTTCGGTGACAAACGCTTTGGCGAACAAGTTATTGTGAACGCCGCTTTGCGCCGCATTTGGCGTCTCGGTATGGCCCTGTGTCGCATCGATGATTAGAAAATCTGTGCCAAGACTATATAAAGCCTGGTCCGGCAAGGGGGCGATGTCGGTGATCGGCCGGTTGGCGTTGGTGAGGTATAGTCCGGGCGCGTCTTTGATCGCATGGGTGTTGCCGGGTATCCATATTGGGCCCCGCTTTAGCAGCCGGCGAATTTGAAACTGCGTTGCCGGCCCGCGGATGACGGAAATAATGTCAACCCCGGCGCTAGCCGCCGGCGCCTCAATACCGCTGATGGCGCCGAACAGCGTCAATCGGGCGCCGGAAAATCCGGTGTCGACCTCAACATGATCATTGGTGAGCGCAATGGCGATCTCGGCGGCCTGCGCCGGTGCGAGCATGAACCATGCCGATAAGATGGCCGCCCAACGCATTATGGCCCCCCCACAACAATGAACGGCGAGGCCGGCGGCGTCACCAGGCCGAACACCAGCCGGGCGCAAACCCCGAGCACGATTAGCGCCAGCAATGCGCGCAATTGTTCGCCTTTTAATCGCCGCCCCGCCCGCGCGCCGATCTGCGCGCCGATCACGCCGCCAGACAGAAGCAATAGCGAAAGCACAATGTCGACGGTCTGGTTCGCCGCCGCATGCAGGACCGTTGCAATCGCGGTCACGAAAATGATCTGAAAGAGCGATGTACCGATCACCACATTGGTCGGCATTTTGAGTATATAGAGCATTACCGGGATCATAATGAAGCCGCCGCCTACGCCCATGATTGCCGACAGCACGCCGACAAAAAAGCCGAGTATTATAGGCGGAATCGGACTGATATAAATTTGCGAGCGACGAAACCGCATCGCGAACGGCATCACCGCCATCCACTCGACGCTGCGGTGTTTGCGGCGTGGGCGCGGCGCATCGGGCGCGCGCAGCAAAGTGCGCACCGATTCCACCATCATTAAAGAGCCGATAAGCCCGAGAAAAATAATATAGGCGAGCGAGATAAAGGTCTCGATCTGCCCCATAGCGCGAAAATACCGGAAGATAAAAATCCCGACAACCACGCCGACGCTGCCGCCGGCGACTAAGAACCCGCCCATCGTAAAATCGACGGTCTTGCGCTTTAAATGCACCAAGACCCCGGAGACTGACAAGGCGACGATTTGAGAGGATTGGGTGCCGACCGCGATCGCCGGGGGGATGCCGTAGAAAATCAACAGCGGGGTCATCAAAAAACCACCGCCGACGCCGAACATGCCGGAGAGAAATCCAACCACCGCGCCCATGAAAAGTATGACGAACGGATCGACGGGAATCTCCGCGATGGGGAGATAAATGAGCATGGCGCCTGCGCCGGATACGTGCCCGGAAAGAAGTGAACCTCAACGGTTTGCTTATAGAGGCGCCGGGTCGTTCGCGGCAAGCATAACCCTTATCCGGCCCGCGCGCGAAGGCGCGCTGGCCAATAAGTGCGCGAAGGCGCGCTAGCCAGCCCCGCGCGCGAAGGCGCGCAAGCCAACAGGTGCGCGAAGTCGCACTAGCCAGCAGGTGCGATCTCGTTGGCTTCCGCATCGGGCGTGCGCGCTTGCCACTCGGCGATGGATTTGTCGAGCGCTGCTTTTTGGTCCGTGCTGAGCGCGTTGGCGACGCTTGCGGCAAGCGGCATGGCTTGTTCATCGCCATTGCTGGCGGCGAGCGAGTACCAGTAATAGGCCTTGCCGGCGTCCTGGACGCCGGACGGCGTGCCGTCACCGGTGGGGTGGAATATCGCGCCGAGATTATATTGCGAATCCACCAGCCCGCGATTGGCGGCAAGCTCAAACCAGCCGATTGCTTCGCCAGCGTCAGCGGGACCGCCTTCGCCGCGCGCGGTCATGATGCCGATGCGGTGCATGGCCAGCACATTGCCGCCATTGGCGGCGCGGCGGAACCAGGTGCGCGCGCGGCCGAGATCGACATCGACGCCCTGGCCGGTTTTATAAAACTCGCCAAGCTGCAACTGCGCCGGCGGGTGGCCGAGCGCTGCGGCCTCGCGCAGCTTGGCAATCGCGGCGGCGGATTCAGCGTCGGTTTCAGCAGCCCCAAGCCCCGCCATCGCGTCGCTATAGAGCGCGCGCGGGTCAATCGTCGGGACGTTCGGGACATCAAGCGTGTTGTCGGCGGCGGGCGGCGTATCGCCAGCCGGGGATGTCGCGACAACGCCGCCGCGGTCAGCCGCGTCCGGAGATTTGAACACAATGTCTTTGACCATGAAGAACAGCACCGCCAGCGACAGGAAAATGCCGACGATTAAAGCGAGCGTCAGCGGCCGCGCCGAGGCGGTCGCTTTCAAAGTTTCAAACGCCGCCCTGTCGCCATTGCGCAAGCGCGCCTCTTCGGCTTCAGGCGGTTGCGGTTCGGGGGCGGTCTCTTCGGGTTTGGCCTTGGCGCCCATGAACGGCAGCTTGCCGAGAAGAGCGGCAAAGCCGCTGGATGGGCGCTCATCTTCGTCAGCAGGTTCAGCTCGCGGCTCTGCGGCGGCTTCCTGCAACGCTTCTTTTGCGGCGGCGGCTTTGACAGGGTCGACCGGCATATTGATCTCACCGCGCGCTTCGGCGAGGCGTTTTTTCCGCGCCCGTGCGACAAGGATGGCTTTTTGCTTCGGCGTCAGCTTGCGGCGGCGAGGTTTTTTATCTTCCTCCGCGCGCGCGGCCGCGTCGCGTGCTTGCCGGCGCGCCGCCTGGAGATAGTCTTCCGATTTTTCTTCCGGCGCCTCGGCTTGCGTATCTTGTTCGCCGAACAGCAACGACATGGCTTGTTGTCGCGCTCTTTCCTCCGCCTCTCGCTCATCATCCGTGTCCGGTGTGTCGGGGGCGTTGTTTGTGTCGGGCGCATCAAGCTCGGCCGCAAGGCCAGGTTGAACGTCGCCGGTCATATCGTCGAGGTCGGACAGGATCTGGTCGAGGTCGTCGCGCGCCTCGGGTTCGATTTCGTCATGGCCGGCGGCGGGCGCCGAGGCGCCGTCTTGCGGGTTCATGCCGAACACGCCGTGGACTTCCGATAACAGGGCTTGCGCTTCTGCGTCCGCGTCATTGTCGACTGCGCCCTCAACTGCGCCGCGCGGTTCATCGTCCAGCTCAAACGAAAAATCGTCTTTGGCGTCGTCGCCGGCGGAGACTTCGTCGAGCGCGGCGTCGATTTCATCCGCGAAGGAGAACGGGTCTTCATCGCTTTCCGGCGCAGCGTCTTCAGCCGACGCTTTTACGGCGGCGCTCAGCGTATCATCGCTTGCGGTTTCGTCCCGGTCTTTGTCGTCGTCATCTTTGTCGGCGTCATTTTTGTCGCCAAAGCCGAGGGCGGCGGCGAGCGATGAGAGGGGGGACTTACCTGTGGCGTCTTGGTCTTTTGCATCGTCGCTTGGTTCTGCGGCCTGTGCTGCGGCGTCAGGTTCAGTAGAGGCGGGCTGGGGGGACGGCTGTTCAGGAGAGACGGCGACCGGCGTCTCGCCGGAAGTCTCCAGGCGCTTGGTGAGGGATTCAACCGAGCTTTGCAGCTTTTCAAAGCGTGCATCGGTCTCGCGAGCCGCCGCGGCGACGGCGACGTCAATCTCTTTCCGGCTGGCGCCGCTTGGCGCTTGCTTGCCAGAATTGCTTTGTAATTCGGCAAGCGTTTCCATGACCTTCTGGAGGCCTTCCGCGTTGCGCCGCTCTGCGGCATCAATTTGGCCGGATAATTTTGCGATGGTGTTTTCAAAGGTGCGAATCTGGTCGCCGCTGCGTTTGATTTCATCACCGAGCACGCGCAACCGGTTGCCGGTGCTTTCGACAAAGGCCGGGTCGGCCCCGCCGCCGGCCTCTTGTTTTTGCGCGGCAGCGTCGCTGGCCAATTTCTCGGTGCGGGTGAGGCGTGCGGATAGACCATCGATGGCGTCTTTGACAAATCCGAGATCGGAAGCCCCGCCGCCATCGCCAGCGCCGCCGTCAACGCGTTCGGCAAATTCCTGCAATTGACGTTCGCTCGCATCAAGGCGCTCAATCGTCATCTTCTGCGCGGTGGTAAATTGCACCGCGACTTGGCCGACCGCTTTTTCAAGCGCCTTGAGTGCATTGATGCGCTCGCGGTCATTGCTGTCGGCTTCGAGCTTTTGAATTCTTGCGGCAATGTCGCTGTCGCCGCCGCTTGCGGGTTTGACCCTTTCCAGCCGCTGCACCCGCTCGACCATATCGCCGATTTTGTGGGTAACTTCGCTGACATTTTCAGCGCCGGCGGCATGGGTTTGCGCAACCTGTTTATGCAGATGTTCAATCGCGGTGATGATATCGCGCAGCTTCAGCCCCTCGACCTCGCCGCCGGAAGATTGCGGATCGCCCGCAGTGTAGATCATCTGGTTGAGCCACTCGCCGACAGTGAGGCCTTTGCGCTTGGCCGCATCTTTCGCCGTTTCACGCGCATCACGTTCGATGCCTTTGACGCTCCAGGGCGCATTCGACTTCATCTTAAGATACCCGCCTTTTGCGAGGGCCAATTCCCCCGAAACAGTCGCGGCGCTATCAATGCCGGGACCTAACATTAAACCGTTAAAGCGCTTTGCGTGGCTGGCAAAGCCTTACCGCCGCCACGGCGCTCCGAACAGCTTGCCGACATCACAATTGCCGATCCTTAACCAAACCTTAACGGCGATTCGGACCCGGGCGGGTTCATTTCCGCGCTGTTGGGGAGAAATATTGCCCGGTTTTACGCATTAGCCCCTGTTGCGGGCGGCGACCGCCGTATCAGGCAGGAAAAACGGTCAGGAAATTACAGTGCACGCGATGGCGCGATTTGCCTGTAGCGGTTATCAATCCCGGGAATATTGTTAGGATGCCGTTTCTAATCTCGCCATTTAGGAGCTACGTCCTGCTTTCAGGCCGATGCAGCCGTTTCGACGATTAGACCATCGCGATGATTTAGGAACCGAGGAACGCCATGACCGAATACGCCGCCCCGCTCAAAGACATGCAGTTTGTATTGAACGACGTTTTGCAGATATCGAAATATTCAAATTTGCCAGGTTTTTCAGAGATTTCCGACGACCTTGTTGAGGCAATCCTTGAAGAAGGCGGCAAGCTGGCGGCGAATGTCCTCCACCCGATCAACCAGTCCGGCGACAAGGAAGGCTGCACCCGCCATGACGACGCTTCGGTGACCACGCCGAAGGGCTTTAAAGAAGCCTATGAAGCCTACAAAGAGGGCGGCTGGCAGGGGCTTGCCTTCGATCCCGAATATGGCGGGCAGGGGCTGCCCTATATTATCGGCGTTGCTGTCGGTGAAATGGTGTCTGGGGCGAATATGGCGTTCGCCATGTATCCGGGGCTGGCGCGCGGCGCGGCTGAGGCCATTTACGCCCATGGCACGGATGCGCAGAAACAAAAATATCTGCCGAATATCATTTCCTGCGAGTGGGGCGGGACCATGAACCTCACCGAGCCGCATTGCGGCACTGATCTCGGGCTGTTGCGCACCAAGGCGGTTCCGCAACAGGACGGCTCCTACAAGGTAACCGGCTCCAAGATTTTCATCTCCGCCGGCGAGCAAGACCTCACCAGCAACATTATTCACCTGGTGCTGGCGCGGATTGAAGGCGCGCCGGATGGGGTGAAGGGGATTTCGCTGTTTATCGTGCCGAAATTCATGATCAATGATGACGGCTCGCTCGGTGCGCGCAACGGCGTTGCCTGCGGCTCGATTGAAGAGAAAATGGGCATCCACGCCAACTCCACCTGCACGATGAATTTTGACGATGCGACCGGTTACCTCCTCGGTGAGGAGAACAAGGGCCTGAAAGCGATGTTCACGATGATGAACGAGGCGCGTCTCGGCGTCGGCATGCAAGGCATGTCAATTTCGGAGGTCTCTTACCAGAACGGCGCGGCTTACGCCAAAGACCGCCTGCAAGGCCGGGCGCTGACCGGGCCTGCGGAACCCGACAAGCCTGCCGATCCGATTATCGTTCATCCCGATGTGCGGCGTATGCTGATGGACCAGCGCGCCTTCACCGAGGGCGCGCGCGCCTGGATGTACTGGACGGCGCTGCACGGTGATTTGCACAAAAGATCGGAAGACGAGGCGACGCGCCAGAAGGCTGACGATTATATGGGCCTGATGACGCCAATTTTGAAAGCCTACCTTACCGACAAGGGCTATGCGCACGCCACTAACGCCCAACAGGTGCTTGGCGGTCATGGCTATATTCAAGAATGGGGCATGGAGCAGTTTGTGCGCGATGCGCGCATCGCCATGATTTATGAAGGCGCCAATGGTATTCAGGCGCTCGACCTTGTCGGGCGTAAGCTGATGAAGGATGGCGGCCGCGCCTGGCAATCTTATTTTGCTGAAATCGATGAGTTCATCGGCGATAATCAGGACAATGAGGAACTCAAACCCTTCCTTGACGGACTGGCCTCGGTCAAAGCGCAAACGCTGGAAGCGACCCAGTGGATGGGCGCCAATGCGATGCAGGATTTTAATAATGCCGGCGCCGCGTCGATGGATTATCTCAACTTGTTTGCGCTCACTTGTCTGGCCTATGCTTGGGCGCAAATGGCCAAAGCGGCGATTGAAAAACAAGATGCGGGTGATGATTTTTACAAAAACAAACTCATCACCGGGCGCTATTTTGTAGAGCGGATGCTGCCGGACGCCGGCGCGCATCTTGAAAAAATCAAGGCTGGCGGCGCGGCGACGATGGCCCTGCCGGCGGAAGCGTTTTAGGGCGAGCGCTCGATGATCTTTGCCGGCACGCCAACGGCGGAGCTGTTGGCGGGCACATCTTTTAAGACGACCGCATTAGCGCCGATCAGCGCATAATCGCCAATCGTTACGGCGCCCAGTATTTTAGCGCCGGCGCCGACATCGATACGCCCGCCAAGAACCGGCGGATGAGGGTCGCTCCCAATAACGCCGAGCGTGGTCTGGTGCATCAAAAGGCAATTCGGTCCGATCTTGACGCCCGGATGAATGACGATGCCATTTGGGTGGGGCAACATTAGCCCGCCGCCAATATCGGTTCCGAGCGCGATATCGCATCCCGTGACGGCTGACCAGAAGCGATGGCGCAGCACAACCAACTTGCGCCGCAGGGCGCTAACCGGCCCCGTACGGCCATCCAGTTTGCTGTAATCGCGGATCGCTTTCAGGAGTTTGCGACCGGGGTCCCAAATGCCTCGCGGCGTCTCGCGCGACCATTCAGGAATATCACAAGGTAGAGCCATAGCGGCTGACCATACGCATATTTTGCGTGCGGCTGAAAGATGCATTTTGGGATATTGCGGCCGGCATTCTGGGCGTTATCGCTTTATCGGGATGTTTGCGGGATTGAGCTTATTAAGCTTGCACTCCCACAGTGTGATTACGCGCCAGCCAAGCTTTCTGAGCGCTGCGGCGTTTTTCTTGTCCCGGGCCTTGTTGCGGGCGATTTTATTGGTCCAATAAGCGGTGTTGGTCTTTGGCGTGCGCGCGCCGCGCTTGCAATGGTGTCCGTGCCAGAAACATCCGTGGACGAATATTACGGTGCGGTATTTTGCGAACACCAGATCCGGCTTGCCGGGCAGGTGTTTGACATTCAATCGGTAGCGATAGCCGAGCGCGAACAGCGCTTTCCTGACGACGATTTCGGGTTTTGTGTCTTTGGATTTGACCGCCCGCATCACCGCTGAGCGTTTTTCGGGAGAAAAAACGTCGCTGCGCGGCCTCGCGGTCACGCCGCCTTCCGGGCGCGGCGCGGCAATGTCGGCACAAAGACAGTCTCGCCGAGCCACTGCACCAGCGGCGCGCAAACCCCGTCGCCGCAGAGTTTGAGCGCCGCGGTTGTGCTTGCCGGGAGGATATAATCTTCCCGCAGGCCCATCAGCCGGGCGGCCTCGCGCGGGCTGATCAACCGGGTGCGCGCCTTGCCGGCCTCAATTGCGATGACGATCTGGCGCGAGGAGCCGCCCGCCGGGGTGCGTAAACATCCAGCCAGGCCGTCAAACCGCGCCTCGAAGCGCTGAACGCTGTTGCCGTTCTCCACGCGGGTGCGCCGGAAACCGGCGCCGGCGCGGCGAGCGCCACCCCGCATAATTGCATCGACGCGGGCGCGTTGCGATGTGCTCATCATGTCAAGAAGCGCTTTGGTTTGCTCCGGCGCATGCCAGTCCGCCACGTCCCAGTCTATGATATCGGCGAGGCGGGTGTTTCGGTGCGGCGTTGCCGCGGGCGCGAGCCACAACCATTGCGCACGCGCCTGCGGCGGCAGATGGTCAAGCGCGGCCCTCAGCGCCGGCGGGGCCAGTTGTTCTGACGCCGGGCTGTCTGCAATCACTGGCGCGGCGGTGGGCCCGAAGCCGAGGATAAACAAGCGCGGCCGCGATTGCGGCGTAAAGGCGCGCGCATCGAGAACCATTGCCGTCACCCGATAATCGAGCGCCGCCAGGCTTTGGACCACCACGGCAAAATCACGCCCGCCATTGGAGGTCATCAGGCCGGCGACATTTTCAAGCGCGACGATGTGCGGCGCACGCCCTGCGGTATGTAAGTCTTTTAGCAGGCGCTGGAAGCTGAAAAACGCGCCGCTGCGTTTTGCATGAATGCCGCCGCGCGCGCCAGCCAGCGACAGGTCCTGGCACGGGAACGAGCCCCACATAAGATCGGCGCGTTCGACCGGCAAGTCGCTTAAGCCGAGCGCGGCGATATCGGCCTCAATCAAATCATCATCGCCGAAATTAGCGCGATAGGCGGCGCATTTTTGCGGGTCGACATCATTGGCCAGCAAACAGCGCCACGAATCACCCAGGCCCAAACGCGCCATGCCGCCGCCGGCGAAGAATTCGAGGAATGAAAACTGCTGCCTCATGAATGTGATGTTATCGCGCTTCGCCGCATTCTCGCCTCATTTATCCGCATACGCACGGCATTTGCCTCATTAGCGTCACAATCGCCATGTTTCCGCCCTTTTTCAAGCAAATTACGCACACTCTATTGACCATAATGGATTGACGCAGCCGCTTCCATATCGCAAATTACTTGTGGGCGCTAAGGGGGCTCGCTGGACGAATAAGGAGAAGCGTATGCCCTTGATGGATAGTAAGAACGTAAGCTGCCTCGCAGCGTCAATGTTGGCTTTCGTCATTTTGACGGCGCCGGCGCAGGCGGCGGGAAGTCAGGCGCAAGGCGCCGACCAGATCAAGCCGTTTCAGATAGCCGCGCTTGACCAAAGAGAAAATCGGAGAGCCGATCAATCGAGCCGTCGCGGCAAGAGCCACAGTAATGGCGATCGCGCAAGGCGTAATAATGGCTCACAACGCCAGGGCAAGCGTTCCGGCGACCGCCGCGGCGCCCAGAAACAGGAACGTCGTCACAATGCGAAAGGCGCACAAAGGCGCAAGGCGCAAACCCAGCAACATCAACAACAGCGCCGGGCAGAGCAACGCCAAAGCGGCGAGCGCAGAGCAAAAGGGCAACAGGGTAATCGCAATGGCGCGCAAACCCAGCAACATCGTCAACAACGCCAAGCCAAGCGCCAAGAGACCGAACGCAGCATAGCCGTAAAGGACCATCGCGCCAGGCAGCAACAGCGTTCAGAACGCAAAAACACTCGGCGGCAAAATGTTTCGCGCACGCAGGACGTCCGCGACGGTCGTCGCGCCGGTCAACGCGTGGCGGACAGCCGCCAAGCCAGCAGCGGCGGCGGTAACCGTTCCCACCGCAGCAACGGCGGACACCGTAGAAGCAGCGGCGACCATCGTTCCAACCGCAGCGGCGACCACCGTCGAAGCAGCGGTGATCATCGTTCCAATCGTAGCGGCGACCATCGTCGAAGCAGCGGTGATCATCGTTCCAACCGCAGCGGCGACCATCGTCGAAGCAGCGGCGACCATCGTTCCAACCGCAGCGGCGACCACCGTAGAAGCAGCGGCGATCATCGTTCCAACCGCAGCGGTGACCATCGTCGAAGCAGCGGCGATCATCGTCGGGACAACAGCGGCGACCATCGCGGCGATCGCCGCAGTGCGAAGCATCAACGTAAAGACCATCGCCGCGCGGATGGCCGTCACGATCGCCGCGAGCATCGCCGCTCCAATCGCCGCTCCAATCGCCACTACAATAACAGCTACTACCAATATCGCACGGGCCTATACACGCACCCGTCCTATTATGGCGGGCGCCAGTATCGCCACGGTTATGGGCCGCGCCGCGGCTACGGCTATTACTGCTCGCGGCATGGCCTCATTCACTACAATTCCGGCTATAATCCGGCCGGATGGCTTTATGCGAGCTTTGGCCGTGACCTCTATTCGAGCAACTATCTCGATGATTGCGATATCGTCTCGCAAACCTTCACGCGCCGCGGGCGGCGTTATGAGGAAGTCGCGCTGCTTTGCTACGACTCCTATGGCTACGGCTATATCAAAAGCGGCAGTCGCCGGGTGTATCGCCGCTACTGACGCAGGCTTTTGAAATGACAATGGCCGGGCGCATTCAGCGCCCGGCTTTTTCCACAGCCGCTTTTCCACAAGGGCTTTCCCCCAGGGGCATTTCTTGAGGCGCGCTGTTTTGCGCCATAGCGTGTTCACAAAAAGTGTAGGCGGTTTTTGGGTTCGAACACGCGACCAGCAAAGAATCTAGGCTGCGTTCCCGATTTGACAAAAAATGAACGCAGTCTAGGTCCCCAGATTGACGATTGCCCCCGACTCCGGCGAGGGTGTAGACCTCAGCTGGGCATCCGAAAAGCATGGCGGCCATGAATTTCTCAAAGCGCATTCTCGCGCCTATCGTTTTCGCATGGATGCTCGCCACCGCGGGCATGGCGGCTGTCGCCTATACGGCAGCGCCTGAGGCGCCGCCGGTTGGCGAGGTCGCTGGCGCACGCATAGCGATTGGCGACATTCAGGTTGGCGAGCGCGGCAATCAGACCCGGATCGCATTCTTGTGCGATGGCGCCTGCATTCTGGAAAAGCGCGAGGCTGATGCGTTTTATCTGAGCGGCGTTGACGCCTCGTTCATTCTCGACCTTTCCCGGCGCAGCAAGCGTGTTCAAAGCCTTCGCGCCATCCCGCAAGGCGAGGGCTCGATGCTGCGCATCCGCACTGACGCCGTCATCGACCACACGCGCGTGAAACGCTGCACGGTCGGCGGGCGCGATGCGGCGTGTCTCGATCTGTTTTTTGTCGCTGCAACGCAGAAAAATCCGCCGGCGCCTTCCAAGCGAATTAAGCCGGTGCAGCAAGCGTCAACGTCAAGCGCGGCCGCGCCGCAGCCGGCCAAGCCGGTCTTGCGTGAGGGCGCGCCGGAACGCTTCAAAAGATTTGCCCAGCTGGCCGCGCCGGAGCGCTTGTCGCCGCCGGCGGGCGTCATCCTTGCGAAAGTCCAGCCGATCGAGCCTACCGTTGTGGTGCGCAAACCGGCGATACGCAAAAGCCAGCCGCTGGTTGAGCCGGTCAAGATTGATTTTACCGAGCGCGTGAAAACGCTTCTCGACAAGGATCTGAGCTCGGCGTTCTGCAACAATGCAGCCGCGGCGTTGCAGGCCGATGCATGGGCGCTTGGCGCGATGGTTGATGTTGGCCTTTGTGCGGCGGCGCGCGGCGATGTGGTTCAGGGCGACGT
This sequence comes from Alphaproteobacteria bacterium, assembly GCA_013151255.1. Taxonomy (GTDB): domain Bacteria; phylum Pseudomonadota; class Alphaproteobacteria; order Caulobacterales; family Parvularculaceae; genus Hyphococcus. The sequence continues at coordinate 23,305 of JAADIQ010000026.1, forward strand.
CACACTGGCGCGATTGCTGGAATATACGCCGGACAACTATGAGGCCCTGGTCGGGCGCGCGCTGATTGCCGAACAAGCCAAAGAAAAAGGCGTCGCCCGCAAATATTTTCAGGACGCGCTCAACTCGCTGCCGCCGATTGAAGAATCCAACCGCATCGTTCAGGCGATGGCGGCGCTGGAGTAGGATTTTATAATCAGGTAACCTTGCGGCGCGCAGAATATTTCGCGGCGCGCCATTCTTCCGTCTCAAGAATACTTGCAAGCATGCTTGCCGCATCCCAGACATCGCCATAGCCAAGAAACAACGGCGAGAATCCGAACCGCATCAGGTCCGGCTGTCTGAAATCGCCGATCACGCCATGGGCGATCAGCGCCTGAACAACTTCATAGCCATGCTCAAAGCGAACCGAGACATGACCGCCGCGCCGCTCGGACGGCGGCGGCGAGATGCTTTCAAGCCCGAGCGGTGCGATGCGCGCAAGGAACAAATCGCCCAGCATTTTCGCCTTTGCCTCAACGGCGGCGATATCGAGATCGGCAAAAATATCGAGCGCCGCATCAAGCGCGCTCAACGACAGGATCGGTGGCGTGCCGCAAGCGAAGCGCTCAACCCCGGCGGCGGGGGCGTAGTCCGGGGCGAAGTCAAACGGCGCGGCGTGACCCATCCAGCCCGATAAGGGCTGGTTGAGCGTCGTGGCGGCCTGGCGTTCACCATAGATGAAGGCCGGGGCGCCGGGCCCGCCGTTTAAATATTTATAGCCGCAACCAACGCCGTAACGCGCGCCAGCCGCGTGCATACCCATATCAAGAACGCCGGTCGCGTGGCTCAAATCCCAGACAATGGCGACATTCGCTTCCGCCGCCGCCGTCTCCCATGCGGCGATATCGGCGACCGCTGCAGTTTTGTAATGCACGACGCTTTTGACCAGAACGCTGATGTCAGAATGGAGGGCGCCATGGCCGGCATCCGCCGCCAGCCGTATCAGCGGCGCGCCGGTGAGGCTTGATAAGCCTTGCAGAATATAGCCGTCGGTGGGGAATTCATCCGTATGGTACGCAATCGCGCCGGGTGCCTTGGCGCAAAGCGCGGCGGCGAGTTTGAAAATATTCACCGACACACTGTCGGCGACGATAACCTCGTCCTCGCTTGCGCCGATCAGCCGCGCGATCTTGGCGCCGCAGGCCTTTGGCAAATCAATCCACCCGGCGTCATTCCACGACGTGATCAGCCCGCCGCGCCATTCCGTCTCGCCGACGGATTGAAGACGCGCCAGCGCCGCCTTTGGCGGGGGGCCGAGCGAATTGCCGTCAAGATAGATGACCCCGTCAGGCAAATCGAACTGAGTTTTGTAGTGCGCCAGCGGGTCTTTGTGGTCGAGCGCGCTTGCTTCTTCTCGTGAGACCGGCGTCATTCGAGAACGCGCAACACGGCCCGCACCGGCGCGGCGTCGAGCCCTTCGAGCTTCAATGGCGGTGCAATTAATTCATAGGCGCCCTCTGGCGCCGCATCGAGGCATAGGCCTTCCAATATCCGCATGTCATGAGCAAAGACGGCGCGGTGGGCGTCCATGATTTTCGATGAGGCCGGATCGAGCGACGGCGTATCAACGCCGATCAGCCGGACGCCCTCGCCGGCGAGCCACGCGACGGCCTCTGCGCTGATAGCGGTGAAGGCCGGGTCCCAGACTTGTGGCTGGCGCGCATATGTGCGGATTAAAACCCGCGGCGCGATGTTTGCGCCGGTCTGGGCGAGGGCGTCACGCACCATGTCCCGGTTCAGCAGCGCCGCATCGTTGATGATATGAACAACCGTGCACGGACCGATATAGGCGCCGACATCGACAGCATCGATTGGCGCGCCGCCCGCATCATAGTGCAGCGGCGCGTCCGCATGAGCGCCGGCATGGCTCGACAGCGTCAGCCGCGAGACATTGACCGGAACGTCCTTGCTGATCGCCATCACCGATTGCGCCGCAAACGGCGTGTCGCCGGGAAATACCGGCGTCGCCGCGGAGACTGCGGGGGTGATGTCGATAAAGCGGCTCAATTTGGATACGTGCTCTTTGATATGAAATACCCGCTTGACTGCGGCGCTGGTTGCGCAGCAGTGTTACCCGAAGATGATGACCAACGTAAATACGCCGGCGGCGCCTGTCTTCGCATTTGATGCGGCTATCGTGCGCTTGCCGTCAAAAACCGTGACTGGCGGTTTGCGCGCCGGCGACGGGGGCGATCCTGACTATGCGGGCGTGCGCGCAGAGCATGACGCCTATGTCACGGCGCTGGGCGAGGCTGGCGTTATGGTGACCACGCTTGGCGCGCTGGAAGCCTATCCCGATGCAGTCTTTGTTGAAGACCCGGCGCTGGTTTACCCTGAGGGCGCGATATTGCTTCGCCCGGGCGCCAAACCCCGCGCCGGCGAAGTTTCCGAGATTGCCGGCGTTTTGCGCGATCACTTTACCACCGTGCTGGCGCTGCCGGAGGGCGGCTATGTCGAGGGCGGTGATATTTTGACCACGCCAAAAAAAGTCATGATCGGCCTGTCGAGCCGGACCGATGTTGCGGGCGCCAGCGCATTGCAAAAGCTGCTTGCTGAGTTTGGCCGCGCCAGTGAAACCGTTGAGACGCCCGCCGATGTTTTGCATTTCAAGACCGATTGCTCCCTGCTCGACGAGGAAACCGTTCTGTCGACGGCGCGGCTGGCGCGCTCGGGCGTGTTTGACGGCTTTGATGTTGTCCTGACGCCAGAAGGCGAGGAGGCGGCGGCCAATGCGTTGCGCGTCAACGACGTGGTGATGGTCGGCGCTGATTTTCCGCGTACCATCGAGTTGCTCGATAAGCGCGGATACACTGTCGTTGCGCTGAAGACGACGCAGATCGGCAAAATCGACGCCGGGCTGTCTTGCATGTCTCTGCGGTGGCGGCGCGCATCGCGGTGAGTTTTTCAAAAAGTTTTTTCAGTTGACGCCGCCGCCGAGGCGCATGAGAGTCTGGCCATGAATCAGCCTGCTGAGCAATTGAGCGACGCCAGCTCCGACGCGGGGCCTGTCGCGGGCTTTGGGTTCTGGAAATGCTGGTCGCTGTCGGTCGGCGTGATGATCGGCTCCGGCGTGTTCCTGCTGCCCGCCGTGCTCGCGCCTTACGGGTCGATCAGTTTTCTCGGCTGGATTGTCACCAGCATCGGCGCGATATTAATAGCCCTGGTTCTTGGCCGTCTGGCGGGGCGCACTGACCGCAGCGGCGGGTTTTACGTCTATACTCGCGATGCATTTGGCGATCTGGCAGGCTTCATTGTCGGCTGGAGCTATTGGCTCAGCATTCTGTTTGCTGTCGCCGCCGTCAGCGTCGCCTTTGCCGGTTATGCCGGCGCGGTTATCCCGGCGCTCGGCGCCAATAAGATCACGCAAGCGCTGGTAGCAACGTCCATCATCTGGATACTGACGGGCGTCAATATCAAGGGCGTATCGGAAGCGGCCTCAGTGCAGTTGGTGACGACAATCTTAAAAATCATCCCGCTCCTGGTGATTATCGCGCTCGGGTTTTTCGCCGGGACGCCGGATAATATTCCCCCGTTCAATCCGCAAGCCCTGCCGGTGGGCGAGGCGCTGGCGACAACCGCGTTGCTGACCATGTGGGCGTTTATCGGCATTGAGGCCGGCGTTGTTCCCGCCGCGGA
>JAADIQ010000078.1 GCA_013151255.1 Alphaproteobacteria bacterium
CTTTGGCGCGCGGATCGTAGTTTTTATAGACCCGGTGGCCAAAGCCCATCAGCCGGAACGGATCGTCCTTGTCTTTGGCGCGGGCGATAAACTCCGGAATACGGTCAACCGTGCCGATTTCCTCCAGCATATTCAACGCCGCCTCATTGGCGCCGCCATGGGCCGGGCCCCATAGCGAGGCGATGCCGGCGGCGATGCATGCAAACGGGTTGGCGCCGGACGAGCCCGCCAGCCGCACCGTTGAAGTCGAGGCGTTTTGCTCGTGGTCCATATGCAAAATGAAAATCTTGTCGAGCGCATCGCACAGCACCGGATTGCATTCATAGTCCTCGCTGGAAACCTTAAAACACATGCGCATGAAGTTTGACGTGTAGTCGAGATCGTTGCGCGGGAAGACGAAAGACTGGCCGATTGAATATTTATACGCCATCGCCGCAATCGTCGGCATTTTCGCAATCATCCGATGGCTGGCGACCAGGCGTTGTTTGGGATCGGTGATGTCGGTGGAGTCGTGATAAAACGCCGACAAGGCGCCGACCACGCCGACCATAATCGCCATCGGATGCGCATCGCGCCGAAACCCGTTATAGAAATTCTTCAATTGCTCATGCACCATGGTGTGCATGGTGATCGAGTTTTCAAACCATTTGAGTTTTTCGGGCCCGGGCAATTCGCCATTCAGCAACAGATAGGCGGTCTCGATAAAATCGGAGTTCTCCGCAAGCTGATCGATCGGGTAGCCGCGATAGAGCAATATGCCCTCATCGCCGTCGATAAAGGTGATTTTGGATTCGCAACTCGCCGTCGAGGTAAAGCCCGGATCAAAGGTAAAGGCGCCGGTTTCTTTGTAGAGGCTGCGAATGTCGAAAACATCAGGTCCGTGGGTTGCTTTATAGACGGGAAACTCGACGGTCTGGCTATTATGCGTGAGGGATATCGTTCCGGACGTTTTCAGATCGCTTTTCATCAAATCAGCCTCTTAATTTTGCGGTGCATTTTGCGGTGCATCATTTATGTTGCAGCGCATTATACGGCAATATTTCGGCTATTCCAGACTTACTATCAGTGGATTTGATCGCCAATACGCGCCAGCGACTCTACGCGACCAAGGCTATATAACACCTCGCCGATGGAAGGCGAAGGCCGCCCGGCGGTCAGCGCCGCGCGCAATGGCGCGCCGATCGCGCCAAAGCCGGTGTTTTTTGCCGTAGCAAGGGTTTGCAGCCGCTGTTCCAGCCCCTCCGGCGTTAACCACAACGCCTCCTCGCTCAAGACGTCCTGGATGTCTTTGAGCATGTCCATCGCGCCGTCTTTTCGCAACGGCTTGGCCGCTTTGCCTTCAACCGTGAACGGCCGCGCGAGGAACACGAAAGCGCTAGCGGCGACGATGTCGGCAAGCGTTGCACAGCGGGTTTTCAAAAACGGTGCGGCGCGTTCCAGCCGTGCGATATTATCCGTATCAAGATGAATATCAGATTTTTCAAGAAACGGCCGCGACAGGTCGAGAAAGTCTTTCTCTTCAAGCGCAGCCACATAATGCGCGTTGATGTGTTTCAGCTTGTCGAGGTCGAGCCTTGCCGGGGCTTTATTGACGCCGGTGATATCAAACCATTCCAGCGCTTTGTCGCGGGGGATGATTTCGTCGTCGCCATGGGACCAGCCGAGGCGAATGAGGTAGCTGGCGAGCCCGTCGGCGAGATAGCCCATATCGCGATACGCCTCAACGCCGAGGGCGCCATGGCGTTTGGAAAGCTTTGCGCCGTCGCCGCCATGGATTAGCGGCACATGCGCAAACACCGGCGCCGGCCAGCCGAGCGCATCATAAATCTGTTGCTGGCGTGCGGCGTTGTTAAGGTGGTCGTCGCCGCGAATGACATGGGTGACTTCCATATCGTGATCGTCAACCACAACCGCCAGATTATAGGTCGGATCGCCATTGCTGCGCAAAATAATCAGATCGTCGAGCGCGGCGTTTGGGAACGAGACATCACCCTGAACCGCGTCTTTGATGGCAGTGGAACCATCACGCGGCGCCAGAAAGCGGATGGCGAAGGGCGCGCCGTCGGGCGCCGTCGCGGGCGCGCGCTCGCGCCATGGGCTTTCAAAGCGAACGCCATCAGCGCGGGCTTTATCGCGCGCGGCGGTTAGCTCCTCCGGTGTCAGATAACAGCGATAGGCTTTTGCCTCGCTAAGAAGCTGATTGGCGATTTCAATATGGCGGTCGCGACGCGAAAACTGCGAGACGGTATCGCCATCCCAATCCATTCCGAGCCAGGCGAGCCCGTCCAAGATAGCGTCAACCGCCGCTTGGGTGTGGCGTGCGCGGTCGGTGTCCTCGATGCGCAACAGAAATTTGCCGCCGCGCCCACGCGCATAAAGCCAGTTGAACAGCGCCGTGCGGGCGCCGCCAATATGTAGGTAGCCGGTCGGCGAGGGGGCAAAGCGAGTGACGACTGGCGGCGTATGTTTGGCGGCTTGCGGCATGGCTTGCAGACCGGCTCCGATTGCTGTGAGATGATAAGAATCAAGGTTCCGTGCGGCGTTGTTAGCACATCAATCTAACCGGCGCCTATGTTTCCATGCCCAACTTTCCATGCCCAACTTCCCATGACCGTTAGAGCCGCAGAACAGTTTGCCGATCCGGACCTCAGCGCCAGCGTTTTGCGGCGCGCCTATCGGCGTTTGGCGTATCTTGTTCCGGAGCGGGTCGGTACGTGGATCCGGGCTGATCTGGAACCGCTTGGGGTTTGGGCGCCGGTGGCTATTGGCGCCGGCGCTGGTGTTTACTTCGGGTTGAAAACCGAACCCCATGCAGCGCTCGCTATCGGGCTTTTGTTTGGCGCTTTGGGCGTGGCGGTTTTTGCTCACAACCGCCACGGGCCGAGCGGCAAGATTCTGGTTGGGTTGGTTTTGGTGGCGCTCGGTTTTGCGGCAGCGGATTGGCGCACGGCGCAAGTTGCAGCGCCGGTTCTTGACCGCGAGCTCACCATCCGGTGGGTGACGGGCGAGTTGATCAGTATCGAAGACCGCGCGCGCATGCGGCGCATGGTTGTTGCACTCCATGCAATTGATGGCGTCGACGATGACGACCTGCCGGCGCGGGCGCGCATTAGTTGGCGCGGCGCGGAATTGAACGCTGCGCCCGGCGACATCATCCGCCTACGCGCCGGGCTCGACCCGCCGCCGGCGCCGGCTGCGCCCGGGACGTTTAATTTTTCGCGGCGGTTATATTTCCAAAGGATTGGCGCACTCGGCTTCGCGGTGAGCCCGCCGCAAGTTGTCGGCAAGGCTGAAACGGGGCGGGGCGATATGCTTCGTACACAAATTGAAACCGTTCGCGCTAATCTGCTGCATCGGATAACCAAGGCCGCACCGGGGGAAGGGGGCGCGATTGTCGCCGCCATCGTCACCGGCAAACGCGACGCCATCACGCCGCGCTCAAAGGCGGCGCTGCGTGATGCGGGGCTTGCGCATATGCTGGCGATCTCCGGGATGCATATGGGGATTGCAACGGGGCTGATATTTTTCGTGGTGCGTTTTGGCCTGGCCGCGATCGAGCCTTTGGCGCTGCATTATCCGATAAAAAAATGGGCAGCGTCGGCGGCGTTGCTATCAGGCTTTGCCTATCTGATATTGTCCGGCGGCGGATGGTCGGCGCGGCGCGCCTTCATTACCGCAGCGATTATGTTTGCGGCCATATTGGTGGACCGGCGCGCATTGTCGCTCAGAAACGTCGCCATTGCCGCCTCCATCATCTTGTTGACGACGCCGGAGGCGCTGTTTCATCCGGGCTTTCAAATGTCGTTTGCCGCCGTTACCGCCTTGGTCGCCGGTTATGAGTGGTTTAGCCGCCGCGTAGATCCCGACCGCAGTTTTTCAGCTTTCGCGCGGGTCAAGCGCTATGCGATTGCGCTTGGCGTCACCGACACGATTGCGGCGGTCGCGACCGCGCCTTTTGCGCTTTATCATTTCAACCGGGTGGCGCTTTATTCACTGCCGGCCAATGTTTTGGCGATGCCGCTGATGGGTTTCTGGGTGATGCCGGCGGCGATTGTGGCGTTGTTGCTCACGCCTTTTGGCCTTGACGCCTGGGCGTGGCGCATCTCGGCGCAAGGCGTTGAGGCGATGTTGGCGATTGCAACAGAGGTCTCCAGCTGGCGCGGTGCGGTGTCGTTGACATGGCAATGGCCGCCGGTCGCCTTGCTGGTGATGACCATCGGCGGTTTATGGTTTTGCTTGGCGCGCTCGCCATTGCGGCTGGCTGGCATGGCGGCAATTCCGCTCACCGCGTTGATAGTCGCCGCCGCGCCGCCGCCGCAGGTTTTTGTCGCCGCATCGGGCCTGAACGCCGGGGTGATACTGCCGGACGACCACCGGATGGCCGTTTTCAGCACCAGGCGCGACCGGTTTTCAGCCTCCGTCTGGGGCGAGGCCGCGGGTTTTGACGGCGGCGGCGCCAAACCCCTGGCGATGAATGCGGTCGGCGCCTGCGATGCGCGGGGCTGTGTTCTAACCATCAACACCAAAATCACGGCGTTTATTTCGGACCGCCGCGCACTCGGCGAAGATTGCGCTCGCGCGGATCTGGTGGTGGCGTTTTTTCCGGTTAGTTCCGCTGATTGGCGCCGATGCGAGGCGGTTCTTATTGACCGTCGCTCAGTGTGGCGGCGCGGCGCGCATGCCGTGTGGCTGAAGCCCGACGGCGCCATCAAAATTACCACGGTCGCCGAGCAATCCGGCCGTCGCCCGTGGACCGGGGATTAGGCTATCGGGCTATTAGGACTGTTCGAATTCGCCTGAGCTAAGCAATCGCTTGCACAGAAACGACCCAACCCTGCACAAGCTAAAGAACCCCCTCATCACGGCAAAAGCCGGGATCCAGAACAACCCTTGCCTGGATCCCGGCTTTTGCCGGGATGAGCGAGGGGAAATGTCCCTTTAGACAATTTACCTAACGCCAAACAACGCAGTCTAGTACCGCCGCATCAACGCCACCAGCTTGCCCTGGACCGAGACCCGGTCCGGGCCATAGATGCGGGTTTCATAGGCGGGGTTGGCCGCTTCCAGCGCTATCGAAGCGCCTTTTTTGCGCAGCCTTTTCAGCGTCGCCTCTTCCTCATCGACCAGCGCGACTACGACGTCGCCGCTGGAGGCGTCGTCGCAGCGTTTGATAATCGCCAGATCGCCATTCAGAATGCCGGCATTGATCATCGATTCGCCCTCGACTTCGAGGATGTAGTGCTCGCCAGACCCCATCAGCGCGCCGGGCGCGGGAATACGGTCGATCTCGTGCTGGATCGCTTCAATCGGCGTGCCGGCGGCGATACGGCCAAGCACCGGCAGTTCGGTCATGCCTTCATGGCTGCTCATTGCGGCAGGCGCAGGGCGGGCCCGGCTCTTGAAATTGCCGGCGACGACAGATGGGGAGAATCGCGGCGCGCGCGGCGTGTTTGCGGCCGCCATCTCGTCGGGCAGGCGCACAACCTCCAGCGCCCGGGCGCGATTGGGCAAGCGGCGAATAAATTCGCGCTCCTCGAGGGCGGTAATCAGCCGGTGGATGCCGGATTTTGACCGCAGCCCGAGCGCATCCTTCATCTCGTCGAAAGACGGCGACACCCCGGTCTCAACGATCTGGTCATTGATATATAACAGCAGCTCATGTTGTTTCTTCGTAAGCATCATCTCTCCTCGACAGAGCAGTGGCTCCTTGGCCGTTGTTTTTGGCCCGTTGTTATTGCTCGCCCTCAATCAAAGACTGTTTCCACCGCCGAAACGACAGAAGAACAAAACAACAACGATGTTCTATGCATGTTCTAATTGCGCGTCAACAGGGTTAAAGCCCGGGCGCCGGCGAGGTTGCTGTTTAGGCGACAGCCGGGGGCATCAACAGTGCCCGGGTCGCGGCTTCAACATCCGCCTGACGCATCAGGCTTTCGCCAACCAGAAACGCCGAGGCGCCATAGCCGCGCAGTACAACCAAGTCCTGGTGGGAGGCGATGCCGCTTTCGCTAACTAAAACCGCCTCGCGAGGTGCGGTAGCACAAAGCTCAGCCGTTACCTGAAGTGAAGTCTCAAATGTATTCAGATTTCGGTTATTTATGCCGATTAAGTCCGCATTAAGGTTAATAGCGCGATCCATCTCGGCGCGATTATGCACCTCGACCAGCACATCAAGTATAGATTCGCGCGCCGCATTATAGAGCTCGTCCGCCTGAGCGTCCGACAGGCAGGCCATAATCAGGAGAATACAGTCCGCCCCCCAGGCCCGTGATTCGACGATTTGATAGGGATCGATGATGAAATCCTTGCGCAGGACCGGCAAGGAGCAGGCGGCGCGTGAGGCTTTGAGGAAATCGGGCGAGCCTTGAAAGCTTGGGCCATCGGTTAAGACGGAAAGGCACGCCGCGCCGCCGGCGGCGTATGCGCGTGCGTGGTCGGCGGGATTAAAATCCGGCCTAATCAGGCCTTTGGACGGGCTGGCCTTTTTTATCTCTGCAATCAGGGCAAACCCGTTAGCGGCCTTTTTGGCCAGAGCGTTTCGAAACCCGCGCGTCCGGGTCTCTTTCGCCAGCGTCTCCAGCGCGCCAATTGGTGCGTTGGCCTTGGCGGCGGCGACCTCTTCGCGCTTATAGGCGATGATATCGTCGAGAATGCTCATGCCGGCCCGTTTGAGAGTGCGACAAGTTTCGCGAGCGCGGCTTTCGCGGCGCCATCGTCAATCGCGCGCTCTGCGAGCCTTGCTGCGTCGCTAAGGTTTTGCGCTTTGCCGGCGATAATTAATGCAGCAGCGGCGTTGAGGACGGCGATGTCGCGATAGGCGCCCGCCGCGCCATCGAGCAGGCAAGTGAGCGCTGCGGCGTTCTCTTCCGGGTCGCCGCCTTGCAAATCCGCCATGGTTGCGCGTGACAGCCCGGCGTCTTCCGGCGTCACTTCAAATTCTTCAACCACGCCGCCGCGCAACGCCGCCACGTAGGTCGGCCCGGTGGTGGTTAGTTCATCAAGCCCGTCGCTCCCATGCACCACCCAGGCGGCCTCAACGCCAAGCCGGGGCAGGGTTTGCGCAATCGGGAGAATAAGCTCGCGCGCAAACACGCCCATCAGCTGGCGCTTGGCGCCGGCGGGGTTTGAGAGCGGGCCGAGAACATTAAACAGCGTGCGCACGCCCAACGCTTTGCGCGCCGCAGCGGCATGGCCCACCGCCTTGTGGTGCAGCGGGGCGAACATGAACCCGACTTTGGCTTCATGGATGCAGCGGGAAATCAATTCCGGCCCAATCTCCAGCTTGACGCCCAGCGCAGCCAACACCTCCGACGAGCCGGATTTTGACGACGCCGCCTTGTTGCCATGCTTGGCCACCGGCACGCCGCAGCCGGCGACAATCAGCGCGGTGGCGGTTGAGATGTTATAAGTCCCGGCGCCGTCGCCGCCGGTGCCGCAAGTGTCGATAGCGTCCGCCGGCGCATCGACCCGCACGGCCATGGCGCGCATCGCTTCTGCGGCGGCGGTGATTTCCGCAACCGTCTCGCCGCGGGCGCGCAATGCCGTGAGGAAGCCGGCAATCTCAATATCGCTCGCCGCGCCCGACAAAATCGCGTCCATGGCGGCGCGCATTTGCTCCGGGGTTAGCGGCGCGCCGGAGACCGCGAGGTTCAAAAATGGCGTAAACCCGCTCATCGCGTCGCCATCTTCATGAAGTTTGCGAAAATCTCCGCGCCATATTCGGAGGCGATGCTCTCGGGGTGAAACTGAACCCCGACAATCGGCAATTCCTTATGCACCACCGCCATAAGCTCGTTATCGTCTTCAGCTGAGGCCGCCGCAATGAGGTCCGACGGCAGGCTGGCGCGTTCGGCAACCAGCGAATGATAGCGCGTCGCGGTGAAAGGCGAGGGCAGGCCGTCGAACAAACCGCCGCCGTCATGGAGGATGTTGCAGGTCTTGCCATGCATCAAATGCTCGGCCCGGACGATGCGCCCGCCGAAATGCTGAACCATGGCCTGCATACCGAGACACACGCCAAACACCGGTTTGCGCGCCGCCGCGGCGGCGGCGATGAGGTCTAGGCATATGCCCGCCTCATTTGGCGTGCGCGGGCCCGGTGAGATGACGATGGCCCTGGCGTCAGAACCGACAGCTTCCTGAGCGCTGAGGACGTCATTGCGTCTCACCACCACCTCTTCACCGGCGGAGCCAACCAGATGAACGAGGTTGTGGGTGAAACTGTCATAATTATCGATCAGCAAAATCATCGAAATCCCGAGAATCAGCGAATGTAGAAGGTTGGCAAGTTTAACGCCGCAGCGCGAGGGCGCAAGCGGCCCCGCATTATATGGCGGGGCGGCGGATATGCGTTGAACCCATGCCGGCGGGCGTTTGATAGTTTGAATTATAGGCGAGGACATAATTTCGAGGCGCGCAAGCTGGCTGTAATCCGGCTCCGCCGGCCCAATGCCGGCGTGCTCGCCTCTGTCGCCATCGCCCTTACCGGCGTCCTGATTGGCGCGATTTCTTCCTATGTCAGCGAGTTGGGCGCGGTGGCGAGCGCGACAAAAATCTCCGCCCTTAACGCACCGCTGCGCGACGACCGGCTGTTTGATATGGCCTACCATGCGCGCGCAAAAATTGTCCGCCGGGTTCTGGCGAGCGCTGATTTTGCCACCCATGATCTTCAGCGTCTGGCGCCGCCGCAGATCATGTCGCCGCTGGCGCCAACAGGCCGGAAGCCGAAAATCATCATTATCTTTGACGATATGGGCATTGATAAGCGCGCCTATGAAAACACTGTTGCGCTTCCGGGCCCGTTAACATTGTCATTTTTGCCGTATGCGAATGATGTCGCCCAGCTAGCCGCCGCAGCGCGCAAGGCGGGGCGTACGGTGATGTTGCATTTGCCCATGGAACCGGAGGGCGAGGCCGATCCGGGACCGTCAGCGTTGACAACTAAGATGACGGGAGTGGCGTTTCTTGATGCGTTGATGTGGAACCTTGAGCGGTTTGACGGCTATGTCGCGGTCAATAACCATATGGGCTCAAAGCTCACCGCCGACGAAGCGGCGATGAAAACCGTGCTGGCTTACCTTAAACAGGAAGGCGTGTTCTTTCTGGACAGCGTCACAACCGGCGACACGAAGGTGCGCGCCGCCGCCGCCCGGGTCGGCGTCGATGTGTTCTCGCGCGATGTGTTTATTGACGCCGAGGCCGGCGACAAAACCGCCATCATAAAGCAACTTCGCCTGGTTGAGCGGATCGCAAGACACACCGGATACGCCGTCGCCATCGCCCATCCGCGCAAGGAAACACTTGAAGTGTTGGGCCCATGGCTCACCTCCGCGCCGGAACGCGGCTTTGAACTGGCGCCAGTGACGGCGCTGGTCGATATCAGGCGGCAGGAGAAATATCAGGCGCTGGCGGTTAAGGCGCCAGAGTTACGCCTGTAAAATTATCGATTGCCGGATTGCGCTAATGCAGCCTTGGCCGCTGAGAACAGGGCTTGGGCTTTGTTCTCGCATTCGCGCTGTTCCATTTCCGGATCGGAATCAGCGACAATGCCGGCGCCGGCCTGAACATACATGCGCCCGTCTTTGACGATGGCGGTTCGAAGCGCAATGCAGGTGTCGACATTGCCATCGGCGGAAAAATAACCGATCGCGCCGCCATACACGCCGCGTGCGGAGCTTTCCAGCTCATCGATGATTTCCATGGCGCGGATTTTTGGCGCGCCGGTGACGGTGCCGGCGGGAAAGCCTGCCGCGACCGCATCTACCGGGTGCACATCCTCGCGCAAATCACCAATCACATTGGAGGCTATATGCATGACGTGGCTGTAGCGTTCGATGTTGAAGCTTTCGGTAACGCGCACTGATCCGATTTTCGCCGACCGGCCGACATCATTGCGGCCAAGGTCTAATAACATCAGGTGTTCGGCGCGTTCTTTGGGGTCGGCGAGCAATTCAGCTTCGAGCGCTTTGTCCTGCGCCGGCGTCGCCCCACGCGGACGGGTGCCCGCAATCGGGCGGATGGTCACCTCGCCATCACGGACGCGGACCAGAATTTCCGGGCTGGAGCCGACCAGCGCGAAATCATCGAACTTCAGATAAAACAGAAACGGCGACGGGTTTGACCGGCGCAACGCACGGTAAAGTTCAAACGGCGGCGCTGTAAATTCGGTTGAGAAGCGCTGGCTCAACACCACCTGAAAGATGTCGCCGGCGGTGATATAGTCTTTGGCGCGCGCGATCTTATTACGGAACTCGGTTTCATCCGTATCCGATACAATGTCGATCGTCTGATTGGCGGGGAGCCTTTCTGCGATGGGAAACGCCAGCGGCGCGGCCAGGCTCTCGGCGGCGTCAGCCAGGCGCTCGCCGGCTCTGGCGTAGGCGGCCCGCGCGGAAACGCCCGGTTCCGCCCGCACCGGCGCGAATAACGAAATTTCCTGACCGACATTGTCAAACACCGCAACCAGCGTCGGGCGCATGAAAATCGCATCGGGTGCGTCCAGACCGCCGACGGGGCGAGGGCCCAGATGCTCCATCTGGCGCACCATATCATAGCCGAGATAGCCAAAGACGCCGGCGGCCATAGGGGGAAGGCTAGGGGGCGACGCGCCCGGCGGCGGTTTAATTTCGGACTCGGCGAACAGGCGCTTCAAATTCACCAGCGGCGCGCCTTCCTCATCGACAAACGCTGACGCATCGCTCGCTGCATTGCGGTTGATCTGCGAGCGGCCGCCAAAACTGCGCCATAAAATATCCGGCTTGAAGCCGATGATAGAATAACGCCCGAGCTGTTCGCCGCCTTCCACCGATTCCAGCAGGATGGCGTTGCTGCGGGCGCCGGCAAGCTTCAAAAACGCCGATACCGGCGTCTCGAGATCGCTCACCAGACGGCGCTGGACGAGCTGGGCGCGGCCATCCCGGTAGTTCTTTTCAAATTCCGGAAATTCCGGCGTCAGCGTCATAGGCCGTCACTGAAAATCGCATCGAGCCGCGTCTGATTGATTTTGACATCAAAATCGTCACGCACAGCGACAACGAACGCATCGACCAGTTCCTGATCAAGTTGATAACCCAGATATTGTTCAAACGCATTGACCTGCTCTGGCGGGACCTGGTTTGGCGAATAGCCAATCTGACGGATTTCGGCGATGATTTGCGCCTCGCCCAATGCCGCTGGCCCGGAGACCAGATCGCCCTTGGTCGCGGTGAAAATCTGTTGGTTGAAGGCCGATGAGATCGCTTCATTTTCAAACCGCCGGTCGATTAGGAGTTGCGTCGGCGTGCGATCGAACTGACTGGCCGCCTCATCAAGGCTCTGGCCGTCAGCTACAGCGTCGCGAATGCCGCGCACTGTATCGGAAATGCGTTGCAGGCGTTCCTGCTTGCGCCAGCGTCGGTCGACATCATCTTGTACGTCAGCAAAGGGTTTGAGCGCCGGCGGTTTTATTTCCCGCAAGGCAACGAAGAAATACCCGTCGCGGGCGGCAAGATCGAGCGCTTCGGATTCTTCGCCCTCGTCCAGCGCGAATACTTCCGACAACGCTTCGCCAGGAACCTTGTCGATAATTGCGCCGCCGGGGGTAAAGCTGTAGCGGTCAACCGGGCCGATGGTTTGCACTCCAAAACCGGCCTCCTCTGCGGCGACGCGCAGACCCGCGCCGCTGTCGCGCACTTCCTCAATCGTATCGATGGCGCTAAGCAGCGCGCGTCTTGTATCCTGATCGAGATATTGCGCTTCAATTTCCGCGCGGACATCTTCGAAGGTCGTGGTTTCAGGCGGGGTGATATTAGCGATTTGCACCACCGTCCAACCGAACGAGCTGCGCACCGGATCGGTTATGGCGCCAGCTTCCAGCTCAGCGCCAAAAGCCGCATCGGCAACCGCCGGATCGAGAATATCGCGCTTTTGCGCATCGGTGAACGTCACCGCAGCAAGATCTAGCCCGCGTTCGTTGGCGATGTTTTCAAACGGTTTGCCTTGGCGCAGCGCCGCACTTGTGGCCAAGGCCTCTGGTTCGGTTTTGTAAGTAACCTGATAGACCGTGCGCCGTTCCGGCTTGTCGTAGACGCGTTCTTTATTCAGATCGTAAAGCCGCCTGATTTCCTCTTCCGGCGCTTTGAGGGTTTTGCGGAAGTCTTCGTTCTTCAACACCAGAAGATCGAAGCTGCGATATTCCGGGGCGGTAAAGGCCGCCGGGTTTTCCTGATAATAGGTTTCCAGATCCGCCGGCATTGGCTCAGCGGCCTTGCCGGACATTTCTTCTGTGACAATCAAATACCCAATATCGCGGCGCTCAGTGTCGCGCAGCAGCATCGCTTCAACAAACGGATCGGGCGCCGGCGCGCGCGCGGCAAGTGCGTTGATGAGTTGGTTGCGCTTTAACTCTTCGCCGACACGGCGTTCAAAGTCGCTGACCGTTAGATTATTCTGTTGCAGGATGCTCTGCAGGGTCGCCGGGTCGAATTTGCCGGTCGCCGGGTTTTGAAAGTTTTCATTTTCCTGCAGGTAATCGCGCACCAATGCGCGCGGCATAGCGAGTTGCATTTTGTCGGCGAACTGATCGAGCGCCGAGGTGGTGGTGATGGCGGCGACGATCTGGTCGTTGAGGCCTGAAGCGAGGGCGTCTTCGCGCGTATAGGAGCCGCCGGATTCATTGCGCTGGGACTGGATGGCGCGGTTGAATTCATTCTGCACATATTGTTGTGAAAAGCTCTGGCCGCCGACGGTCACCGCAGCGGTTCCCGAAAGCTGTCCTATATCTGGCACGCCAAAAAGTGCGAAAGCCAGGATCAGCAATATCACGATAAACCATGCGGTTGCGCCTTTAAGCGCATTGCGTACCTGACTAAGCATATTCGCCTCACTTTTTTGCGGCCATGTCGCGCCGCCGTTCAAATCGGCGCGTAACCTAGAGCGCATTCGCAAAAGTGGGAACCGGTTTTGCGAAAAAATGCGCGTTAAAACAAAAAACTAGACCACGTTCTCCGATCCCACGCTTGTGAACGTGGTCTAGGCGCGCCCTCGTTTGGGGACAAGGCGGCAATGATGAGAAGATGGGAATAGGGGCGGGTTTCAACGGCTGCTCTGGACAGGCATCAAGCCATCGCCTAACTCCGGGCTTCAATTCTGGAGGCTTAAATGCGGGCTTTGATTGCCGGAAACTGGAAAATGCATGGCCTCGCCGCGTCCAGGTGTGAGGTTGCGGCGCTGGCTGACAAGATGAAGGCCTCAGCGCCAGCAGATTGCGACGTCTTGATCTGCCCGCCGGCGACGCTGGTGGCGGCCTTCGCAAAGGACTTTTCCGGCGCGGCCATCCAATTTGGCGGCCAGGACTGCCATGCCGTGCCGAGCGGGGCGCATACTGGCGATATCAGCGCGGAGATGTTTGCCGACGCTGGCGCGGCTTTCGTGATTGTCGGCCATTCCGAACGGCGTGCGGACCATGGCGAGAGCGACGCCGAAGTCCGCCTCAAGGCCGAGGCGGTGCTGCGGGCAGGGCTGACGCCAATAATCTGCGTTGGCGAGAGCGAAGCCGAACGCAAAGCCGGCACGGCGCTCGATGTTGTCGGCGCGCAGCTGGAGCGGTCCTTGCCCGAGACCAGCGCAGACTTTGTTATTGCCTATGAGCCGGTCTGGGCGATCGGGACGGGGCTAACGCCGACGCTGGCGGACATCGCCGAGATGCACGGCTTTATCCGCTCGAACACCCGCAAAGATGTGCGCATCCTCTATGGCGGCTCGGTCAAGCCGGGCAATGCGACGGAAATTCTCGCCATCGACAATGTTAACGGTGCGCTGGTCGGCGGCGCCAGTCTGAAGGCGGACGACTTTTATCCAATCGTTATGGCCGGCGGCAAACAATAATGGACAGGTTATGCGTGTGACACCTCTTTTCGTCCTTGTCGTTCTGTTGCTTGCTGTGGCCGGGGTCTCCGGCTGTGCGACCTGGAGTGCGGAACGCAAAGCGCCGATGGTCGGTGAGTGGATCGACGTCGAGGGCGAGCGCATCCACGCCTTCACCGCAGGCCCGCGCGATGGAGACAAACCGCCGGTGGTGCTCATTCATGGCGCCAGCGCAAATTTGCGCGATATGCAGATGTCGTTGGGCGAGAAGCTGTCGCGCGACCGTTTTGTGGTGATGGTCGACCGGCTCGGACGCGGCTATTCTGAGCGTCCTAAGGACGGTTATGCGCTGGACGTACAGGCGCGCTATATTCACGGCGTCGTTCAGTCCTATGGCCTCAAAAACCCGCTTGTGGTCGGCCAGAGCCTCGGCGGCGCGGTGGCCTTGAATTACGCTCTTCAGTATCAGGAAGAAATGACCGGTCTGGTTTTGCTGGCGCCGGTGAGCCATCAATGGCCGGGCGGCATTGCGTGGTATAATAGCGCCTCGCAAATTCCCGTGGTCGGTTTTTTGTTGCGCCGGCTGGTGATACCGATTTATGGCCAGCTTGCCGCCGAAGACGGTATTGAGGAGACGTTCCTGCCGGATGCGGCGCCGGAAAACTACTATCAACGCTCCGGCCTGGCGCTGCTTTTCCGGCCCGGTGATTTCAGGAGCAACGCCTCTGACATCGCGCATCTCAAGCAGGAAATCATCCGCCAACAGGACCGCTATGGCGAGTTGCAATTGCCGGTGGCGATTATGACCGGGACCAGCGACACAACCGTCAGTCCCGAAATTCATTCTAAAACGCTTGCGACGCAAATCGACGGCGCGACGCTGACGCTGTTTCCTGACACCGGGCATGCGCTGCATCACTCACAAACCGAAAAGATCATCGAGACCATCGACCAGCTTTCGGCTGCTGACGCAGCGATGCGTTGAGGCGATAAAATATGCTGCGCTCGCTCCTCTCCATTATCGTTGCAGTCATTATCGGGCTGACAACGGCAAAATTTGTCGAGGGCGCGGGCGCGGCGCTATTGGGCGATGAAACCGCATCGCTGTCTTATAATTTACTCCTCGCCCTCGGCTGGCTGGCGGGCGCTTTTGCAGCGGCGACAATAGCGATGTTGCTCGGCAAGCGCTGGGCGCCGCTCGGCTTCCTCGCTGGCGCGTCGATGTTTTTTTCCGCCGTCATGACACTAATGTCGTTTTCGCTGAGCTGGTTCTTATGGCCGGTCTCTGCGCTCGCGACCGGCGCCGGCGCACTGGCGGCAGTGAAGCTTTTAAAGGCGCAGATGGCTTATCCGGGGGCGACGGAACGAAAGGATTTGTTCGTTGACTAACCAGACCATTCCGGCGGCGACCATATTATTGTTGCGCGATCAACCGGCTTTTGAAGTGCTGATGGTTGAGCGCCACGCCAATATCGCTTTTGCCGGCGGTGCGCTGGTGTTTCCGGGCGGGCGCATCGCCAAGGGCGATTACGACCCCGCATGGGCGCGATGGGTGAGCGATTTTGATGCGATTACGGAGGAACAGCGCGCGCCGCGCATTGCCGCGATCCGCGAGGCGTTTGAGGAGAGCGGGATATTGCTGGCGAAGCGCAAGGGCGAGGCGGCTTATGTTGATGACGCCTACGTCCAATCGCTGACGCCGCAGCGCAAGATTGTTGAAGATGATGACGCCAAATTCCTTGAGCTTATCAAGGCCGAGAAGCTTGTTCTGGCTTGCGATGCGCTGTGCCTGTTCGCACGCTGGGCGCCGCCGGCAGCTGTGCGTCACCGGCGTTTCGATACCTGGTTCTTTGTCGCCAAAACCCCGGCGGAACAACAAGCGCGCGAGGACGGCAATGAGGCGACCGAAGCGCTGTGGACGACGCCCACCGCCGCGCTTGAGGCGTGCGACAGCGGCACGCGCAAAATGATTTTCCCTACGTCGCGCAATCTTGAACTATTGGATGTCAGCGACAGCGCCGACGCCGCCATCGGGTTTGCCGGCGAGCGGACAATAGAGTTGGTGCAACCGGAAATCATCGAGCGCGACGGCGAGAAATTTCTCACCATTCCAGACCATCTCGGCTATCCGGTGACCGAAGAAGCGCTGGAAACAGCGTTCAGGAGTTAGCAGGCGCGCTATCGCGTCGATAGGCGTCAATTGCGCGCTTGGTGTAAATCAGCGCCACATAGTCATAAAGCCCATGGGTGATAACCGGCGCCAGCAAACTGTCCGTATAAACATAA
This sequence comes from Alphaproteobacteria bacterium, assembly GCA_013151255.1. GTDB lineage: Bacteria > Pseudomonadota > Alphaproteobacteria > Caulobacterales > Parvularculaceae > Hyphococcus. The sequence goes on from JAADIQ010000078.1 coordinate 16,129, forward strand.
ACCACGCCAAGATAAACGCCAACCAGGCCGGCAATCACCGCGTAGAGAATGGTGCGCATATGCAGCAAGCCGAAGATAATGTTGGAGGCGATGAGCGCGACAGCAACCGGCGCAAATCCGCTAATCCAGCTTTGTACTACGCCGCGAAATAGAAATTCCTCAGCGACCCCGGCGACAATCGCCATCGCGATGATGCGCGGCGTGGTGAATTCAAAACCGATTTCGGAGAAAAATTTAATCTGGCTGTCGCGAAAGGCGGCAAGGGTCGGGTTTTGCGTATTGGAAAACCACCACAAGAACAGCGCAAGCGGCAATGTTGCGATGACGCCCACCAGAACCGCATCAACGGAGGGGGATAGTTGCGGCGCGATCGGCGTTCCAATGAGCCAACCCAGCACGATGGCGGCAACGCCCATCGCCACCGTGCCGCCGACGACGGTTGCGAATATGCGTTGTTCGGACGCCTTGGGCTGTATTTGATCAGAACTCATTTGCGACATTTACCGGCGTTTCAACGTGCCAAGCAGCCCGCGCACAAGCTCGCGCGCGAGTGTGCGCGCGGCGGTTTTGAACGCCGCCTCGCTGATGGTCTGCCGGTTTGACCTACGCCGCCGCGGCGCTCTCCTCGGGGCTCTTCGCGTGGTCTTGCGGGGTTTTTCTTTTTCAGCGCGTCGGCGCGCTTTTTCCTCGCGCTCAGCAATGGCCTCGGCGCGTTTATGCAACACTTCGTAGGCGGATTTGCGATCGATGGTTTGGTCATATTTATCGGAGACATTTGCAGCACCGCCCGGCGTTCAGCTTTGGTGACCGGGCCCATGCGCGAGGCGGGCGGGCGGATCAGCGTTTGCTGGACAATGCCGGGAACGCCTTTGCTGGCCAGGGTCGAGACCAGCGCCTCGCCAATGCCAAGCTCGGTAATCACATCGACGGTTTTGAAATCGGGGTTGGCGCGAAAAGTTTCGGCCGCAGCGCGAACAACCCGCTGCTCGCGCGGCGTAAACGCGCGCAGCGCATGTTGCACACGGTTGCCAAGCTGGCTGGAAACGCTATCGGGCACATCAAGCGGGTTTTGCGTGACGAAAAACACGCTGACGCCTTTGGAGCGGATCAGGCGAACAACCTGCTCAACCTTTTTGAGCAGCGCCTTTGGCGCTTCGTTAAACAATAAATGCGCCTCGTCGAAAAAGAACACCAGCCTGGGCTTTTCCGGGTCGCCGATTTCCGGCATTTCCTCAAACAGCTCCGACAATAGCCACAACAAGAATGTAGCGTAGAGTTTCGGTGTTTGCATGAGTTTATCGGCGGCGAGGATGTTGATGATGCCCGCGCCGGTCTCGTCGGTGCGCAAAAAGTCATCAAGCTCCAGCGCCGGCTCGCCAAAGAACTTGTCGGCGCCCTGTTCTTCCAACGCCAGCAGGCGCCGTTGAATGGCGCCGACGCTGGCTTTTGAAACATGGCCATATTCGGCCGACAATTCCTTCGACCGGTTCGCCACCTCGACCAGCAGCGCGCGCAAATCCTTCAGGTCCAAAAGCAACAGCCCCTCATCGTCAGCAAGACGAAAGGCCAGCGTCAAAACGCCCTCCTGAGTGTCATTGAGCCCCAACAGCGCCGCCAACAGCAACGGGCCCATTTCGGTTACGGTGGCGCGAATAGGATGTCCCTGTTTGCCGAACAAATCCCAAAAGCACACCGGATAGGCGCCCGGCTCATAGGGTTCGAGCCCGACCACATTCGCGCGCTTGCTGAGGAAGTCCTTCATCTTTACCGGCTGCGATATGCCTGACAAATCACCCTTCACGTCAGCCACAAACACCGGCACGCTCGCATCAGACAGGCCCTCGGCGATAATCTGTAGCGTGACGGTTTTGCCCGTACCGGTGGCGCCGGCGATCAGCCCATGGCGATTGGCGTATTTCAGATCGAGATATTCCGGGCGTTTGCTTTTGCCGAGAAAAATTGCGCTTTCCGTCATGATATCTCCGCCAGCGCCGCCTCGCGGTCGCCATAAAACGCTGATCGATAAGGGGCTGCGGCAGCGACAGCAAGGGGCAATAGCTTCAGATATGTGATTTTACAGACGATTGGACGCGGAACAAATCATTTACCAAGCTCGGAAAATCCGGTAGTTTCCAATGTCTCGCGCGGGGTATAGCGTCAGGCGAAAAAGTGGGAACCGGTTTTTCGCAAAATCTGGCGCGCTGAAAAAACCTAGATCATTGGACGATTTCTTTTAATCGCCCAATGATCTAGGGACGCTCCAATTCAACAGCGTGAGACACGCGTATACAGAAAGAAGGGCCATCATGTTTAGATTGATACTTGTCATCGCCGTTGCGCTGGCGGTGATTATTGGACTGACGAAATTAACCCGCCCTGTCGCGCCGGATGCAGGCAACGCCGTTGACACAACTGCGGAAGCGACGGGCGATGCAACAGACGCCGCCGGGGCAACTGATGGCGCTGTAGATACTGCCGGCGCCACAGATGGTGCAGCGGCGGCTGGCGAGGACCTTGCCGGCGCCGCTGAAGATGTCAGCGACACAGCGCAGGCAAGCGACGGCGTTGCTGGCGAGGTGATGGGTGCAGCCGAAGCCGTAGCGGGCGATGTGACGGATGCGGCCGGAGAGGTCGCGGCAGAGGGTGTCGATGCCGCCGAAGGCGCTGCGAGCGACGCGTCTGACGCAGTTGATACGGCTGCCGGCACCATCAACGATGCCGCCGATGGTTCTGTGAGCGGGGCAGTCGACGCCGCCGCTGCTGTGGTGGAAGAGGCCGCAAGCGAGGCTGAAACGCCGGACGAGGAAGCCGCCGAACAAACTGAAGAACCGGCTGACGGCAACTAGACACCGTATAAACACAATAACGCCGCTCTCCGTGCTGGAGGGCGGCATTTTGTTAACACTCTGTTCATCAAGACGTATAAAATTTTAACACAATTGTAGCGGACACTGTTTAGTTTACGTCGCAATGAGAGATATACAGAGGAAAACGGCATGACTGCGGCAGCCATGATAGACCTTGATCACCTTGAGAAATACGTTGTGGGCGACGTTGCGCTCAGAGATGAGATTCTCTCCATCTTTGGCGATCAGGTTCAGCAATTGAGCGAGCAGTTTTCTATCGACCAGAGCGACGATGGATGGTGCGACACGGCGCATTCGATCAAAGGCGCAGCGCGCGGCATTGGCGCTTGGGTGCTGGGCGATTTATGCGCCGAGGCCGAGACCCTGACGGGGGAAATCCCCGGCAAGAGCGAGAAGCGCGCAGCATTGCTGGTGTCGCTGCGCCGCCAGCTGGAGACTACACTGGGCGAAGCTAAACGCCTGCGCGACCTAAACTAGACCACGTTCACAAATTCTAGAATCATAGAACGGGTCTAGATTCTTTAGTGGTCGCGTTCGGCGCTTTCTCGCCTCATTCGAACCCAAAAACCGCACACACTTTTTGTGAATGCGCTCTGATCAGCGTTTAAGCTCAGTCATCGCGTTGGCGATCCCGCCAAGCGTTAACGGGTACATCCGATCACTGACCAGCTCCCGGATCAGCTGCGTTGACGGCACGTAATCCCAGCTTTCGCGTTGAATAGGGTTGAGCCAAACCACGCTCTCATAAATATCGGTCAGCCGTTTGATCCAAATCGCGCCCGGTTCTTCGTTGAAATACTCAACCGACCCGCCCGGCACGGTAACCTCATAAGGGCTCATTGAGGCGTCGCCGACAAAGATGATTTTATAATCATGCGGATATTTATGCATGATTTCCCAGGTCGGAATTTTTTCCGTCCAGCGCCGGCGATTGTCCTTCCACACATAATCGTAAAGGCAATTGTGGAAGTAGAAATATTCCATATGCTTAAATTCCGTCCGCGCCGCAGAGAACAATTCCTCGCAAGTGCGCACAAACGGGTCCATCGAGCCGCCCGCATCAAAGAACAACAATACCTTGATGGCGTTGCGCCGTTCAGGGCGCATTTGAATATCGAGATAGCCTGAGCGGGCAGTGGCGTCGATTGTGCTGTCGAGGTCAAACTCGTCAGGCGCGCCTTTGCGGGCGAACCGGCGCAACCGGCGCAGCGCGACTTTTATGTTCCGTGTGCCAAGCTCTACATTATCGTCGAGATTTTTGTAGTCGCGCTTTTCCCAAACCTTGACGGCGCGTCCCTGGCGTTTGCCTTGGTTGCCAATGCGAATGCCTTCGGGGTTATAGCCGCCCGATCCGAACGGCGACGTCCCGCCGGTCCCGATCCATTTCGAGCCGCCTTGGTGGCGTTTTTCTTGTTCGTCGAGGCGCTGTTTCAGCGTCTCCATCAATTTGTCCCAGCCGCCGAGCGCTTCGATTTGTTTTTTCTCTTCTTCGGTGAAGTATTTTTCAGTAAGCAGTTTCAGCCACTCTTCGGGAATTTCCGCAGCGCCGCTCTCCTCGACGCTCTCAATCCCTTTAAAGACACGGCCGAACACGCGATCAAACTTGTCGAGATTACGCTCGTCTTTGACCAGCGTTGAGCGCGACAGGTAATAAAAATCTTCAACCTTGCGGCTGGCTAGGTCAGCGTCCATCGCCTCCATCAGCGTCAGATATTCGCGCAAGGAGACCGGCAGGCCGGCAGATTTCAGCTCATGAAAAAATTTTGTAAACATCGCGCCATCTTACAATTAGCCGCGTAGAGGGAAAGCGGCCTGCGCAGGTGGAAATTCCCGGGTTTGCAGGAGATAAACGGCTGAACCGGGCTCCAGCACCCAGATTTCGATAAAACCGGCCCCGGCAATTGATTTCGTCGCGAATTTGCCGTTAATTGGACCCTCATTAACTATAGTCGTGTCTGCAAGGGGTCGGGGCAATGAGAGTATTTCCAGTTCTATTCGCGGCAATGATGCTGGCGTTTTCACCACTCAACGCAGCAATCGCTGCGGGTCGCTGCGGGTATTTCGCAGTCTCAAATTGTCTCCATCCTCACGGACCAGGGCTATAATGCGCAAGAATATGAAGCCGACAAAGTTGTTGTCGATGCCAGCGGGTATAAGATCATTGTCTGGATAGACGGCGCTGACGGCGATATCTCCTATATCACCTGGTTGCCGGGGATTACTGCCGATGATGTCGGCTACAAGATTCTCAACAAGTTCAATAATGATGTAAAATTCGGCCGCGCTTTTGCCGATAGCGACGGCGATATCCGGTTGCAAATGGACCGCAATTCCAGTGGCGGCGTTTCGGCGGAAAATATTGAATCGGATTTCGACGTCTTCCTTATGCTGATTGCAAAATTCCTGTCGGATCTGGAATCGCAAACCATCGCGTAATCTTGAAAGTGTCCGCTCGCAGCTCCGTGTGAGCCTGCGTAATGTTATCTAGTAACTGCAACTTTCTGGGGAAAACCCAAAATAAATAAACGAAAAGGGTGTATTCTTTGCGCCGAGGGGAATGACCTGTCGGCGGTTCTCGACTATAGTTAATCGAATAAGGATAAACTCAGCGCGTGACTGGGGGGTTAGGCCAAGTATGGACGAGCAAGTTGCATCGACGTCGGACATCGATCAGCCAGAGGACGAAGAAGAAGAAACATTCACGATGAAAGGCATTGTGAAATGGTTCGACCCGACCAAGGGGTATGGGTTTATCGTCCCGGACAATCCTAGCAGCGAGGGCGATGTTCTGATTCACTCGTCCTGCCTGAAAGCGGCCGGGCGCGAGACCGCGCGCGAGGGCGCGACCATTGAATGCGAAGTTATTCGTCGCAACAAAGGTCTTCAGGCGCTGAAGCTGTTGGACATTGACGAATCAACCGCGACGCCGCTGATCGCGCAAACGCCGGTCATCAGCCAGACCCCGGCCGGTGATTTTGCCCGCGCTGAGGTCAAGTGGTTCAACCGCGCCAAGGGCTTTGGGTTTTTGACCCGCGGCGAGGGCACAGCCGATATCTTCATTCATATGGAAACGGTGAGAAACTGCGGCATGGGCGAACTTGTCCCGGGCCAGCGCCTTCAAGTCTCCTTTGGCGAAGGCCGCAAAGGTCTCTTGGCCGTGGAAATAAGACCTGATCCCGACAACTAGCCAAGTAAAGCCATGACCCAGTTTCGCGTAGCCGCTACATTTGCAAAATTCATTTTCCTACTGACGATTTTCGCGACCGGCGCTTGCGCACAGTCCGACGGTCTTGGCGGCGCCTCCGGCAAGGCGACGTCGAAGCTGGTGATTGAAGCCGCCAATGGCGAACATGTCTTCAACATTGAACTTGTCGATACGCCGGAAACCCGCCGGGTGGGGCTGATGTATCGCACCGAGCTTGCCGTCGATGCGGGCATGTTGTTCGATTTTGAAGAACCGCAGACTGTCGCCATCTGGATGAAAAACACCCTGATCCCGCTCGACATCGCCTTCATCGACGAGAACGGCGTCATCAAACGCATCACCGCTGACGCAACGCCAAAGTCGCTGGAATCCATGCCGTCGGGCGCGGTCGTGCTTTCGGTGCTTGAGGTCAATGGCGGAACCTTTGCGGCGCTGGGAATCAAGGCGGGCGATCGCGTCCGCCACCCGCTGTTCAAGAATAAGTAACCGTTTAAATGGCCTTTACATCCGCGCCAAGATAGACGATGACCCGGCGCGCGGCTCTATGAGCCGTCAGCCTTGTCGGGGCGTAGCGCAGCCTGGTAGCGCATCTGCTTTGGGAGCAGAGGGCCGCAAGTTCGAATCTTGCCGCCCCGACCATTTTGAACGCACCGGATGCCGGTCGCGAGCAAGGACAGAAAGAGCAGGCCTCATGTTTGCGCGTATTTACCGCCCCTCAAAGACTGCAATGCAATCCGGCAAGGCGCACACCAAATCATGGCTTTTGGAGTTTGACGCCGAGACCGCAAAGCGCATCGACCCGCTAATGGGCTGGACCAGCGCCGAAGATATGACCGCCAGCGAGGTTCATTTGTCCTTCGACAGCCAGGACGAGGCCATCGCCTACGCTAAAAATAACGCCATTCCCTTCCGGGTCGAGCCGGACCATAGTCCAACAGCGGCGCCAAAGGCCTATTCCGATAATTTCGCCTTCCGCCGGCGCAAGCCCTGGACGCATTAACGGCCGGAGTGGCTTTTACTTCCCTTCAGACCTGCTCTAAATTCTGCGCGCACGCGTTACGGCCCCGTAGCTCAACTGGATAGAGCACCGGCCTTCTAAGCCGGGGGTTGCAGGTTCAAGTCCTGCCGGGGTCGCCATTTTTTATCTCGCGGCTATTCGTTTTGCGAAGCCTCCGATGGGGCGCGCTGCCGCGCGGCGTCCAGTCGGACGCGTTTGGCTGCGTTCAATTTATGTGGCTGTAGGCTTTTGGCGCCTCAACTAAGGCGTCTCGCCATTCCCACCTCGCCGATGTATGACATGCGCGCTGGCTCCGTAGCTCAATTGGATAGAGCATCGGCCTTCGAAGCCGAGGGTTGCAGGTTCAAGTCCTGCCGGGGTCGCCATCTTTTATGTGGACTATATAGTCTAAGCACAAAAAGGTGACTTCTTTTGTACGCAGGGCACATACAGCAGCACGAATATATTGTTATTTGAGAAATATCTTTCGCCTTCGGCGAGCCAAACTCAACGCGGCGATCCCGAAAGGGAACAACATCATTGCAGCTGGGATTGGAACCTCTGAAATCTCAGTTATTGTTAAGGTATCTAGGGCCGTGTCTACGCCAAAAAAACCACCCGTCGCAATATTTTCGAATGTTACGGAAAGAGGTGGAAACACTGGGTTTATTATTGCGAGCAATAAAGCAGCGTCTGTCGGGGGAATGCCATCCGCACCTACGAGTGTCGGCGGATCACTCAACGGGCCACGGACATCAAATGTGAGATCCGATTTGATCAGGCGAATATCGGAGTTGAGAAACTGTGAAGGCGAAGCAAGCACACGAAACTGATATCGGTCAAATAGAAAGGCGCCGGCGTTCGCATCATTAGAGGTAAAGATAAATGCTCCAGAAATTGACGCGTCAAGTATTACGCCGCCAACATTCACAATAGCTTCAGATACTATCGCCCCACCGGGGGCGCCTCCCGGCACGGGATCTACAGTGGAGTATGTGTACGATCCCGATACGGGAACTAACCCGGGAAAACCGCCAAATGTTGTGTTTATGGATCCCGAATAGTCGACCTTGAAGATTGCCGCGTGAGCACTTGAAAAAGTAATGAATCCCAACAGTAATATCAGTGATATGGATATTATTTTCAATTTACTTCTCCAAACTAAACGTAACTATTACAATACGCTACGGACTACTATTTGATTGTCAAGTCATTCAACCAAGACGTTTTACATGCTTAGGTTGAAAACAGCGAAGCAACCAGGCAGGGCGTTTCGGTAATTGTTCATATAAGAAAATCGTTTGTGTGTATGATCGGGCCAGCTTTACTGCCATGGGAAAAGCAATGCGCAATGCCCTATAAGGAAAAGCCGCTGATTGTTGCAGCCTCTCAGATGGGGCCGCTTCCGGCTTTTCTGTTCTCGAACCCGGTTTTCGCCGGGTTCTTCGCCATGCTGATGTGCCCGGTATTCGGCGCCGTCTTTGCTTTGTTTCAAGCCTCTATAGGCACTGTCAACGCGCTGATATTGTTCGAGGCGTCAAGGTTAGGCGCTATCGTCGGCGCGGTCATTGGCGCCTTCGTATTCATCATCATCGCTGTAAGCGCTTTTTCTCATCGCGATGAAATGAAATACCGCCTGCTTTTCGTTTTCGGCGGGGTGTTAGGGATCGTCTTTCTTGTGATCCTCGACCGGTTCACGCTGGAATATTTACGTGACTGGTTCGCCACCGCCGGGCCGCTTGTGTGATGCGCTAAAACCTCAAAGGTCCGGAAGCGCCTCAGCGTCAACCACGCCCGTGGGTGCGGCGAGTTCCAAAATGACGTTGACGTCGGCGCTGCCGGGGTTGACGCCGAAGCGTTGGGCTTTGTAACCGGCTTTGGCCACCGTTACTTTGCGATAACCGTCGAGCTTGACGGTGCAGGGCGTCTCGCATGCGCCGTAGCCATCGATGGTGACGGTCGCACCGGACGGTGTTGAGGTAAAGCTCCGCATGCCGCCGGATGTCGCCAGGCATCCATTTAGGAAAACCATCGTCGCCAAAATCAAAATTAAACGCATGACGCCTCTCTCCACACCAACTATTTCTGCGCACTCGCCATGGCGGTGAATGCATTGTCGATATCGTTCTTCAAATCGTCAATATCTTCAAGCCCCGCATGGAAACGCAGCACCGGCCCGTCCGCTTGCCATGTTGTGGCCGTGCGATAGCGCTCAGGATGGGCGTGAACGCACAGGCTTTCAAACCCGCCCCAGGAAAAGCCGATGCCGAAGAGTTTAAGCGCGTTGAAGAAAGTCTTGATCGCGGGGAGCGGCGTTGGTTTTAAAACCACGCCAAACAGCCCCGACGAGCCGCTAAAATCGCGTTTCCAGACCGCATGGCCGGGGCAGGATTTAAACGCCGGATGAATGATGTGGTCCACTTCATCGCGCTTTAAAAGCCACTTCGCCAGCGCCAGCGCATTTTCTTCATGGCGTTGCAGCCTTGTGGACAGCGTGCGCAACCCGCGCAGCGCCAGATAGGCGTCATCCGCGGAGACGTTGGAGCCGAGTTGCAACAGCGCGTAATAGATTTTCTTCGCTATGCGTTCGTCAGCCGAGGTGAGTGTGCCGATCAGGCAATCGGCATGGCCGACAATATATTTTGTCGCCGCCTGAACGCTGACATCGGCGCCAAGCGCAATCGGCTTACAAAAATAACCGCCGCTCCAGGTGTTGTCGACGACCAGCACCGCGCCGCCCGCATGCGCGGCTTTTGCGAGCATCGGGATGTCCTGCACCTCGAAAGTCAAAGAGCCGGGCGATTCCGCGAAGATGACTTTGGTGTTGGGCTGCATCAGCGCGGTAATCTCCTCGCGCGTCGCCATCGGATCGTAATAGGTGGTTTCAACGCCGAACCGTTTCAGAAAATGATCGCAAAATTTCCGGGTCGGATCGTAAGCCGCATCGGTCATCAAAACATGATCGCCGGCGGAAATGAACGCCAGCAGCGCGGCGTTGCAAGCCTGGAGGCCGGAGGGCGCCAGCCGGGTTTCAAACCCGCCCTCAAGCGCGGTGATCGCCTCTTCAATGGCGCGATGGGTGGAGGTCCCGAGGCGGCCGTAATTGATGGTCCGCGCGCCTTCAAGATAGTCGTCATAAGTCGGAAACAAAATCGTCGAGGCGCGTTCAACCGGCATATTCACCGGATGCGCATGACGCTGATGCGGGCGCCCAGTGGCGATGAGTTTGGTGTTGTCTTTCATCAATGGTTCCGTCGTCAAATCGGGTTCGGCAATCGTCTACCAAGCGGTGCGGCGCCTGGCAAACCTAACGCGGCGTTGGCGGGGTATCCATCAGCTCCACCACGCCCTCGCGGCGGTCATAGACCCGAAAACCCATTTTCTGATAGAGCGGCAGGGCCGCAGAATGGTCCAGCGAGCAAGTCTCCAGGCAGAGCCGCTGGGCCCCGTGCGACCAGGCAAGATCGATGATATTTGTCAAAAAATACCGGCCGAGCTTGGCCCCGGTTTGGTCCGGCGCCAGCCCGAAAAATTTTAAGTGGTGGGTTTTGTCATCGCGCCCGTCAATTTCCGCAAAACCGCCCGGCGCGCCGTTCACGTAGAGAACATAGACGTATACGGACGGGTCGTGAATAATCCTGGTCAGCGCCGCATCGTCAATCCGGCGTCGGCTCACCCAATGATAGGGGTCGCCAACCAGCCGGTAGATATAACGGTAGAAATGAACCGGCGGCTGTTCCGCGCGCAAAATCGCGATCTTGCCATGGGGGGTGATCGGGGTCGGCAATATCGGGCGTGCGGTCTGTTCAAGATAGGTGATCGTCACATCGACGCGCTCACCGTCACCCTTTTCCGGCGGTGACTGGAAAGTCTCGCTCGGCATTTCCTTCATCTCCCCAATGCGTCCATGATCCATCATAGAGACTGTGGCGGCGATGGCCGATAGTTTCAAGGGCGAGCGACAACACCGCTGCAGCAACGCCAGAGCCGCAGGTGGTGATGACGGGGTGTTTAAGGTCAGCGCCGGCGTCGGCGAAGAGCGTGGCGATTTCGGCGCGCATGGTTCCCTCGTCATTCAAAAGCGCGCCAAAGGGGAGGTTGTGGGCGCCGGGCATGCGGCCGGATCGCAGACCTGCGCGCGGCTCGGGGGCGTCGGCGAAAAACCGCGCGGCGGGGCGCGCGTCAACCACGGAGGATTGCTCGCTGTTCAGCGCTGCGCGAATGTCGTCCGCATCGCTGATCATGTGGAGCTGTGGGTCGGCCTTATAAGTTGCAGGCGTGATCGCGGGGCTTTCACTGGTAACGCTGCCGCCATCGGCGCGCCATTTCGGCAGGCCGCCATTGAGCACCGCAACCGCGCCATGGCCCATCGCCCGAAACGTCCACCAGACGCGCGCGGCGGAAAAAATCCCCTGGTCGTCATAGATGACGAGCCGGTCGTTGTGGCTCACTCCCAAACCGCCTGCAGCGGCCTCGAATTCAGCCGGCGTCGGCAACATATGGGGCAGGGGGTTGGACCGATCGGCGATGGCGTCAATGTCGAAAAACACTGCGCCGTTGATATGGCGTGCATCATAATCGCCGCGCGCCGGGGGGCTGCCCGGCATGCGCCAGGATGCGTCGATGGTTTTGACATCCGGCCGGTCCAAATTTTCAGCCAGCCAGGCGGTTGATACGAGCGGTCCAAACTCTGGCATGTCATGTCACCGGGTTAAATCATCCAGGGCGGCGGCGGCAAATCCTTTTTGCGCAGGAACTCCGGATTATAGAGTTTCGATGCGTAGCGGTTGCCGTAATCGCATAACATCGTCACCACGGTATGGCCGGGGCCAAGGTCGCGCGCAAGCTTGACGGCGCCAACGATATTGATGCCGCTCGATCCGCCGAGGCAAAGCCCTTCTTCAAGCGTTAGTTGATACAGCGCCTCCAGCGCATCGCGGTCATGGATGCGGTAGGCGTCGTCGAATTCTACGCCCTCAAGATTGCCAGTGACGCGGCCCTGACCGATGCCTTCGGTGATGGAATCGCCCTCAGTTTCCAGGGCGCCGTTTTTAACCCAGCTAAAAATCTTCGAGCCTCCAGGGTCGGCGACGGCGCATTGGATGCTGGGTTCACGTTCTTTCAAAGCCGTCGTCACGCCGGCGATGGTGCCGCCGGAACCGACGGCACAGGTGAAGCCGTCAATCTTGCCGCCGGTTTGTTGCCATATCTCCGGCCCGGTGGTGCGATAATGAATGTCGCGATTGGCGGTGTTGTCAAACTGGTTCGCCCACAGAGCACCGCCCGCTTCGGTTTCATTCAGCTCTTTGGCGAGCCGGCCGGAATAATGAATGTAGTTATCGGGGTTTGCATAAGGCACGGCATCAACCTCGATCAGCTCCGCGCCGAGCAGGCGGATGGCGTCCTTTTTCTCCTGGCTCTGGCTGCGCGGGATAACGATTTTAACCTTATAGCCGAGAATGGCGCCGACCATGGCCAGCCCAATACCGGTATTGCCGGCGGTGCCCTCAACAATAACCCCGCCCGGCCTGAGCGTGCCGGAAGCCTCCGCATCACGGATGATGCCAAGCGCGGTGCGGTCTTTCACCGATTGTCCGGGGTTTAAAAACTCTGCCTTTCCGAGAACCAGGCAACCGGTTTCCTCCGATGCGCGCTTCAGCTTGATCAGCGGCGTATTGCCAATCAAATCAAGGGCGTTGTCGCTATATTTCATGCGTTTACTCCGGTTCGGGGAGGTGTTTATAGGCCCGGCAACACTGGGCGTTCTCGGCATATGGCCATGGCGGGCGCGAATTCCACCCGTCCCGGTCAGAGCGCCGCATCATGCCAGCGCCGGCGCATAATCTCGAAGCAAAATTTCTAATCGATGGTGAAGGCTAGGTAACAAACCAGAGCGATGGCGAAGAGATCAGCCACATTGGCGCTGCCTGTCCGGCAAGTATACGGTCCGTATAAGTAACAATCTCGTGTGCGGCTATTCTGTGGCCTTGGCCTGGTTCCAAAGCGCTTCCATTTCATCGAGACTGACCGCATCCATATTGCGTTCACTGCGCGCCACTTCGCGCTCGATGAATTGAAACCGGCGGATAAATTTCTCGTTGCTTCGGCGCAGCGCCGCTTCAGGGTCGACTTTTAAGTGGCGCGATAAATTGGCGAGGACGAATAACAGATCGCCAAACTCATCTTCGATGGCGTCCGGATCGGCGTTATCGATTGCCTCGGTTAGCTCGCGCGTTTCCTCGACAATTTTGTTCAACACATCACCCGCATCGGTCCAGTCAAAGCCGACGCGCGCGGCGCGCTTTTGCAGCTTTACTGCGCGGGTGAGGCCGGCATGGCCGACCGGCACGTCGTCGAGCAGGCTGTCATAGCCTTTGGCGCTGCGCTCTTCGGCTTTTTGGTGTTCCCATGCGTCAGTTTGTTCGTCGGCGCTGCGCAAATCCGCATCAGCAAAAATATGCGGGTGGCGGCGGACCATCTTGTCGGTAATTGCTGCAACGACATCGCCGAAATCAAACAACCCGCGTTCCTGCGCCATTTGCGCATGAAACACCGCCTGAAACAGGAGATCGCCGAGCTCTTCTTTTAAGGCCGCCATATCGCCGCGGCCAATCGCGTCGGCGACCTCATAGGCCTCTTCAATCGTATAGGGCGCGATGGTTTTGAAATTCTGCTCCAGGTCCCAGGGGCAGCCGCCTTGCGGATTGCGCAGCTGCGCCATGACCGCCAGCAGCGCGTTAATGTTGCGGTTGTCGGGGGGCTCGCTCTGGTTCATTTTTCACTCGTGATTTTGGATTAATCTGCTGAATTGGCCGAAAAATTCACCCTGGTAAAACGATAAACCTCTGTTGAATGCTGAAAGACAGAATGTAGCGCAATTGGGGCATTTGCTAGCGGCGGTGTTGGGTGTATGGCTGGGCTGAAACCTAAACGAAATGAGGCAGGGCGCAAATCCTCGCCGCAGCGGGCGCGTTTGAAGGAGCTGTAAGATGCCGATCCAGGAAGTCAAACATATCTGGCGCAATGGCGAAATGATCCCTTGGGCGGAAGCGACGACCCATGTGCTCACCCATGGCTTGCATTACGGCTCGGCCGTGTTCGAGGGCATGCGTGCTTATGAAACTAAGCCCAAAGGCGTCTGCGTCTTCCGCAACCGCGACCATATTGAACGGTTGAAGTTTTCAGCGCGGGTCTATCAGATCGAAATTGATTACAGCGTTGAAGAGCTGATGCAGGCGTGCCGCGATATCGTTCGCGAGAACGGCCTCGCCAGCGCCTATATTCGCCCGCTTGCCTATCTCGGCTATGGCGAAATGGGCCCGGCCTCAACCGCTGCAAAATCAGAAATCGCTATCGCGGCGTTTCCCTGGGGCGCCTATCTTGGCGAAGATGGGATGAAGAACGGGGTTGAAGTTGCGGTCTCCAGCTGGCGGCGCATGGCGCCGGGCACGGTTCCGGCGGGCGTTAAAGCTGCGGGCAACTATCTTTCAAGCCGGCTCATCAGCATCGAAGCCAAAGACCGCGGCTTTGATGAAGGCATCGGCCTTTCCCATGACGGCACGGTCAGCGAAGGCGCGGGAGAGAACCTTTTCGTTGTCCATAAAGGCCGGCTTCATACCCCGCCCGCCTCGTCTTCCATTCTCTCCGGCATCACCCGCGACACCATCATCACGCTTGCAGGCAAGCTTGGGTTTGACGTCGTCGAGCAAGCCTTCCCGCGCGAGTTCCTTTACAGCGCTGATGAGATTTTCATGACCGGCACAGCGGCGGAAGTCACACCCGTACGCTCGGTTGACAAGCTGGAGATCAACCATCTGGATTTCCCGATCACGAAGCAAATCCAACGCGCGTTCTTCGGCCTCTTCAACGGCGAGACCGAAGACGAATGGGGCTGGCTCGATCCGGTGGGTTGAGCCTTACTCATCCAGCTCAAGCGCGTCGGCGATGACGTGGAAAATGTAGTTCTGTTCGAACACACCGCTGATGAGATATGCTTTCGGCCCGGAAGCGTAGACCGGCACATCCTGACCGCCATGGGTTTCTGACCCCATCGGTATCAACGCCTGCTGGCGATAATTCTTTTGCGCAACATCGTCATCGCTCGGCGCCGGGCGTCCTTTTGAGTGGTCCTGGCCTTTGGCGAGAACAGACCCGGGGCCATTGGCGTAGACCAGCGTTGTATAGGGTTTGCCATCGGCGGCGTCTCTGGCGACCAGCGCGCCGCTATCGTCAACATTTTTGGAAAGACCGAGAATGTCATTGCCTTTGGCGGGATAGCCTTGAAACGCCAGCGTATGGCCGTGATCGGCGGTGACGATAATCAGCGTGTCTTTGTCATTGGTCATCGCCAGCGCGCGCGCCACCGCCTGGCTATATTCTTGCGCATCGGCGAGGGCGCCGCGCGCAATACCGCCATGATGGGCGTGGTCGATGCGCCCGGCCTCGACCATTAGGAAATATCCCTCGTCATTATGCGACAGGATCTTGATCGCTTTCTCTGTCATGTCAGCAAGCGAGGGCTCACCGGCCTTGTCGTCTTCCCGCAGCATTTCATATTTCATATGTCCGGGTTCGAACAATCCGAGCAATCTGGATGTGTCCGGCGCGGCGTTAAAGCCGTCGCTGTTCCATACATATTGATGCTGCGGCGACTTTTGTGTCCATTCCGCAGTTAGGTCGCGCCCGTCTTTGCGTGCGCCAGCCGCGCCGGTTTCCGGGTCTTCGACGGCCGATGGCGTGAAGACGCGCCGGCCGCCGCCAAGCACGACTTCCAGTCCGTCCCCATACGGAAATTCTATCAGCTGACGGGCGATATCCTTGCACCCGGCGGCCTTTGCAGCATCGGGCATATTGCTGTCGGCTTCCCAGCCGCGGTCGGCGCTATGGGCATAGACCGCGCCGGGCGTTGCGTGTGTAACCCGCGCGGTTGAAACGACGCCGGTCGCTAGCCCGTCTTTTTCTGCAAGCTCGGCAAGGGTCGGCACAACAGACGCCAGCGCCGCCGCGCAATCACCGCGCGGCGCATCTTCGCTGATCGAGAGAACACCCGAGCGGGTCTTCACGCCGGTCAGCATTGCCGAGGCTGTGCCAGCGGAATCGGGCACCTGAAAATCGGTGGTGTAGGTTTTGGAATAGGC
Source organism: Alphaproteobacteria bacterium (assembly GCA_013151255.1). Taxonomy (GTDB): domain Bacteria; phylum Pseudomonadota; class Alphaproteobacteria; order Caulobacterales; family Parvularculaceae; genus Hyphococcus. The sequence goes on from JAADIQ010000078.1 coordinate 32,335, forward strand.
GACATGGGGAAGTTTTTCGAACGACAGCAGATTTTCCTCGCCATCCTCTCCGCGCGATTGCCCGTCAAATATCCGCGCGGCGGCGACCGTTGTCGGGTCCATGCCGTCGCCGATAAACAAAATTACGTTTTTCGCGTGTTTCTTGTTGCTCTTTTGCGCCTTGCGCGCCGCCAGAGCGGCTTGGCCGTCCTCATACCAGCTATTTGCCGAGGCGGCAGGGGCGGTAGCTTTCTCGTCGACAGCGCCTGCAGACGCACATCCCAAAGCGCCGAGCGCGCAAGCTGAAAGCGGTAAAACCAGGGTCAATTTCACGGTATTTCCTCCACAAGATCCAGTCGCTGTTGTACAGCCTATGCCGCTACAGGCAAATCGTGACAAGATGGCCTTGCGGTCTATAAATTTGGGAGAATAAAGACGTTATGAGGAAACTATTATCCGGGTTTGGCGTTATCGTCGCCGTAATCGTGCTTGGCGCCGGCCTCTATCTCAAAACCCCGGCGCCGGCGGCTTTCGATCGCACGGCGGCAATTGACGCCGCGGCTGCTTATGACGCGCGGGTCATCCGCGACCGCTTTGGTGTTCCCCATATTTACGGCAAGCGCGACGCCGACGTCGCCTTCGGGCTTGCTTATGCCCATGCGGAAGATGACTGGGCGACGATTGAAGAGGTGGTGTTCTTCTCGCGCGGCGCGCTGGCCCTGCGCAAAGGCAAGGATGCGGCGATCCCCGATTATCTGATTGGCGCTTTAAGGATTGGCCGCGATGTTAAGGCGAAATACGAAAGCGACCTCACGCCGCAGACCCATGCTATTGCCGAAGCCTACGCTGCCGGTCTCAATCTTTGGTGCGCGCAAGAGCGCGACAATTGTTCGCCCGGCGCAGCCCCGGTCACCGGCTACGATGTCATCGCCGGGTTCACATCGCGCACGCCATTTTTCTACGGCCTCGATGCGCAGTTGAAAGCGATTTTTGAAGGCGACGTAAAAGTCACCAAAGCGGCTGAGACCGCGCGCGAAGCGTTCTTGCGCATCGACGAACAGAACGAGCTTGGTTCGAACGCAATGGCGGTTGCGCCCGTCCGCTCGAGCGATGGCCATACGCGGCTGATGGTCAATTCCCATCAGCCCTATGAAGGGCCGGTCGCGTGGTATGAGGCGCGGCTCAAATCGGAGGAGGGGTGGGACATTATTGGCGGATTGTTTCCCGGCGCGCCGGTGGTTTTGCTGGGGGCAGGGCCCAATCTCGGCTGGGCGCATACGGTCAACCGGCCGGACCTGGTTGATGTCTATGCGTTGAGCGTTGATGACCCGAAAAAGCCGACAAAATACAAATTTGACGGCGAATGGCGCGATTTCGCCACTGATAAGGTGAAGTTTCGCGTCAAATTGTTCGGGCCGTTCAGCCTGCCGGTGACGCGACCGTCGCTATATTCCGTTCACGGACCGGTATTTGTGACCGACAACGGCGTCTTTGCGGTCTCTTACGCCGGCGCTGGGAATATCAAAACCATCGAACAATGGTACGCGATGAACAAGGCGCAAAACTTTGACGAATGGCGCGCAGCGATGGCGATTGGCGCAATGCCGAGCTTCAACGCCGTCTATGCCGACCGCGAGGGCAATGTCGGTTATTTTTATAACGCCGCGATCCCGGTGCGCGATGCGGGTTATGACTGGTCCGGCGTCGTTCCCGGCGACACTTCTGAAACGCTGTGGCGCGGACAACGCCCGTTCAGCGTTGTGCCAAACGTCATCAATCCCGCCTCCGGTTATGTGGTCAATGCCAACAACACGCCGTTTATGGCCAGCGGCGCGGGCGACAATCCCGACCCGGCGGATTTTCCGCCGCATTTTGGCATCGACACCCGCACCACCAATCGCGGCATCAGGCTTCAGGAGCTTTACGGCGCCGATGCGGAAATCACCGAGGAGGAATTCCTTCGCTACAAGATGGATTTCACTTACGCGCAATCCTCGCGGGTGATGGAGCTGGTGCGCGCGCTACTCGCTGAGGAAACCGACGAGCCGTTGCTGGTCGAAGCGATGGCGACGTTGAGTACGTGGGACGGCGCGGTCGACCATGACAATCGCGCCGCCGCGCTCGCCATTCTTACGGCACAAAAGGCGAGGGGCTATCTCATCGATGACGACCACCCAGCTGAGCCCGATTATGTCGAGGCGTTGCGACAGGTCGCCAGCGCCTTGAACGTAAAATTCGGGCGCGTTGACCCGACTTGGGGCGAGGTGTTGCGGTTCCGTCGTGGTGACTATGACCTGGCGATTGACGGCGGGCCGGACACGTTGCGCGCGGTCTATCCGAGCGGAAATGAAAATGATATCCCGTTTAAGGCGGCGGGCGGCGACACCTATATTCTCTATGCGGATTGGGCGCCGGACGGAGTGGGCGAAATTCAAACCATCCACCAGTTTGGCGCGGCGACGCTGGACCAGACATCGCCGCATTACGCCGATCAGGTAGAAATGTTCGTGCACGAGCAATGGAAAAAACCACCAATGACGCTGGAGGCAGTTCTTGCCGAAGCCAGCGCCGATTATCGGCTGGGACGCGCGCAGGAATAAATCAGGACCGTTCCGGCAGCCTCAGTTAGGGCCAACGTCTTCAAATTTAAAATCTTCTTCAGCATATTCGTATCCGGATATCCGGTACCCGGGTTATTTCGCCGCCAATCGGTATCCATGCTGGCTTTGTGCCAATGCGTGCGTTTTGCTGTCCGTTATGATATCTAAGCGCAAGCAAAACATTGGGGAGATATAGATGAACATCATTCAATTTGCGCTGATTGGTCTCGGAGCCATGGTATCAATGGGCGCTGCGGCGGAAGAGCGTTCGTCCGAAGCTGTGGTGGCGCAGGAGCAAGCTTGGGCCGACGCACTATTACAGGCGGATATGGCGACAGTTGCGGACCTTATGCACCCGCATTTCCGCCTGGTGCGGGCTTATGGCGTTGCACCGCCGATCTCTCGTGAAATGTATCTGGGCATGCCAGGCATGACGGTGCATAGCGTCGAAATCGAACGCGCTGATGTGACATTTATGGGCGATGTAGCCATCGTTGATATGGTGATGAATTTCGATTGGGAAAGCGCCGAACATGGGCAATTGCCGCCGCGCTTTCGCCTGACCGACACCTGGCTCGTGGATGACGGCCAATGGAAGGTGATCGCCCGGGTCAGTCAGATTGCTAAAGAGCCCAAAGCCTCTGAATGACGGAGCGCCTGGCGGATAGCGCCAAGCGCAACAAAGAATTTTGGCCATCAGGTGATTAAGAAGAAACGCCCGATGGTCATAAGGTCCGTTTGCGCGCCTTATCCAGTAGCCCTAAACCTGAGCACCCCAAACCAGAACACAGAGCTATCTCTGACGAAGAGTGCGGCGTGTCCTGTTATCGTATTTGGATATTTCCGCTAAATAGCAATGACGCACAATTTATATTGTCGCAAATTAGCGGGCGTTTTCAGCATTTGATACCGCATTTCTTGCGCGATTTAGCGCTTCGGTCAGCCACGCCATGTGATCGAGCGGGTAACTAGTGCCATGTATATCGAGTACGCTCGTGACAGGTTGTTCAAAAACTTGAAGCGCCGATGTTTCTACAGGCAGTTCAATTGGCTGGTTCGAAGGAGTGACTATTGTCAGGCACTCGCTGTTATCTCGTTTCTTTACATGAGCGCCGACGGTTCTGATATTCGACATACCCTTCGCAAAACAATCATTTGAGAAGAATTTATCGAGAGATCGTTTTTGGTCGTTATTCAAATTGGATACTCTTTGTTGACCCGATCCCGTAGCCTGTGAAGAGCTTCGTAGGCGTCAATACATGCGTCCATTTCATACACATCAAGATTTTCGAACCTTGCGACCGCTTTTTCAAATAAGGTGAAATATTTTCTTATGTTGTCCATCCCACTCATTCGTAGCCTCCTAAATCATTACGACAGTGACTTGGGGGCGTCATGTCCCCAGTTGTCATTTGCGAGCTTGAGGTAAACGTCATTCTTGCCGTTATCGAGCGCCACGACGAATTTGTTCGCTGACCGAAACTGGTCGCCTATGAAATCAATCGCGAGTGCTTGCCTAAATTCTTCCCGATAGCAAATTTCAGTCCAAGACTGAGCCTCCCCCGCCACAAAAATACAATAAGGTGCAAGCGGAATGGTAACCTTAGCCAATTCCCCATTTTCACCACCCCACATTTTAAACGGATAGTCGGCCAGTACGACAGGTAAATTGCCTGAGCGAAGATCGAAGGATCGCCAAGTAAGGAGTATTATTTTTGCGGCCCATGTTTTTGCAGAGTCAAGCATGCCCTGAAAAACAAGGCCACTTCCAATGCCTTCGCACATTTCTAGAAGAGAGTTTTTATCGAGCTTCCCCATTTCAATCGGCTTTTCAAAAGCCTCAAGCATTCGACGCTCCCAATCTTCTTGTGCAGGGTCGATTTTGGGTTTCACGTATTCAGGACGTCGGACGAGAAGGAGTGCCAAAAAAAGTGCGAATTCGGCCTTTTCTTTGGGAGTGAGCCCATCAATGCTTGTCTGAAGTATTTTATCGCGTACGCGCAAACCCGCATCTTCAATCCGACCCATTTTCTCTTCTACTTCAACGGGATTTTTCGCATCAGGAATCTGAAGACGATACAAGTCCTCTTCCCAAGCAAACCCACGTGGAGCGTGCCGTCGCGAAATAACCTTAATATGGGGTCGATAAAACCGCTGAACGCGATTATCTCCACCCAGCCACGGGGTCATAAAGCCCTTAGTCAGCCAGTGATGTTTGCGAGCTTCATTTGTCGGTTTTGTGCTAGCTTTTTTCGTTTTCGTCATGGGTGAAAGATAAGGAGCATTTATGAGAATGCTAACAGGCATTATGAAAAAAATTACCCTATTTCGTTAAACGAGGCCCATGCCTTTTGAACAAATCAACGTCAAGCTTTTTAAGCTTCACGGGTACTGGCTCACCGCGGATGCGGTTGAGGAGGCCATGCGCGCTTACCTCAACACTGAGACACCGCACGAACCAGATATGCCGGACGAGCTAAATCAGTTCGGGAAAATTCACTCCGTTTTCAGTGTTCAGAAAGTTCTCTATGCGCTGATCTACGTTGTGATTGAAGAGTATAAGGCTAGTGATTTTGAAGATGAAAAACTCGATGAGCTGCTCGCCGACGAAGTAAAGGTACAAATGCTCCGGCGATTCCGCAATGCAATTTTTCACGTTCAAAATGAGGTGCTGTCGCAAAAGGAGCTGGATTTTCTCGACGCTGATTATGATGGCTCTTGGATTAAGGCCGTTCACAAAGCCTTTGACAAATATTTCACTGAACGCCTCGACTTAGAGAAACGTATTAGGGCATTGAAGGAAGCCATGGGCGGCTAGGTGATCGCAAACCGCCATTTAACACTATTACCAATAGTGTTAAATGCTGGGACCATCCCGGCCTGCCCAACTCTAGCCAAGGCTAACTAGCGCCCTATTCTTAAGTGGGTCTGGGCTCCACAATTTAACACTTCTCCAGCGAACTGTTAAATCGGAGCGACGCGCATGGCGTGCGCCGGACACAAAAAACGCCGACAGCGCCTTGCGACACTGTCAGCGTTTTTTGTGTCCGGGCTACTCCCCCAAAAGAATTGCCTGGACCCTAGGGATCTCCCCCTGTTGTGATGGCACACTAGGTCAATGGGTCACCCAACTATAGGAGATTTTGGCCGTAATTTGCGAAACTAAGACATTTTTCAGCATTAAACGCTCGCCAGTG
>JAADIQ010000060.1 GCA_013151255.1 Alphaproteobacteria bacterium
ATTCAGAAAACAGCACCACAGAGGCCGGAAACCGTTGCAAAAAACTGCCCGCCAGCATCGCCTCAAAATTCGCCTCAACCATGCCGGAAAACAGCGGCAAGGCTCGGACAATCTGCTTTTCTGAATCGCGCATTTAGGGGCCTGCTATCGGGTCGCTGACACGCTGCATATCGACGGATTGCTTGATATTTGTCAAGTCATCGATTGACGGCGGACAATTTGACCCGCAGCGTCCCGAAGGGTCTATTTCCTATAGTCTGCTCACAGATGAATAGGCGTTGCCACCAGCAAATATACCCGCGATTAGTGGCCTGGCCGTGTCGCTATGAACGAGGCAATGCCTGCCATAGAAGCCAGGGCCAACGCCTTGAAGATCGCTGGCGCGCCGGAAAGAACTAAAACCACGCCGGAAATCGTCATCATGCCCAAGGCCATAAATTTCGCTTTCGTCGATATCGCGCGGCGCTCGCGCCAGGCGATAATGCCGGGGCCGAGAACCGGATGCGACACCAACCAATGTTCGAGCCGCGGAGAAGACCGCGCAAAACACGCCGCAGCAACGATCAACAACGGCACGCCAGGCAAAATCGGCAAAATTATCCCGGCAAAGCCGACCACAACCAGGACGCCGCCAATAAGATTGAGCACAAAACGCATCTGCGGCGACAGGGGGCGCGAGGGTTTTGGGGTTTCCGTTTCGACGTTCATTGGCGCAAACCTTCGTCATCGTCGAAAGCCAAACGAATTCCGCTGACCAAAATGCTGGGTTATTGGTAAGGATTGGTCCAGGGCCACACGGGCGGCGACATTTTTAGATACCAGACCCCTTTCTTCTTGACCATATAGACACTCAAAGTCTTCTCCGTTCCCTGGCGCACAAGTGGGAACGTCACATCAGCCACAGATGTGTTCCCATCTATTTTTTTGATCTCTATGTTCGTGGCGGAGGCGAGGTAATAAAAACTGGTCTCCTTTAACTTGACCCATTTGCGCGTGACAACATTGTTCTCATTTTTTTCAACGATCCGGGCATCTTGTTGAAGGCGCATTGCTGCGACAAAAGCGTGCTCTAAATCCGCCCCCCGAGGAAGCGTAATCTCCCCCGGCGTGCGCTGGTCATCTTCATCGAGATTAAGGTCGCGCGCAAACTCATCCAGTGTTTTTGTGAGACCCTCACTCGGAAATGTTCTGGACATCATCATCAAAGGCATCATCGCAAGAGAAACCCCTTGAGTAACGAAGTCCTTGCGATCAACCGGCGGAATAAGTTTCAGGAAGCTGGCATAATCATCCTCCACAACTGACTTTACGGCCATATCCATAAGCTCTTGCGGGCTACTCGCACCCCCCGCTCCCGACGCCGAACATCCTGTAAGCAGAAGAATAATGAATGCAGTGATTGAATTTCTTGCGAACTGCCTGATGAAAACAACGCCCTGAACCATGACATCCTCCCCTTTTATTGTTAGCCGACCATAATAGGCAGAATACTAAAGCGATTAAGCGCCAAGACAAGCTGATTAGTTTACGTTCGCCTTGGTCTAGCCATCTATCTTCAGCGCCTTGATAAACGCCTCTTGCGGGATTTCCACGCGGCCGAACTGGCGCATCTTTTTCTTGCCGGCTTTTTGCTTGTCGAGCAGCTTGCGTTTGCGCGTGGCGTCGCCGCCATAGCATTTTGCTGTGACGTCCTTGCGCATGGCCGAGATAGTCTCTCGCGCAATCACGCGGCCGCCAAGCGCCGCCTGGATCGGGATTTTGAACATATGGCGCGGGATCAGATCTTTGAGTTTTTCACACATCGCCCGCCCGCGACTTTGCGCCTTGTCGCGGTGAACAATGATGGATAGCGCATCGACCGGCTCGTCATTGACGAGAATTTGCATCTTCACCAATTCGCCGAGGCGATGATCGGTGAGCTGATAGTCAAAACTGGCGTAACCTTTCGAGACTGATTTTAAGCGGTCATAAAAATCGAATACCACTTCATTAAGCGGCAATTCATAAACCACCATGGCGCGTGCGCCGGCATAGGTAAGGTCCTTCTGGACGCCGCGGCGCTCCTCGCACAGCTTCAAGATGCCGCCGAGATATTCATCCGGCGCCATAATCGTCGCCTTGATCCATGGCTCTTCAATATGGTCAATGCGCACCGGGTCAGGCATATCCGCAGGGTTGTGGAGTTCCATTACCGAACCATCGGTGAGGTGAATATCATAGACCACGCTCGGCGCGGTCGTAATCAGATCGAGATTAAATTCACGCTCCAGCCGCTCACGGATAATCTCCAGATGCAACAGCCCCAAGAACCCGCAACGAAACCCGAAGCCGAGCGCGGCCGAGGTTTCCATCTCGAATTCAAAACTTGCATCATTTAGCCGCAGCCGGCCCATCGCCTCGCGCAAGTCTTCAAAATCATTGGCGTCGACCGGGAACATGCCGCAAAATACTACCGGGACGGAGGGCTTAAAGCCGGTCAGCGCCGCATCGGTCGGGCGCCGATCCTCGGTGATGGTGTCGCCGACCCGCGTGTCGGCGACCTCTTTAATCGAGGCGGTGAGGTAGCCGATTTCCCCCGGACCCAGCGCATCGACCGGGGTTTTCTTCGGCGTGGAAACGCCAACCTGGTCAACACCATAGACCGCGTCCGCGCCCATCATGCGGATGCGCATGCCTTTTTTGAGGGCGCCATCAATAATCCGTACCAGGACGACAACGCCGAGATAGGCGTCATACCAGCTGTCCACCAGAAGCGCCTTTAACGGCGCGTCTGCGTCTCCCTTCGGCGCCGGCAGGCGCGTAACGATGGCTTCGAGCACATCGGCGACGCCAACGCCGGTCTTGGCGGAAATTTCAACCGCGTCCGATGCGTCAATGCCGATCACGTCTTCGATTTGCAATTTGATGCGATCCGGCTCCGCCGCCGGCAGGTCGATTTTGTTGAGCACCGGGACAATTTCAAGGTCAAGGTCGATGGCTTGATAAACATTGGCAAGCGTCTGCGCCTCAACCCCCTGGCTCGCATCCACCACCAGCAGCGCGCCCTCGCAAGCCGATAGCGAGCGCGAGACTTCATAGGTGAAATCCACATGGCCGGGCGTGTCGATGAGATTGAGGCAATAGGTCTCGCCATCCTTGGCCTGATAGGAAAGGCGCACGGTCTGGGCTTTGATGGTGATGCCGCGCTCGCGCTCCAGATCCATCGAATCGAGCACCTGGTCTTTCATCTCACGGCTGCTCAGCCCGCCGGTGATCTGGATAAGCCGGTCGGCGAGGGTCGACTTGCCGTGGTCGATATGCGCGACAATCGAGAAATTACGGATATTTTTAAGCGGCGTCATGAAACGGGCAATCTGGCTACAAGCGAGGCGTATAGCCGTCGCGCACGCTGACCACAACAGCATCACAGCCGCAATCAGAAAGGCCCGGCCTGGCGAACCAGGACCGGGCCCATACTCACTGGGGTGGGGTCGTCAGTTTACGCGCGCGCTTTCAACGCATCGCGAATTTCTTCGAGCAGCACTTCTGAGCGCGGCGGCGCCGGCGGCTCGGCAGGGGCTGCTTCTTCTTTTTTCTTAAGCGTATTCATCCCCTTCACCAGCATGAACACCGCCCAGGCGACAATCACGAAGGAAATGACATTGTTGATGAAAAGACCGTAATTCAACGTCACCGCTTCTGCGTCAGCCGTCGCGGCTTTCAACGTCAGCGCCAAACTTGAAAAATCGAGACCGCCCATTAACACGCCGATCGGCGGCATAATGATGTCGCTGACCAGCGACTTAACGATAGTGCCAAAGGCGCCGCCGATGATGATGCCGACCGCCATATCGACAACGTTGCCCTTAACGGCAAAATCCTGAAACTCTTTGAGCATGCCCATAAATTTGTCCCTCCTCAGGAATGCGCCGCCCCCAACGCTCAGCTGCGGATTTACGAATCACATTCGCAGCGGACGCTAGTCTGATTTGCCGGGGCGGCAAACAGGGGAAATCCTTCAGCAGGCAAAGACGGCGCTTAATAAACCGTGAGGATATCTTTCAGCGGTTTTTTGATCAGCGCATGATGGGTAATTTCAGCATCGGCGGCGGGCTTGCCGGTGACAATCAGTAAATAGGGTTTTTCCGTAGCCGGACGGTCGAGCGCGTCATTGAGGAAACTCATCGGCTTTGGCGTATGGGTAAGGGTGGCCAGCCCCGCATGATGCAGCGCCGCCAGCAAAAACCCGCAAGCGATGCCGACGCTTTCATTGATGTAATAATTCTTCTTGTCCATGCCGGCTTTCTCGCCGCCGCGACGTTGTGCGAACACCGCAATCAGCCACGGTGCGATTTCCAAAAACGGCTTGTCGGCGTCAGTGCCCAGGGGGCCGAGCGCATCAAGCCATTCCTCGCCGGCGCGGCCTTCATAAAAAGCGCGCTCTTCTTCCTCAGCGGCGATGCGGATTTTGGACTTCATCGCCGCATCGCCGACCAGACAAAAATGCCATGGCTGATGATTGGCGCCGGAGGGCGCACGGCCAGCAGCGGCAATGCAATGTTCGATAATGTCTTGCGGCACCGGGTCGGCGACAAAGTCGCGCACCGTGTGGCGGCGTTTGATCTCATCAAAAAATGCCGCCGCGCGCCGCGCCATATCGTCATCGTCGCGGGCGATATAATCGCCGAGGTCAGAGAGTAGTGTGAAATTTTCGGTGGGCATTATCATCCGCCTACATTACTGCATAAATTAGAGAAACACCCGCCGCTAAAGAAATTGGCGCCGCAAGTCTCACCATCGCGGGGTTAAGCTTCTTTGACCACCAGACCGAGTAGGCCGCATGCCACTTTCTTGGAACCAGGAACAAGATCACCGTCGTGGCGGCGAGAAAAAGCCCGATAATATTCAATACTTCCGGCGCTTTGGAAAATTCGGAATAACGCCAAAGCGCTGCGCCGGCGATCAGACGCAAAGTGAGTTCTGAGTAATTAATAAAATCCGTACTCGCCATTTTACCTAGATAGCCAAGCGCCGTTTGCGGATTGAAGACCATAAGAATACTAATGGCGATCAACCAGACGCCGGACGCCAGCACCAGCCATTGAGCAATCGTATTTATCATCGTCGCCCGAATAGTCGTTCAATGTCGGCGAGTTTTAATTCTACATAAGTCGGGCGGCCATGGTTGCACTGGCCGGAATGCGGCGTTGCTTCCATCTGGCGCAACAGCGCGTTCATCTCATCGCCATTGAGCCGCCGGCCGGCGCGCACCGAGCCGTGACACGCCATCGACGAGCACACCTCTTCAAGCCGTTCCTTTAAGGCGAGACCGTCGCCAAACTCAGCGATATCTTCAACCAGCGCGCGCACCAGCCCTTTGATATCCACCTCGCCCAGCATCGCCGGCGTCTCGCGCACCATCACCGCATCCTCGCCGAAGCGCTCCATGACGAGACCGAGCGCGGCAAATTCTTCAAATCGCGGCGCCAATCGGTCGATCTCGCCAACGTCCATTTCAACAATTTCCGGGATTAGCAACCCCTGACGCGCGACGCCGCCCTCTTCCAGCGCCTGCTTCATGCGCTCATAAACCAGGCGCTCATGGGCCGCATGCTGATCAACGATGATCAGGCCGTCGGCAGTTTGCGTGACAATATAGGTTTCATGAAGTTGCGCGCGCGCCGCGCCCAACGGGTGTTGGTCGGACGGAGCGGCATCATCCTGCATCGGCTCGGCGCGGGCGCTTGGCGCGCCAACATTGTCAAAACCTGACTGGCGCTCAGCCAGGCCGCCTTCGGAGACATGCCCCTCCGGCGCATAGATGTCGCGCGCATAAGGGTTTGTCGTTTGCGGTCGGTAGCCGCCCTGAAACGGCCCCGCCCCGCCGGGGCTGGCCTTGCCGAGCGCATAGGCGCTGGTTGTTGTCGAGGCGCGATGGCCGGCCTCCGCCAGCGCATGGCGCAACGCGCCGATTAGCAGCCCGCGCACGCTGCCGGCGTCGCGAAAGCGCACTTCGGTTTTCGCCGGATGGACGTTGATGTCGACCAGCGCCGGCGGAATTTCTAAGAACAGCGCCACTGCCGGGTGGCGCCCGCGCGCCAGAAAGTCCGCATAGGCGCCGCGCACCGCGCCGACGATTAGCTTATCGCGGACAGGCCGTCCGTTCACGAACAAATATTGCTTGTCCGGCAGGCCGCGATTATAGGTTGGCAGGCCGGCAAAACCGGTAACGCGAACGCCGTCGCGGGTGGCGTCAATCGCCAGCGCATTATCGGAAAAATCCTTGCCCATAATCGCCGCCAGCCGGCGCAACCGCCCGGCCTCGCCTTTTGTCTCCGCCGCGAGGTTTAGAGAACGCCGGCCACCCGAGGTTAGCGTGAATGCAATCTCCTCGCGCGCCATGGCAAGGCGGCGCAAAATATCGCCAATCGCGGTTGCTTCGGCTTGATCCGATTTCAAAAACTTCAGCCGCGCCGGGGTTGCATAAAATAAATCACGCACCTCAACCCGGGCGCCATGGCCGCCAAAACCGGCCGGGCGCGGCTCGGACACGTCGCCGCCCTCAACGCGAAGCTCCCACGCATCGGCGCCGGGGTCCGATTTCACCCGCGAGGTGAGGGAGAGCCGCGCCACCGCGCCAATGGAAGGCAGCGCTTCGCCGCGAAACCCCATCGTCGCAATGTTCATCAGGTCGTAGTCGCCGCTATCGCCGGGCGTCAGCTTCGAGGTTGCATGGCGCTCGACCGCCAGCACCAAATCCTCCGCGCTCATGCCGCAGCCATCGTCGGTGACGACGAGGCGCGTCTTGCCGCCATGGTCGATTTCAACATCAATGCGCAAAGCACCCGCATCAATCGCGTTTTCAACCAGCTCTTTAACGGCCGAGGCAGGACGCTCAACCACCTCGCCCGCGGCAATGCGATTGACGGCGCCCGGCGGCAGAAGCCGGATCAAACTGGCGCCGGCTTGCGGCGCCGGATTTGAGGAAGATGGGTCTGCGCGATGAGCCATAGATGATTATGCCGCCGACAGAGGTCGCAGGAAACCCGGAAAAGAAATCTTAAACCCGGGCTTTAAAAAACTCCCGGCAGGTTCAGCGTTTTGGATTTCTTGATCACGACCTCGCCGTCCTCGCCGAGGACATTGACGATGCGTTCATCGCGCTCGGCCAGCCATTTCGCGGCGTCATCAACCCGCAGCGGCGCGGCTTTGTCATCAACATCGCCCTTGAGGAAGTTCCAGAAAATAAGCTGGTTGGCGATACTGCGATCTTTGTCGCCGCGCCCGCCATTTTCCGCATTCAACAGGTTGCGGATATTCGGGTCGGCAGAAAAAGCGCCGGCTTTTTGCAGCAGCGCCTGCTCGCCAAGCGTCGGCGGCGCGGCGGCGGTGTCGCCGAGCAGCACTTGTTGTGCGCGTTCGGACGGCGACAATTCCTGCGGCCGGGATTCACCCGGACGCGGCGGGCGCAGCGCATAATCCGGCGGCACCACCAGGGGCGCCTTAGTCGCCACGGCAAATTCATCCGGCGCCCGTTTGCCGCCGCCAAGGGCTTTACCGATACCGCAGCCGCCAGTCGCTAACGCCAGTCCGGCGACGACAAGCGCCGCGCGCAGGGAAGTCTTTTTAATCATTGATCTTTCACTCCACACCGTTCGAGCGCCCCGCCCAAATCCGGTCTCAGTCGGCACTATATCGGCCTCTTTGCCTGGGCGCAAAGGCGCCACGCTAATTTATTCAGCTTTGCCCTCATTGCGGGTCAGCCAGGCGTCGAGCAGGAGGAAGGCGACGCCGATATTGATCGCCATATCGGCGATATTGAACACCCAGGGAAACATCAGCCCAGAAAAATCAAAGAAATCGACCACATAGCCATAGGCGAGGCGATCATAGAGATTGCCGAGCGCGCCGCCGATAATCGAGGCGACGCCGGCGACGGCCGCCGGGCGCTTGAGCCGGCCCAGCCAGACCATCAGGCCAATGGCGACGCCGGTTGAGATTATGGACAAGATAATGCGCGAGACGAGACCGCCGGACAACAAACCAAAGCTGGCGCCGTAATTTTGCACATAGGTGAGATCGAAAATGCTCGAGAGTTCGATTTTTCCGCGCGCCGGCAGGCGGACGATTTCAACGATCCAGTATTTTGTGAGCCGGTCGAGCAGGGCGACGGCGGCGGCAGCGGTGAGGCCATAGCGAAAATAAGGATTGGCGCGCGCCTCTTCCCACCAGTCGCGCGCACGCGCCATCAGATTTGCCTTTGTTGCGCTCATCGCTCAGCCTTTGTCATGGACGGCGACCGCATCGCTGCAACGCCCGCACAATCCGGCTTCATTGTCGGCGACTTCCGGCAGGATGCGCCAGCAGCGGCGGCACTTTGCGCCTTCGGCAGCGCCCGGCGCCACCGCGACATCGCTCGCCTCACCCTCAAGCCGGAAGGCGCCGGCAGGCGCCGCACCTTCGGCCAAAACCGCACCCGAGGTGATGAATAACTCCGCCGCATCAAGCCCGTCATAGGCGCTGAGTAATTCCGGCGCGCTAATGTAAACCGTTGGCGCGGCCTCAAGACTGGCGCCAATGCGCTTGTCGCGGCGCTCCACTTCCAGCGCGCCAGTGACAACCCGGCGAACCTCGCGCACTTTTTTCCATCTCGAAGCCAGCGCGTCATCGCGCCATTGCGCAGGCGTTTCAGGAAACTGCGTCAGATGGATCGATCCGTCCTCAGACGGGCAGCGCTCCTGCCATGCTTCTTCAGAGGTAAAGACGCAAATCGGCGCCAGCCACGCGATCAGCCGGTCAAACACCAAATCCATCACCGTGCGCGCAGCGCGGCGGCGGATATCGTCGGGCCGGTCGCAATAAAGGCTGTCTTTGCGGATATCGAGATAGAAGGCCGACAGATCGAGCGAGGCAAAATCGAGGCATTTGCGCCACACGGTTTTGAAGTCATACCGCTCATAGGCGCCGCGCACATCTTCGTCGAGCACCGCCAGCCGGTGCAGGATATAGCGCTCAAGCTCGGGCATTTGCGCCGGCTCAACCCGCTCGGCATCGCTAAAATCGGCGACCGCGCCGAGCAGATAGCGCAGCGTGTTGCGCAGCTTGCGATAGGCGTCGACGGCCGAGCCGATGATCTCCTTCGAGATCCGCATATCTTCGGTGTAGTCCGAACTTGCGACCCAGATGCGGATGATTTCCGCGCCATATTGTTTGATCACCTCTTCCGGCGCCGTCACATTGCCGAGCGACTTCGACATTTTGCGGCCCTCGGCGTCGCCGACAAAGCCGTTGGTGATGACATGCTTATAGGGTGCGCGCCCGCGCGTACCGCACGCCTCCAGCAGCGACGATTGAAACCAGCCGCGATGCTGGTCCGAGCCCTCGCAATAAACATCCGCCGGCCACACAAGATCGTCGCGGTTCTCCAACACGAAAGCGTGGGTGCAGCCGGAATCAAACCAGACATCGAGAATGTCGGTGATTTTTTCATAATCGTCGGGGTTATGCTCCGCACCCAGAATGTCGCCGGTCGGGGCTTCAAACCAAGCGTCGGCGCCGCCGGCCTCAATTGCTTTGATGATGCGCGCATCAACGCCCGGGTCTTGCAAAATTTCTCCGCTCTCTTTGTGGACAAAAATCGTCAGCGGCACGCCCCAGGCGCGCTGGCGTGAGACCAGCCAGTCCGGCCGGCCCTCGACCATAGTGCGGATACGGTTACGCCCTTGCGGCGGGGTGAACCCGGTCTCGTCGATGGCTTTGAGCGCCTTGGCGCGCAATGTCTCGCCATCGGCCATCTTCTTGTCGAGGGCGATAAACCATTGCGGCGTGTTGCGAAAAATCACCGGCGCCTTGGAGCGCCATGAATGCGGATAAGAGTGGGTGAGCCGCCCGCGGGCGAGCAGGGCGCCATGTTCAATCAGCGCCTCAATAACCTTTTTGTTAGCGTCGCCGTCCTTACCTTTTTTCTTGCCTTCCGTGACCAGCACTTTAGCGCCGGTAAAGCCCGGGGCCTCATCGGTGAAGGCGCCGAACTCATCAACCGTATGCGGAATTCCTTGCCGGCGGCCGTAACTCGTATTCATCCATGCAACGTAGTCCTCCTGCCCGTGGCCCGGCGCGGTATGGACAAAGCCAGTTCCAGCCTCGTCGGTGACGTGGTCGCCGGCGAGGAGAGGGACGGAAAAATCGTAACCGCCGCCCAGCCCTTTTAAAGGATGGTCGCAGACATAACCGGAAAGGTCATCAGGATTGATGCTCTGTAACCGTTTCCATTCGGCGATCAGCCCAGCTTCGCGCACGCTTTCCGCAAGCGCATCAGACAAGATCAGCTTATCGCCCGGCTTCGACCACGGTTCGAAGTCCAACCCTTCTTTCATCGCAACGACTTCGTACAACCCATAAGAGAGCTTCGAGCCAAAGCAGATCGCGCGATTGCCAGGTATGGTCCACGGAGTCGTTGTCCAGATGACTATTGAAGCGCCTAAAGGTTTCTTCTCCTTAAGTGTGACGTCATTGCTCTGCGCATACATATAAACAGGAAACTTCACCCAAACAGTCGTCGACTGGTGGTCATGATATTCAATTTCGGCTTCGGCGAGGGCGGTTTGCTCCACCGGGCTCCACATTACCGGTTTGGAGCCGCGATAGAGGAGATCGCTCGCCACAAATTTTAACAGCTCGGTTGCAATCGTCGCCTCGGATGAAAACGCCATCGTCGTATACGGATTATCCCAGTCGCCCTCTCCGCCGAGGCGGCGGAATTCGTCGCGCTGGATGTCAAGCCAGCCGCTGGCGTACTCGCGGCAGCGGGCGCGAAACTCCACCGCCGGCACGTCGCGCTTGGCCCGCCCCTTGGCGCGGAATTCCTCCTCGACTTTCCATTCGATCGGCAGGCCGTGACAATCCCAGCCGGGCACATAGTTGGCGTCAAAGCCCGCCATCTGGCGCCCGCGCACGATCATGTCCTTCAAGATTTTGGTGAGCGCGGTGCCCATATGAATATGGCCGTTGGCGTAAGGCGGGCCGTCATGCAGGACGAAGGGCGGGCGGCCCTTCGCATCCTCGCGCAGGAGTTGATACATATTCATATCCGCCCAGCGCTTTAGCCATTGAGGCTCGCGCTTGGGCAGGCCGGCGCGCATGGGAAAGTCGGTCTTCGGCAGGAACAATGTGTCTTTATAATCGCGGGCGCCATTGTCACTGGTACTGGCATCAGCGGCCTTTGAATCTTTAGACGATGCATCTGGCATCGGATTTCTCTTCTTTTTTAAGGTGTCAGGAAAACGAAAAAGTCAGACCCGGTCCTGGGCGCTTGAATATAGCCTAACGGCTTCCAGCGCACCCGGCCGGGCTGATAATTCGAATAATTATGAAAAGACCGCCGCTCATGGCGACGGTCATATCAGATCAAAAGCCGCCCGTCACGCGGGAAGCGGGCTTAAATCAGTTCGAGCAGATAGACCCGGCTGTCGTCGGCCTCGCAATACATCGCCCGGGTCCAGCTTTCGCCGTTCTGGTTCTGGGTGGTGACATTGGCGGTCATCTTCCACGAGCCGCCAAGGTCTTCGGCCGTGTCCGGGCGGTTGGGCGCGGCGAGGACAAAGCCACGATTGCCGAGCGCAACGCGCGCATGTTTGGTGCAGGTCTTATAGGCGTTGTCATAGGTGAGGCGGATCGGTTGCGGGCCGCCATCAGCGCGGCCTTCCAGCTGCACATCGAGATCGTCACCCGCAGGCGCGCCATCGCCGGCATCGCGGCCGCGCACATAACCCTCTTCATAGCCGCGCTCAAAGGCGCCGGTGTCATAGGTCCGAACCGCACGCCGGGAATAGCGATCATAGCGACGGTCATAACGGTCTTCATAAGTCCGGCGGCGATATTTGCTCTCCGCCAGTTCGTTAACGATGATGGCGCCGCCGATCACGCCAAGCGCAATCGCCGCGGCCTTGCCGCCGCCATGGCCGCCTCCATAGCTATAGCCGTGGCCATAACCGTAGCCACTATGGCCGCCGGAATAATAGCCGCCATGACCGCCGCCGTAATAACCGCCATGGCCGCCACCATAACCGCCGCCATAATACCCGCCGGCAAAGGCCGACGCGCCGACACTAAGCGTGGTTGCGGCGGCTGCCGCGCAAAGGATGAATTTCTTCGATCTGCTGATAGCCATCACGCAACCTCTCTCGCCGCGCGCGGGCTGCGCAGCCTAATTCGTCAGCTTAAATTTCCATGGGTAATGTGACGACATTGTGGCGCCGGGGATCGGTAAACCACACAATCACGAGAGCCCGCTTTACGCCAGTAAAGCCCGCGCTTTCACGCTATCCTTGGCGATCTGGGCTTTGAGCGCGTCGAGGCCGTCAAATTTCACCTCATCGCGGATGAAATCGATAAAATCGACCTCAATTTCGCGGCCATAGAGGTCGCCGTCAAAATCCAAAATATGGGTTTCGAGCAGCGGCGCCTCCGACCCGACGGTGGGACGGCGCCCGAAATTGGAGACCGCGTCATGGGCGACGCCGCCGACCCGCGCGCGGGTTGCATAAACCCCGCGGCGCGGCTCGATAATCTCGCCAAGCGTCATGTTCGCGGTGGGGAAACCAAGCGTGCGGCCGCGCTGTTCGCCTTGCGCCACCACGCCGCGCACCGCCCAGGGGCGCCCGAGCAGAACGCGCGCGCGCGCCATGTCGCCATCGCGCACCGCCGCGCGCACCGCGCTGGAGCCGAATTTCGCGCCATCGGCAGGCTGCGGTAAGAGATCGACGATTTTCACCTTAAGACCGGCCTCATCGCCTATCGTCAAAAGCGCCTGGCTGTCGCCAGCACGGCCGGCCCCGAAACGGAAATCCGCGCCGGCGACAATGCCGCCAAGGCCCAGCTTTTGTTTCAGCACAAGGCGAATAAATTCTTCCGGCGTCAGCGACGCCAGCGCTTTGTCAAATGTCAGTGTAAAGATTTCCGTCGCGCCATAGACGCGCAACAACGCATCGCGCTGCGCCGAGCTGGTCAGCAAAAACGCCGCATCGTCGGGCCGGAAATAGCGCCGTGGATGCGGCTCAAACAGGACCACGCCGAGCCGCGCATCTTGCGCCACGGCAAAGCGCGCGGCTTCACCCAGAAGATACTGGTGCCCGAGATGGACGCCGTCGAAATTGCCGATGGCCGCAATCACGCTCGCGCCGTCTACCATCTCAACCCCTCCATAGCGCCGATGACGCGCATACCCGCCTGCTCTGGCGAGCCATTATGGATGCCGCCCTCGCCAGTGACCAGCAGCGCATCAATACCGGCGCGATTGGCGCCGAGAATATCAGTTTTAAGGCCGTCGCCGACCGCCAGAATGCGCGCCGCATCCACAGGCGCGCCGTGCGCGCGCGCCACCGCATCGAAAGCCAGCCGGTAAATCGGCGCATGCGGTTTGCCGCCATAGACCGCAACGCCGCCGAGCTTTTCATAGAGTTCGGCAATCGCGCCGGCGCACCAGATGATGCGACCGCCCCAATTCACAACGATATCGGGATTGGCGCAAACCATTTCCAAACCGCGCGCCGCAGCACGCTCCAATACGCCACGATAATCTTCCGGCGCATCGTTCTGGTCGTCGACCGGCCCGGTGCAGATGATAAATCCCGCCGCATCCAGCTCGACAAATTCAATCCCGAGGCCGTCAAATAGAGGATCGTCTTTTTCCGGCCCGATGCGATAGGCGGGGGCAGGCAACCGCTGGACAATTTCATCGCGGGTCGCATCGCCCGAAGTCACCACCGCATCATAAGCCTCGCGGGCAAGGCCGAGCCGGTCGAGCTGGGCGGGAATAATAGACGATGGCCGCGGCGCATTGGTGAGGATGACCACCGGCCCGCTGGTTTTGCGAAAATTCACCAACGCCGCCTCAGCGCCCGGCAGCAAATTGACGCCATCGTGGATCACCCCCCAAGCATCACACAACATCGCGTCATAATCGGACGCCAATGCGCGAATGCCGGAAATGGGTTGGGGAATGCTCACAAGCAATGGCGATAAGGCCGCGGCAAATCCCGGTCAAGCCAAGACCACTGTGAGAGGGATCGGAAAACTTTGCAGCGACGTTGTTACGACGCTTCGGCCAGCGCAATCCTTGGCGGGATGTAGACATTGGCCGGACGCGGCGCGCCAAACAACGCACCCTGGCCAAAATCAATATCCATCGCCAGAATTTCCGGCATATGCGCCTCAAGCTCGACCTTTTCGACGATTAAATCGATGTCGTTGTCGCACAATGTCTCCTTGAACGAGGCCACCCGCGCACGCGATACAGCATCGCCCTGGCTGGCGCTGAGGAGCAATTTGCTCGACGCTTTGACATAGTGGAAATTCTTCTCGCGCAAAGCGCTCCAATTGTGATCGAGGCGGGAAATGTGATCGACCGAGAACGCATAACCGCGCTCGGCGATCGCTTGAAGATTGCGCTCGGCCCTGTCGGTTAGAAGTTTGACCGCCGGATAGGTAAATTCAAACACCAGCCGCGACGCCATGTCGCTATGGACGTCAAGATAGTCCGTAAACCGAGCAAAGAAATCCTGATCATAAATTGTCGCCGGCGAAATATTGCAAAAAATCCGGTAGTGCTTGTTTTCCGCGCCGAGATTTCTGAGCGCCTGCACCGCGCGCAACAAAATCATATTGTCGATCACGCCAATCCGGTTGGCGCGTTCGGCCGCTTCGAGATAATGGATCGGCCGCAAAATCGTGCCGTCCTCATTACGCAATCGCGAGAACGCCTCAAAATAGCGCTGCCGGCGCTGCGGCAGGCTGACGATGGGCTGAAGATAGAGATCGATCCGGTCGTTTTCGATCGCGCCTTTCACCAGCGCCAGCATCTGCGCATCTTTAATATCAACATCCTTGGCGACGAAATCTTTGGCTGAATCAAGCTTTACCACAGGCACCGTAATGCGCTTGTGCGATATGGGCTGAATTTTGTTCGTCTGACGCTGCAGCAGTTCAATTTCCTGCTCTGCATCGGTTAAGGCAAAGCCGGCGCGGGCATGCAAAATCAACGAGGCCACCAATGCGCTGGCCAGCCATATTTCAAAGCCGGGCTGAAACTCTGCGGTAATAATCGCCGCAAGAAGGAACACGCAGTTCACCCCCGCCATGAACAAAACTGCGGAACAATAGCGCGAACTTTTTTGCCTCAGATGCATCAGACCGCCTCATCTCCAATAGGCCGCGCCAGCACAATTGGCGCTGGCCGACAGGTTTTCCGGTCAGTTTTAGGAAATCTTGGTTTAAAAGCGATTAAAGCTGGAACGAATCCCGGAGCCGGCCATGACGCCAAGCGCGCCGACAACAAAAACCCGCCCGGCGGCTGCCGGACGGGTTCATTTGAGACATGTTGTTTTAGCGTATCTTACAAATCAGCAATTAAAATCGGCTGTCTACCGGGTCGATAACGATTTCAACGCGGCGATTGGCCGAGCGCCCTGCCTCTGTTGCATTATTGGCGACCGGACGACTTTCGCCAAAACCAACCGCCTGAAGCCGGCCCGGCATAACCCCTTGCGAGGCAAGATAGTTTGACACCGACAAAGCCCGGCGCTGGGACAGCTGCATATTATAGTCTTCCGGACCGGTGGAATCGGCATGGCCATATACGCTGATCGAGGTGCGGTCGAATTCATTCAGGACCAGTGCAACCGAGTTCAGAGTTTCATAAAATCCCGGGGTAATGTCCGAGTGATTGACTGAAAACGTAATATCTGACGGCATATTGAGGTAAATACTGTCGCCTTCGCGGGTCACCGAAACGCCGCTATTGGCGAGGCGTTCGCGCAACTTAGCTTGTTGGCGATCCTGATAAACGCCAATGCCGCCGCCGATTGCAGCGCCAGACAACGCGCCAATCACCGCGCCTTTGCCGGCGTTGCCGCCAACTATCGCGCCAACTATGGCGCCGGCCG